>JBBRZQ010000040.1:0-35780 GCA_038236535.1 Actinomycetales bacterium
CCGAGGCATCGTCAACCGGCAACCTGGAACCGACGAAGAGCCGCAGGTCCGCTGCACCGCCCAACCGGTCACGCGCCTGCGCGATCATCGCGGGAGACGGATCGGCACCGATCACGTGGCAGCCCGCTGCCTCGTACTCCGCCAGCGCCGATCCGGTGCCGCAGCCGACATCAAGGACCGTCCACCCCGGACGAGGTGGGCACAGCCGGTGGGCTGCTGCGCGAAGTGGCTCGTTGAGCGGCTCGACGACGAGGTCATAGAGCCGCGCCTGGAACGCATAGGCGTCGGTCACTGCGATCACCTCCGTCGACATCGTTCATCCAGGTCGTCGTATCACGGGGCGGGCCCATGTGGCCAACATCGACCCGCAGGACGGCGCACCTCGCCGAGAATCATTACTGTCGGGATCTTGGTCTTGAACCCTGGGGGCAGCATGCGCTCACCTGGGATGAGGGCAGGGTTCGGAGTAACGTGTTTGTCGAGGATTGAGGTTCTTGCCAGTCTCGGATTATCCGTGGCAGTTCGAGGGGGAGCAGATGCATCCGAAGGCGACTCGGTTCGAGGAGATGCTCGAGGCTGTGCCCGAAGCCCTGGTCGGGATGGACCAGAACGGCAAGATCCGGTTCGTCAACAGCCACACCGAGTCGCAGTTCGGGTATGCGCGTGACCAGCTGATCGGGCAGAGCATCGACATCCTGGTGCCCCAGCCTTTCGGGCAGATCTACGCCGAGCACCGGCAGACCTACTTCGCAGACCCGAGAACTCGCTCGCTTGGGCTTGATCTGGAGCTGGCTGGGCGCCAACACGATGGCACCGAGTTCCCGATCACCATCAGCGTGTCCTACATCGACACCGGGGACGTCTTGTTGGCGATCAGGGCGGCAAGCGACGTGACCCAGCGGAAAGAGGCGGTCAAGAATGCCCAGCTTTTGGCGGCGGTCGTCGAACATTCCGGTGACGCCATCATCGGCGCCACCATTGACGGCATCATCACCAGCTGGAACCCGGCCGCCGAGAGGATGTTCGGCTACCGGCGCGCGGAGATCGTCGGCAGGTCCGGCGACCCCCTGAACCCCGATGGTCGCACCGAAGCGACCATCGCCACGCTGGCCAAAGTCAGAGGGGGCCAGCCCGTTGAGCAGTTTGAGACCAGCCTCGTCCGAAAGGACGGAAGGGTGTTCCCGGTGTCGGTATCGATCTCACCGGTCCGTGACGAGGACGGGCAGGTCACCGGCCTGTCTGCCATCGTGCGCGACGAGACCGAGCAACGACGGGCGTCGGCTGTCGCCGAGCACCTGGCGGCGTTCGTCAACTTCTCAGACGACGCCATCATCGGCAACACCCTCGATGGCATCATCACCAGCTGGAACCCAGCCGCCGAGAGGATGTTCGGCTACTCCAGCGACGAGATGATCGGTAAGTCCGCGCGTCGCCTCATCTCCGCTGGCCGCACGGGTGAGTACACGGCTTTGGTAGCCAAGGTGAGTGTCCGCGAGCCGGTCAAACGCCTTTACACCCAACGCGTCCGAAAGGACGGAGAGGTGTTCCCGGTCTCGCTGACCGTCTCACCGATCTGCGACCAGGGTGGCGCGGTCGTCGGCGCCTCGGTGATCTGCCGCGACGTCCTTGAACAGCGGAAGGCCTTTGACGCAGCCCGCGCCATGATCGAGTCAAGCCTGGACTCGCTGGTGTCCATCAGCCCTGACGGGATGATCACGGACGTCAACGAGGCGACCGTCAAGGTCACCGGCGTCCCCCGTGACCAGCTCATGGGGACCGCGTTCTCCGACTACTTCACCGACCCTGACCAAGCTGACCGGATCTACCAGCTGGTCTTCGCCGACGGGATGGCAGCGGACTACCCGCTGACCATGCGCCACCGGGACGAGACGCTGACCGAGGTCCTGTTCAACGCGTCGGTCTACCACGACGCCCAAGGCCACCTGCTCGGGGCGTTTGCCGCAGCGCGCGACGTGACCAAGCAGGTGCAGGCCGCAAGCGCCGCCCGGGAGATGCTGGAGACCAGTCAGGACTCGTTCGTGTCGATCAGCCCGGCCGGCAAGATCACCGACGCCAACGAGGCCACGGTCACACTGACCGGCGTCCCCCGTGAGGAGCTGGTCGGGACCGCATTCTCCGGCTACTTCACCGAGCCCGACAAGGCCGACGCGGTCTACCAAAGGGTGCTGGCCCACGGGATGGCCGGTGAGTACCCGCTGACCATTCTCCACCGGGACGGCCGGCTGGTGGAGGTTCTGTACTACGCCACGGCCCAGCGCGACATCGCGGGCCACGTCCTGGGGGTGTTCGCCGCGGCCCGGGACGTGACCATGCAGGTGCAGGCCGCCAACGCCGCCCGGGGCATGCTTGAGTCAAGCCCGGACTCGCTGGTGTCGATCAGCCCCGACGGCAAGATCACCGACGCCAACGAGGCCACCGTCAAGGTCACCGGGGTCCCCCGACAGGAGCTCATCGGGACTGCGTTCTCCGACTACTTCACCGACCCCGAGAAAGCCAACAGGATCTACCAGCTGGTGTTCGAGCAGGGTTCGGCCCTGGACTATCCGCTGACCATGCGCCACCGTGACGGGACGCTGACCGAAGTCCGGTACAACGCGTCGGTCTACCACGACATCAAGGGCCACGTGCTCGGTGTGTTTGCCGCGGCCCGGGACGTGACCAAACAGGTTCAGGCTTTTGAGGCGGCCCGGAGCATGCTGGAGACCAGCCAGGACGCACTGGTCGCGATCAGCCCCGAAGCCAAGATCACCGACGCCAACGAGGCAACGGTACGACTGACCGGAGTCCCCCGCGTGGAGCTCATCGGGACCTCATTCTCCGACTACTTCACCGACCCCGACTCCGCCGAAGGGGTCTACCAACGAGTGTTCGCCCACGGGATGGCCGGAGACTACCCGCTGGCCATCCACCGCCGCGACGGTAGCCTTGTTGAGGTCATGTACTACGCCACGGTCTACCGCGACGCCGGCGGCAACGTGCTCGGGGTCTTTGCCGCAGTCCGCGACGTCACCGCGCAGGCCCGGGCCTTCGAGGCCGCCCGGTCCATGATCGAGTCCAGCCTGGACTCGCTGGTCGCGATCAGCCCCGCCGGCAAGATCACCGACGCCAACCAGGCCACCGTCAAGATCACCGGCGTCCCCCGGCAGGAGCTCATCGGGACCACGTTCTCCGACTACTTCAGCGACCCCGGGCGCGCAGAGGAGATCTACCAGAAGGTGTTCGCCGAAGGAATGGCCGTGGACTACCCGCTGACCATCCGGCACAGGGACGGAACCAGGACCGAGGTCCTGTACAACGCCTCGGTCTACGGCGACGCCGACGGCAACCCGCTCGGGGTGTTCGCAGCGGCCCGCGACGTGACCAAGGACCGGGCGCGGGTGGCCGAGCTCGAGCGGTTCCAGCAGCTCTCCGTCGGGCGTGAGCTGAAGATGATCGAGCTGAAGAAGGAGATCGAGAGCCTCACCAGGCTCCTGCCCGCCGAAGAGAGCAGCCCGACCACACCCGCTGACCACGACGGCCCTGAGGCTGACTGAGCCGGCGACCGCCCGAACTACGTCTGTCGGGTCAACCCCAGCGTCGGGGACAAGCGTGCGGGGCAGACTGCGGGGAGGACAAGATGCCCCGGACGGTCGAGCCCACGGATGTGTTGTCTGAAGCGATCACCACATGACCCGGTGATGCCACTCTCACTGGGTCACGTCCCATTTGCGTTCCGCAGTCCGGCCCTCAGCTCAAGCGCTCGCCCGGACCTACGCGATCAGTGCGCGGTGAGGCGCCCCTGCGGTACACGCCTCGACCCGTGGCCGGTCACTGGCTTGCGGACTCATCTGACCCGGGTCGGATCGATGCCCCACACGAATGGCTCCTATCAGGGCAGACCTGCCCAACCACGGCAGGCACCCTCCAGGCATGTGACTGACTGCCTCACCTTCCCTGCTTCTCGTGAACGGCAAGGGCGGCGGCGATGTTGGCTTCAGTGGTCACCCTGTCGACTCCGAGGCCGGCGAGTATGCCCGTGCCGTCCTCGACATCCAGTAGCGCAAGCAGGATGTGCTCGGTACCGATGTAGTTGCGGCCCATCCTCAGGGCCTCCCGGGAAGCCGATCCTTCGCCGGCTCCTTGGGAACGAATCGCTTTTGAGCCGCTTGTTGGAAACTCCCATACTCCTGCCGATGTCTGTCCATGACGCGCCGGAGCGTCGTGCCTGGTCGACGAAGTGACTTCTAAGTTGACGCATTGCTGGACTGGGACCTCGCCTCGGATGTGTCGTCGTACTCACAGGGTTGAGCAAGGGCCTCATGCATAGACCACCCCGACGCCCCGTGGCCCCTCTTGGACCGCAGACCGAATGCGAGCCGCACCCGAGTGGGTTGGCAGCCGCGCGGAGAGCCCTCCGCCGGACACCTGGACCGAGTCTGGCCAGACACCGATCCTGAAGGGAATCGTCTAGCAGCCGGACTGACAAAGGTTGACACCGGCCACCGGGAGAGCGACCTTGGGGTAGTCCGCCGGCACAGCCCAAAGGGGAGAAGGCCGTTATGGAAATGTCGATCTTCGCCCGCATTGGCACGATCAAGGGTGAGTCTCAGGACGCCAAGCACCAGGACGAGATCGACGTACTGTCGTGGTCCTGGGGCGTGTCCCAGTCCGGCATCGCAGGCCACGGAGGAGGAGGCGGTGCAGGCAAGGCGAGCTTCCACGACTTCAACTTCACCCATCACGTCGACAAAGCCTCGCCACTCCTGATGAAGGCGTGTGCCACGGGTCAACACATCAGTGAGGCGACGATCACGGTCCGCAAGGCCGGCGAGGGCCAGCAGGAATACCTCATCATCAAGATGACGGACATCCTCGTGACGAGCGTCTCCATGAGCGTCAGCGCCGAGGGGGGCACGACCATCGAGAGCGTCGTGCTCGCGTTCGCGAAGGTTGACCTGGAGTACAAGCCGCAGAAACCAGATGGCTCGCTGGACGTCGGGCTCCATTTCACGTACGACCTCAAGGCGCAGAAGGAGGGTTAGCCGGGCTCGAGCTGGTGCGTCACATCGTCGCCAGCGGACACGGCCACGACCAGCGGAACGGGACTAGCGATGGCCCGGCTGTGGCGGTTCGGCCGTCTAGACACTTGCCGACCATGGGCGCTGAGCGTTTACTGGCAGGACGAGCTTCCGCACACTTCGCGGCCTTGTGAGCCAGGGAGGCGAGAATGTCCGATGACGAGTTGAGGGCGGCCGCACGTCGCTTCTTTGACGAAGTCTGGAACAAGGGCAACGTCGGCGAAACCGAGGCGTTCCTCGCCCCGGAGTTCGTCAGCCACAACACCTTCGACGTGCGGATCGTCGGGCCCCGCGAGTACGGCGGGGCGGTCACCGACTACCGGGCGGCCTTCCCGGACCTCCACACCACGCTCGAGGACGTGCTGGTCGACGGTGACCGGGTGGTGGTCCGCGGCACTGATCGCGGGACCCATCGTGGCGACTTCATGGGCTTCCCCGCCTCGGGTCGAGAGGTCACGACCACCTGGATCGAGATTTTCCGCATGGAGGACGGCAGGGCCGCTGAGGGCTGGCTCGAGTCGGACCTCGCGACGCTCCGCAGCCAGCTCGTCGCCGAGCCGGGCTGACCGGCGCGCCGGCCTCACCCTTTCTGGACACGTCGGCCCGCCGATGCCATCTTTGAACAGCCGGGGCCAGAACTACTCAGCGGGGGGACCCCGTGCTTTCCCGGCCGGCGCCGGCTCGTTCGTGCTACGTCAAAGGAGGCAACATGTCCCTCACCATCGCGCCGTCGCCGCGCAGTCGACTCGCCCGGCTCTTTACCAGGAAGACCGGCATGGCCAACCACGGCGCCCAGCCAGTGGTGATCGAGACCATCGACCAGGGCAGCTTCATGGACCGCGCCTCGTTCAACATTTGGGTCGGCGGGCACACGCTGGACGGCAGCGTGTCGATCACGTTCTTCCCAACCGTGCAGTGCGGCTACGAGGCCAGCGCGCTGGCCGGCTGAATCAGGCACCGGCCCGGGTCCGTTAAACCGCGTCGTTGTCGACCGCGAAGGCCACCGGGTCGTAGCCAGCGAGCGCTGCGGCTCGCCCGGGGTCCTGGCGCAGTGCGTAGCTCACCCCGCCGAGCGGACGGTAGGCGACGCCGCGGGACGACTCCGTCGTCGTCACGGAACTCCTTGAGCACACCCAGGTCGAACATCCGCGTGCCGTCGCGCCGGCCCGCTGGCGCACGCTTCGACCCTGCTTCACCAGCGAACCGCCGCAATCTTCGCCTTGGCGCGCAGCGCCGCCGACGACGATGCGGACGTAGCGAAACTCTGGCGCACCGGAAACCGCGGCCATCGTCGCGACTGCGAGCGGTTCGCCCGCGCAGCACTCGGCAAGAACGCGGGTCCCGCGCTTCACGCGCTGACAGCCACGCTCTACGTGCACATCGGCACCGAGACCTATACCCTGCTCAGCGACGAGCTCGGTTTCACTCCACCGGCATACGAGCGCTGGCTCCGAAGTCAGCTCGAAGTCGTCTTCCAGGGAGCAAGCCGGTAGCCGTCCGGGTCGCGTGGGCGCGTTCACCAGGCGCGTCCTTCCGCTGCCAGTCGGCCGGTAGGACGCCACCTGGCTGAACGCCGGGGGGCAGGTCGTCGATATCCTGCCAGACGACGCGGCTTCCTGATCCGACACGAGTTCCACGGCGACTGGAACTACACCCTGCTACCCCGCGACACGCCGTAGCGACTTGAGGTTATTTCTTCGCGGGTCCTTAGCGAGCGCAACGTGCCACGGTTGGTCGGGACCGGGACTCGAACGTCCCGCGACCAGCGACATCCGCACATCAGCGTCGCGATCACTTTGTCCAGCGAGCATATTCGTTTCGCTGGACCGCGACTGGACCATTCCTGATGGCCTGTGTCCACCCTCGGGATGCTCCGAACGGCGCGCCCGGGTGCCTGATCTTCGTGGAGCGGGGACTCACCCATGGCAAGGTTGACAGACAGGGGGGTCCTCCGCGCACTCTGATAAACATGGTTGGACTGCATCGCAGGAAGTTCGACGCTGGTAGTCAATCTGCGACCGGGGGCACACGGCGGGCGAGAGGACTCGCGACGGGCGCCGCCTGTGCTCTGGCGATGCTGCTTGGCGGGTGCGGGTCGCAGCAGACGGCGCCAACAGCCGGAAGCTGGGCTTCGGCCGTGCGACTGAGTCCTGCGGAGGGCAACCTCATCGCGGTGTCCTGTCCGAGCACCAGGTTCTGCATGGCGGTGGACAACGTCGGGAACATGCTCACCTACAACGGCAGCACATGGTCCAAGCCGTCCAGTGCCGCCTCTAACACGTACATCACCGCCGTGTCCTGTCCGACTTCCTCGTTTTGCGCGGCGGTCGACACTTCAGGCAATGCGTTGTTGTATCAGGGCAAGGCCTGGACCAAACCGGCCAGCATTGACTCCGGCAGGTACGTCACATCCGTTTCGTGTGCAAGCTCAACGTTCTGCATGGCGGTGGACAGCGCCGGCAACGCGCTGGGATACGACGGACGAACCTGGTCGGCGGCACGCAAGACGGGCGCACAGAATCTCAGCTCCATATCCTGCCCGAGCGCGACTTTTTGCATGGCGGTGGACACCTCCGGGAATGCGGTGACGTACGGGGGCTTGACGGGATGGCACGGTGCGACCAAGGCGGACCCGAGTGCAGCCTTCTCCTCCGTTTCCTGCCCGAGTTCAACATTCTGTGCGGCAACCGATACGGCCGGGAATGCCTTGACGTACAACGGCACACACTGGACGAGTCCAGCCAGAGTCGATATGTACGGCAATCTCTCCTCTGTCTCGTGCACGAGCTCCGCGTTCTGCGCAGCCGTCGACGTGTATGGCAACGCACTGACCTATTCGGGCACCGCAGGGTGGTCGAAGCCGAACAAGATTGACACCTATTACGTCATCAACGCCGTGTCGTGCGCGAGCCCAACGTCATGCGCGGCCGTGGACTTCCGCGGCAAGGCACTCACGTTCGACGGCACACGTTGGTCGGCTCCAGCTCAGATCGACTCCAAGAGCTATTTCGGATCCATCTCGTGCCCGAGTGCTCAGTTTTGCGTTGCCGTGGACATCGTCGGCAACGCCTATACCTACAACGGTTCGAGCTGGTCTACAGCAACGAACATCGACTCGAAGGGCAACCTTCTTTCTGTGTCGTGCCCAAGCTCGAGCTTCTGCGCGACGGTCGACGGTTTTGGCAACGCGGTGACGTACAACGGCAAGAGCTGGGCCGCGCCCACGTCACTGGAACCATCCGGCGGTCTAGTTTCCGTGTCGTGTACAAGCCCCACGTTCTGCATTGCAGTTGACATTGCCGGTAATGCGTTGACCTACAGCGGTGCCAGCTGGTCCGCACCGCACAAGATCGATTCGGCCGGGGCGTTCTATTCCGTGTCCTGCGCAAGTCCGACGTTTTGTGTCGGTGTGGACAGCGCGAACAATGCCGTCACGTACAACGGCAAAAAGTGGACCGTCAAGAAGATCGACACGAGCGAACTACGCTCTGTGTCCTGCCCCAGCTCTGCGTTCTGTGCGGCTGTCGATGTGCACGGCAACGCCATGACGTACAACGGCACCACATGGTCCAGCCCGACCAATATCGACTCCACGAACGAAATCGTCTCCGTGTCCTGCCCCAGCTCGGCGTTCTGCATGGCCGTGGACCTGCGCGGCAACGCGATGTCGTACGGCGGTTCAAGCGGATGGTCGAAGCCGAGCAAGATCGATTCGTACTACGATCTGCCGTCGGTGTCGTGCCCGGCCATCACCTTCTGCGCCACCGTGGACAGCGTGGGCCAAGCGTTGACATACAGGGGCACGTAGTCGGTCCGAGCTCGCCCCGATCCTTCATGGAGACCCGAATTGGCGACGTGACATCACGCCTCGGCGGCTGATGTGCCTACAGCGGAGCTCCTCCGCCTCGGGTCTCACATCGAAGGCGCACAGCCATTTCAGAAGCGTCGGTTGCGTCGTTCCGCGAGAGACGTGCGTCCTTGTTCGTTGAGGCATTCGCCCAAGGATGAAAGGCTATGGCAGTGGTCGGCACCAGGTCGCCGGCTGCGCCTTCGATGACATCGCTAACGACCAGCTCCGCGGTGGACAACTCGCCCAGGCCGCCGTCGCGGCGAACGCGTGACACCGACGCTGTCAGAGCCGCGCAACCCGGCCAGGGCACCTCCGGCGTGGAGCTCGGGTGAGTGTCTCGACGATCACGACCGCGGCGATGACGACGACGATCGCGAGCGTGTCGCGCAGTTCACCAAACACCGCCGACAGGACACCGACAGCGGTGAGCAGCGGCTGCAGCGGCTCGACCAGGCACTGGCCGGGCTTGCTTTACTACTACGGGACATGTCGGTCGGTGCTGGTCGGCGCAGGCCGTCGCTGCGCGGCCTCGTAGCTGTTCAGCCCAATCTGGCTGACCTCCAGCTGGGCAAGGACCTGCCGGTAGGCAACTCGTGCCATTGGCTGGGCCGCGGGACTGCGAGTCGCTCGAGGTGGCTAGGCATGCGGGTCGCCGAGGTCGAGACCGTGCGCCCCTTGACGATAGATCTTCAACGCGGCGGCCTGCCGCTCGACGTGCTCACTGAGGTCCCTCAGGTTCCGCTCGCGGTCCGCCACCTCGGTTTGCAGCATTGTCTGCCGAGCCAGGTAGCTGGTCTGGATCAGCCGCGCGACCTGGGGACCGAGCCCGTCCAGGGCGCTGCGCTGCTGGGTCACATCCGCGTAGTCCTGGATGCTGGCGAGGTCGGCATCCACCGACGCGGCGTTGATCTTGAGGTCATCAACGATGGCACGCGCGTCGACGATGAACAGCCGGCCGTCTTTCGCGCGAGACAGCATCACGTCGGCGGCCTCGACCTCCTCGCGCAAGTCACGACGCAACCGGGCGATGTCACGTCCCGGCCCGGGCGGCAGCGCCCGCAACCGGATCGCGGCCACGCCCCCGTCCCATACTTGCCAGCGGCGGATGCGCCGGTACACCCGCCACACGATCAGCGTCGCGATCAGCAGCAGCACCAGCAGCACCAGCAGCACCAGCGCGACGCTGATCAGCAGTGGCCCGCTCAACAGGGACAGGCCGCCGCCGACGTCATTGGCGAACTCTCTCATCATGATCTCCTGTTACCCGGCGGCTGCCCGCCGACGTCCCTGACTATATCGAGCGGGGCCTTTGCCGTGGCCGCGGTTCGTGGCGAGCCACGATCGCGCGGTGCAGGGCCGAACACTCGCAGGACCCACCGCCGCGATAGCAGCGACCGCGACCTCGCACACCGCGACCCGGGTCAGTCAATGGCCCTCCCAGCGCCCAACCTGGACAGCGAGCACGCCATACCCAGCGGCCTTCAACGTGGCGGATGTCGCTTTTGCTGAAGGCTGTTGTCCGTTGAGCCGAGACATCGTCTTCATGACCCGGAGCCTTTGATTCGCCAGCCAAGGACTCGACACGCGCAGGGTCGCCAGCCAAATGTCCGGCTTTGTGCCACGTGCCCGTGCCCACAATGAAATGGTGAAGCCGGTTCTGACCGTGTCGCGGCACTGCCGCCATCGCACCCGAGTGCGAACGGTAGGTCTTTGCGTGGCCACGGCCGCTGCGCTCATCCTGGGTCTGGTACCCCTCAGTTCGGCTGACACCGCAGGAGACAAGAAGAAGGTTGACGCCAACATCGCCCAGCTGAGCACCGCGATCGAGGGCACCTCCCAGGACCTGGCCAAAGCCATACTGCAGCTGCAACGCACTACAGCGGCGCTACCCCGGGCCCGGCAGGCATTGACTTCCGCCGCCGCCGCACAGGTTGTGGCCGATCGCAACAGCCAGATGATGACCACAGCTTTTGCCGTTGCGCAGGCAAACGCGGCCAAGGCCACGGACGCTCTCGGGCAGAATGCCCGCACCGGTCAGAGGGTGCGAGACCAGCTCACCAACCTCGTCCGCGACGATTATCAGCAAGGCCCGGCATCCGCCCTTTCGATCATGCTGGAGGCCACCAGCCCTGCGGACTTCACCGACCGCCTCATCACGATGGACACCGTCATGCGAATCCGTAGCCAGACGCTACGGGGACTGGGCACGGTGCGGGCGCAAGGTCAAGCCGACCAGGCTCACCTTGTCGCCGTGCGCCAACAGGTGGCTGCGCTGAAGGTCCAGGCTGAAGCTGCCCTGGCTCAAGCCGCCGGTGCCCGCAAGACCGCAGCCGCTGCCAAGACCCAGCTCGATATCCTCTATTCCGACCAGACCCAGAACGAGGCGACGGTGGCCGCCAGGAGGGCCACCGAGATGACTCACCTCGCGAAGATGCAAGCCGAGTCGGACTCACTGGGAAGACAGCTAGCGGCTCGAGCCAAAGCAGCCCGCGAGGCTGCGGCCCGCGATCGTTCAGCGGGCGTGGCAACCCAACCCGTGCCCCAGAGCGCGCCGCAGGGCAGTAGCAGCGGATTTCTGAGTTATCCGCTCAACGCTCCTGTGTCCCAGGAGTTTCGCCCGAAAGGTGACCCCCGGGGCTACCACCCCGGAATCGACTTTGCCGCAAACTGTGGCTCGCCGGTCTACGCTGCGGCGGCTGGAGACGTCATCATCACCACGCCGGAGTCGATGTCCGGTGGCTACGGCAACCGCCTGATCATCGACCACGGCCTGCAGCGAGGCGTCGACCTGACAACGACCTACAACAACCTGACCAGCTTTGTGGTCACCTCGGGGCATGTGGCCCGAGGCCAGCTCGTGGCTTACTCGGGCACGACGGGGTTCTCGACCGGGTGTCACCTGCATTTCGAAACCCGCCAGGACGGTACCCCGGTCAACCCGCGCCTCTGGCTATGACCCCAGTCGTCGATCCTCTCCCGTCGATCACCGAACTCGGCGCGCGCCGTCACCCTGCGTTCCTGTCAAGGGTCAGCTATCTGTGCCCTGCATCAGTGGGATTTCCCTGTTCGTGCAGCGGGGCCAGATGACTTCACGACACCCAGACGTGCCGTAACGTCCGGCACGCCACGTCCGTTCCCGATCGCCTTATGACGATCCCGTCGCCACCGCCTGACTACGGCCCTGCTCGAACGGGCACCACCGGGTCTACGCCGCGATCACGAACTCCGAGCGGCCCGAGCCTGCCTGCCGACGCATGACGGCTGCATCTCGCACGACCGCGTCGGGCGCTACCCGAGCACCGCGCCCGATCACGACGTCGGACCCAACCCGTGCCCCCGTGCCGATCCACGTCCCGTCCTCAGCCCGCGTGCGCGGTCCGAGGTGCACGTTCCCGGCGACCACGACGTCCTTCCCGACGATCACGTCGTGATCCAGCCAGCTCCCCGCGCCGATCCGAGAGCGGTCACCCACCTGCGCACCGGCTTCGACGTAGGCCGTCGAGGCCACTACCGCGCCCTCGTGCACCCGCGCCCGCGGTGAGACCAGCCCGCCCCCGTTGGCGTGACGGACGTAACGCACCATCTGTCCGTTGTTGTCCTCGAACTCGACAGTCACTGCCATGTGTTCTCCCTCCTCGACTTCGCTTCTGACTGACATAACGTGAGGAGGACCGCTAGGATTCCGGGGCTCCGGTGGTTGGATGAGGTGCTCATGCCGCAAGGATCGCTTGGAACCTTGGGAGATTCATGAACGCGTCCAGTGAGTCTCGTATGAAGGCACCACGAGCTCCAGCCAGCCAGGATTAGTGCACCCCGCAACAGGATGGCGATCACTCGTGCCCGTGGGCCCATAGCTGGTCGAAGGGGCCGCCAGCGACAACGGTCAGCGCCATGGCCAGGTCTGGCATGTCTTCGTCGCCGCGGGCCTCACCACGGACCCGCAACCGGCGGAACAAGTCGGCCACGGGTAGCGAGGTAGGCCACGATCTCGGTGTAACGCCACCGGTTCCTCTCCAGCGCGCCGTGGCTCGTATCCGGACCGGTCCCATCAGGGTCAGCCGGGGAAGGTCATTGTTCGGGTCCCAGGGAGCAGTGTTCTATCTTCTCGGCGGCGTTGGCCCCCGCTTGGCCCTGTCACGGGTGCGGCGGTTGGACACGAATGCCCTGAACCCGCCGAAGTGCTGGCTTCGGTTTCCTCGCACCATGAGCGCGACGGCTCCCCTTGAGCCAGAGCCCTGCAGACCCACGCCCGGCTCAGCTCCTTCTGCTCTCTTGATGGGGATCGCGGGCTATGGGCACACGACTGGTGTGCGGCGTGATCGTGGGTGCGGTCGTCGCGCAACCGCTCGTTTTGTGACACCGAGGCGAGGGACGCCGGGCTCCGGGCTCTTGTCCGCCAATGGCAGCCAGCGCCAGCGCCCAGGTCGTAGCGTTGTTGGATGCCAGTTTCTGAGGACAGCGCAGTCCCCATCCGAGTGGGTCCCTGGAACCGACCCTCATACTTCCCGGCCGAGGCCAGCGCAGCGATCGTGCGTCGTGCACGTCGCTGGACCTGACAGCCGGTGACTGGATGCCGGCACGCTCGCAGTATGAAACCGGGCAGGGGGTGCGGTACGGCTCTGCGTCGGGATGCCGGGTCACCCGGCCAATTGGTGACCGACCAGGTCTGTCCGAGTGGGTACCGAGGGGAGCAGTGTCCTCTGGGAATCTGCGGCGGCAGCCAGCGCTTCCAGCAATTTGGCGCGTCTGGCCAAGGCCAGCTTGGCGATCAACTCGGCTTCCTTCTCGGCCTTCTCATCCTTGTCCATGGTCACCACGTTGCCAGGGTCGATCCTCGACCGGACTGTGAATTGTCTCTCCCCGCCGACTCTTGATCTTGACTCGGCGCTTGCGCTATAGGCACCGGCAGAGCACCAGCTCGGACAGCGACTAGACCTCAATCAGCCTTCCGTAGCAGCCGCCTGCGCACTCGGTGGCTGACAGTCGTGCGACACCACGAACCCTGCGAGATTCCTGAGAATGCCACCCACGCCAGCGGGCGTTGAGGTCGCATCGTCAGTCGGGCAGGTCGGCGGGGGTGTCGATGTCGGTCCATCCGCCGAGGTCAGTGCACTCCACGTCGCAGACCCGGTGAGGGTGGGCACGAAGCCAGACGCGGGCACCCTCGTCCCCGGCGACCGCTGAGGCCACCTCCGCCCACACCTCCCGAGTCAGCCCCACCGGAGTGCGCGCCCTGCCGTCGTAGGTGGCGACGGCCGCAGTGGCACCGTCACGCAGCGCCGAGACGATCCGGCTCAGGTGTTCCGCGCCGACAGACGGGGTGTCCACCAGGGTGACGACGACAGCGTCGACGTCGCCGTCGGCCTGCAGAGACGCCAGACCGGCTTTCAGGGACGACGCCATACCGCTGGCCCAGTCGGCATTGTGCACCAGCCGTACCTCGGCAGCCTGGCCGTCGGGCCCTTCGGCCAGCGGTGTCAGCAACGCGGCGCCGAGAACCACGACGACCGGACTCAAGCCCGCACGAACGCACGACTGCGCCGCGTGGTCCACCAGTCGTCGGCCGCCGACCACGACCTCCGCCTTCGGGCGCCCGAAGCGGAGACCGCCACCGGCAGCAAGAACCAGCCCGGCGATAGTCATGTCACAGGCCAGGCACGCGGTTCATCTGGGACGCTGACTCTGCTGGTCTCGGGACGCTGGCCAGCGGCTCCCGGTGGATCGGCTCGCTCATCAAGGTCAGCGGCCGGCCGGTCCCTCCCCACATCCGGGCGATGATCTCTGCGGCGATCGAGACAGCGGTCTCCTCAGGGGTGCGTGCGCCGAGGTCCAGGCCGATCGGGGAGGACAGCCTTGCCAGCTCCTGGTCGCTCACCCCGGCCTCGCGCAGCCGTTGAAGACGGTCCTCGTGGGTCCGCCGGCTGCCCATCGCGCCGATGTAGCCGGCCTTCGTGCGCAGGGCCAGGGTCAACAGCGGTACGTCGAACTTGGGATCGTGGGTGAGCACGCAGAGAACGGTGCGCTCGTCGACCTCAACCTCCTGCAGGTACTTGTGCGGCCACTGCACAACAAGCTCGTCGACCTCGGGGAAGCGCTTGCTGGTGGCGAAGATCGGCCGTGCGTCGCACACCGTGACGTGATATCCGAGGAACTTGCCGATGCCGGCCATCGCGGCCGCGAAGTCGATGGCGCCAAAGACGATCATCCTCGGTGGCGGGGCATAGGACTCCACGAACACGGACAGGTCCTGAGCCCGGCGTTCGCCGTCCTTGCCCAGCTGAAGCAGCCCCGTCTTGCCCACGCCCAGCATGCCCCTGGCATCGTCGGTGACGGCCTGGTCAAGGCGGGCGCCGCCTAGCGAGCCATGGGTCAGCTCCGGGGTGATGACCAGGCTCAGGCCCAGCCGGTCGGGGCCGGGACCGCCGGCCACCACCGTGGCAACCGCAACGGGTTGACGTGCCGCAACAGCATCGGCCACCGCCTGAAGGTACGCGGCGGCACGGTCCACAGGCTGCACGAAGATCTCCATGGTCCCGCCGCAGGTCAGACCGGCCGAGAGCGCATCGCCATCACTGACCCCGTAGGTGACCAGCTCCGGAACCCCGCTCTGCAGCACCTTCTGTGCCACCTCGTAGACGGCGCCCTCAACGCATCCACCAGAGACGCTGCCGACGACCTCGCCCGTCTGGCTGACAGCCATCGCCGCCCCGATGGGCCTCGGAGACGAGTTCCAGGTCCGAACGACTGTGGCGACAGCAAAACGGGTTCCCTGGCGATACCAGGGCAACACATCCTGAAGGATGTCACGCATGGTCAGCCCCTGGTCTCGAGGAATTCTTTGCAGGCTACACCGCACCCAGGATCACTCCGCCTGCCCTGTGCGATCGCACAAGCATCTGAGCTGGCGCCCGGGCTTCTCTGGCAGTTCGGCAGATGGCGCCACCGGTAGCTGCGGCCGCACGCTTGCCGAGGTTGCCCGACATCCAGGGTTTCGGTTCTGAATGTCGACGACACCTGCCCGACTCCGGAACCGCCGGGACCGACCCGGCACTTCCCGTCCATCCGAGGTGCCCGATGAGCCGTACCGCCACGCCAACCGCTACCCGCCGACCGCCCACCCATCCGGTCGACGAGGTGCTCCCGGCACCCAAGCTCGCGCTCTATGGCCTGCAGCATGTGCTGGCTTTCTACGCCGGCGCGGTCATCGTGCCGATCCTGCTGGCCAGCGCCATCGGCCTCAACACCCAACAGCTCATCCACCTGATCAACGCGGACCTGTTCACCTGCGGGATCGCCTCGATCATCCAGTCTGTCGGCTTCTGGAAGGTCGGCGTCAAGCTGCCGCTGCTGCAGGGCGTGACGTTCACCGCCGTCTCGCCGATGATCGCCATCGGGCTCTCGGCCGGCGGCGGGACCGAGGGACTGCAGCTGATCTACGGCTCGGTCATCGTGGCCGGGCTCTTCACCTTCTTCCTCGCGCCGTACTTCAGCCGGCTGATCAAGTTCTTCCCGCCCGTGGTGACCGGCTCGGTGATCACCATCATCGGGATCGCGCTGCTCCCGGTCGCTGCCTCTGATGCCGTCAACGGTGTCGCGGCCGGCAAGCCGGTCAGCGGCCGCAGCCTGGCCTACGCGCTGGGCACGCTGGCCCTGATCGTCATCATCCAGCGGGTCTTCCGCGGGTTCATGGCCACCATCGCCGTCCTGGCCGGGCTCGTGGTCGGCACCGGGGTCGCCTGGGCGCTCGGCGACGCGACCTTCGACGCGGTCGGCTCCAGCGCGATCGTCGGGGTCACCACACCCTTCTACTTCGGGTGGCCGAAGTTCGGCGCCGCCGCGATCATCTCGATGATCGTCGTCATGCTGATCACCGCGGTCGAGACCACCGGAGACGTGTTCGCCACCGGCGAGATCGTGGACAAGAAGATCGTCCCCAACGACATCGCCCGTGCCCTGCGTGCCGACGGGCTGGCCACAACCATCGGTGGCGTCTTCAACTCCTTCCCCTACACCTGTTTCGCCGAGAACGTCGGTCTGGTCCGGCTGACCCGCGTCAAGAGCCGCTGGGTCGTCGCCTCGGCCGGCGTGATCATGATCATCCTGGGCCTGCTGCCCAAGGCGGCCGCCGTGGTCGCCGGGATCCCCCGCCCAGTGCTCGGTGGCGCCGCCCTGGCGATGTTCGCGACCGTCGCGGTGGTGGGCATCCAGACCCTCACCCGGGTCGACTTCCACGACCATCGCAACATCGTCATCGTATCGTCGTCGATCGGGCTGGCCATGCTCGTCACCGCCCAGCCCAACGTCGCCACCGCGGTCCCTGACTGGGCCCAGATCCTTTTCAGCAGCGGGATCACCCTCGGCAGCATCTGTGCCATTCTGCTCAACGTCGTCTTCCACCACACCGGCACCGGACGGGGCACAGCGGTCGCCGGGTCGCCGTCCACCGGGTCGGTCAGGCTCAACCAGGTCAACACGATGACTGAGGACCAGTTCGGGGATACGTTCGGTCAGCTCTTCCAGGGGCCGGAATGGGTGGTCCGCAACGCGTTCGCCCAACGCCCGTTCTCCGATACGCACGACCTCCGGATCGCGTTCCAGGAGGCACTGTTCGGTGCGACCGAACTGCAGCAGCGGGACCTGATGAGCCACTACCCGCACCTGGCCAGCGAGCAGTCCGCCCCTGACGGAACCGCCAAGGACCAGTCGACCGACCAGGTCAGCGACGGCCTGAAGCGGCTGAACGAGCAGGAGCAGAAGGCCTTCAACGAGCTGACTGCCGCCTATGGCGAGCGGTTCGGCTTCCCGCTCATCGTGTGCGTCCGCGACGACCCGGACCACGGACACATCCTGGAGTGCGGATGGACCCGGATGAGCAACAGCCCCACCCAGGAACACGCCACCGCCCTCATCGAGATCGCCAAGATCGCCAACCACCGGTTCGTGGACCTGGTCGCCGATGCCAACCCGATCCACAACGCCCGGCTCCAGCGCTTTGAACAGCTCCGATGAGCGCAGTGCCGACGGCAGAGAACGCCGTCCTTCCGGTCCGTACCGATACCGAGTGGCTGATCGCCGCTGTCGACCTCGCACACCAGAACGTCGCCGACGGAGGCGGACCGTTCGGGGCATTCATCGTCCAGGACGGGGTCGAGCTCGGCCGGGGCGTCAACCGGGTGACCCGGGACAACGACCCCACGGCACACGCGGAGGTCTGCGCGATCCGGGCCGCCTGCGCCGCCAAGGCAGACTTCAGCCTGGCCGGAGCGACGCTGTACACCTCGTGCGAGCCGTGTCCGCTGTGCCTGTCTGCGTCACTGTGGGCCAGGGTCGAGCGAGTGCTCTATGCGGCGGACCGCTATGACGCCGCCCGCGGAGGATTCGACGACCTGGAGTTCTACGAGCTGTTCGCCAGGGACCGTTCGCAGTGGTCCACCTCGGTTGCCGGAGTGCACCTTCCCGGGGCCACCGTGCCGTTCGACGCGTGGCTCGCCTCGACCGACCGGGTCGCCTACTGAGGCAACGCGATCCATGTCGTGGTCGCGGTGGCCGGTCCTGCCTCCAGGTCACCAGCACCGGGCTGGAGACGGCCGCGCCGCCTGCCGTCTCAGGACGAGTGCAGCGCCAGCAGCAGGTCGACCTGGTCCTCGAGCCGGCTGAGGTCGCGACCGGTCAGGTCCGCCACCCGGGCGATCCGGTAGCGCACGGTGTTGACGTGCAGGTGCATCGCCTCAGCAGTTCGGCTCCACGAACCGGAGTGCGCGAGGAAGGTCTCCAGGGTGTCGCGGAGCCCGGCGTCATGGGCTTTGTCGTACTCCAGGACGACGCCCAGCACCCGCGTGTCGAAGGTGCGACGAATCTCGTCCGGCACGGTGGCCAGCAACCGCTGGTAGGACGTGACCTCATCACCGCTGACCACCGAGACCGGCGTCTGGGCGAGCTCGGCCATCTGCAAGGCATGCTGGGCGCTGTCCAGTGCCCCGGAAAGCATCCCGGAGTGGGCCGCTGCACTCACCCCCAGCGCTACCCGCATCGTCTGCAGGCCCGGCTTGAGGCGCAAGGCCGCCGCCCGGATCGCGGCGTTGGTCGGATCACCCGAACCGGGCAGCAGGGCAAGCGCGTTCGCGCCCTCGGTGCACACCACGACCGGGGCGGCGAGCTGGGCGGCCAGGTCATCCAGGATCAGGGCTGCCGTCGCCTTCAGCCCGGGGACTCCGCTGAACCCGACCACCACCACGGTCATCGGCCCGTGAGGGTCGAGCCCCGCCTGCCGCAGCCGTGCAGTCGCCTCCCGGCCACCGCTGGCACCCGCCCGGACGAGCGCGAACACGTCGTCCGCAATCTGCCGGGCGACCAGCAGACCCTCGGTGTGACGTGCGCGATCCAGCGCGGCGATCGCGGCCAGCTCGCCGACCATCTCGGTGACGTCCGGCTCCCAGTCCGGCCAGGTGCCGTCCGCAACGATGAACCACGAGGTGAGCCGCTGCCCCAGCGCCGGCCCGATCGGGAAGACGCTGTATGCCGGGAGGCCTCGTCCACCGGCGACAGCCGGCAGCCGGTCTGCGGTCAGAAAGGTGGTGATGACGCGGCTGAGATCGTCCTCGGACAGGGGCTCGGGCCCGCTGACCACATGGGTGCCCAGCGGGGTGAGGACCCGGCAGGTGACACCGGTCGCCTCCGAGACCCCCCGGGCGAGCTCATCCAGCGCCCGGCCCTCCGCCACGGCGCAGAGCAGCTGCCGCTGCCGGCCGAGACTGGCTGCAAGCCGGGAGATGCGCTCTGCGGTGACAGAGCTCAGGACCTGCTCGGTGACCGCTGAGAACGAGACCTCGACCGGGACCTCGAACAACGGCAGCCGGTGTCGCTCGCAGGCTTGGACCAGATCGTCCGGGACCAGGCCGAAGTGTGCCGCACCGGCAGCCAGGCCGATCGCCCCCGCGCTGGCGATCGCGGCGACGAACTCCTCGCTGTCACCCGGATCGGTGCGCCACACGAGGCCACTGACCACCAGCTCACCGCCGGACAGATAGCGCGCCGGAGCGTCCAGCTCGGTGGGGTAGACCCAGCGGACCTTGTGGCCGAGCTGCTCCTCGTCGCCCACCAGCAGTCGCAGACGCAGCTCGGGGACAGCCAGCAGGTCGCGCAGGATCATGACGAGCACCTCCCGGCATACGGGCGATTGGAGGAATCTACAAACCCGAACCACCGGATCGTCGCACACTTCGTGCTCTGCACGTGTTTCCTGACCTGGGCCCAACGGCTGTAATGGGGTGTAGGCAGCGCGCCCGCATCACCTCTGGAGCGAAGAGCAGGAGCCGGCAATGGACTTCCTCCAACCGCACACCTGGGCCGAGGCCCTGGCGGCCAAGGCGGAGAACCCGGGTGCCGTGCCGATCGCCGGAGGCACCGACGTCATGGTCGAGCTCAACTTCGACAGGCACCGCCCCGAGGCCTTGCTCGACCTGACCCGGGTCAGTGAGCTGGCCCAGTGGAGCGTCGAGGGTCCCGCCATCCGGCTGGGGGCCGGCGTGACCTACACCCGGATCATCACAGAGCTGGGGGCCCGGCTGCCCGGGCTGGCGATGGCTTCCCGCACGGTGGGGTCGCCGCAGATCCGCAACCGCGGCACCGTGGGAGGCAACCTCGGCACCGCCTCACCCGCCGGTGACTGCCACCCGGCTCTGCTGGCCGCCGGGGCCGAGGTCGAGGTGGCCTCGGTCCGGGGCACCCGCCGGATCCCGATCACCGAGTTCTACCTCGGGGTCAAGCGCAACGCCCTGCAGGCCGACGAGCTTATTGGCGCCATCTGGATCACCCCGCCGTCCGGGCCGCAGCAGTTCTCAAAGATCGGCACCCGCAACGCCATGGCCATCGCGGTCTGCTCCTTCGGCTTCGCCCTGCATCCCGATCGCCGGGTGGTCGGCACCGGCATCGGGTCCGCTGCGCCCACTCCGCGTGTCGCCGCCGCAGCGGCCACGTTCCTCGCCGACGCGCTGGAGGAGGCCGGTCTGTGGGAGTCCCGCGGACTGCTGCCACGCTCGCTGGCCGTCGAGTTCGGCGAGCGGGTCAAGGCCGCGGCCTCCCCCATCGACGATGTACGCGGCACCGCGGCCTACCGGCTGCACTCGCTCGCGATCATGGCCCGTCGCTGCGCGACCTGGGCCTGGACCGACTACCGGAAGGCCGCCTGAGTCATGCGCCTGACCACCACCATCAACGGGAAGCACCACGAGGTCGACGACGTCTGGGAGGGCGAGAGCCTGCTCTACGTCCTGCGCGAGCGCTGCGGGCTGCCTGGCTCCAAGAACGCCTGCGAGCAGGGCGAGTGCGGCGCGTGCACCGTCTACCTGGATGGCGTCCCGGCGTGTTCCTGCCTGGTCGCCGCCGGCCAGGCTCAGGGACGCGAGATCGTCACGGTGGAGGGGCTGAGCGGTGAGGACACCCTGCACCCGGTCCAGCAGGCGTTCATCGAGGCAGGCGCGGTGCAGTGCGGATTCTGCACCCCCGGACTGGTCGTCGCAACGCACGACCTGCTCGCCAGAACCGCGGCGCCCAGCGACCCGGAGATCCGTGAGGCGCTGGCCGGAAACCTCTGCCGTTGCACCGGATACGAGAAGATCCTCGATGCCGTCCACCTGGCTGCCGAACGCCTCGGCGCACCCGAAGGCGAGGCGGCACGGTGAGCCAGACGACCGTCATACAGGACTGTGCGATTGTCACGATGGACGCCGGGCGCACTGAGCACCGAACGGGCCACGTCGTGGTCGACGGAAACCGGATCCGGTCGGTCGGGGCGGGGGCTGCGCCGGTGATCGAGGGTGCCCGCGTCATCGACGGCACCGGATGCCTGCTCACCCCCGGCCTGGTGAACACCCACCATCACCTCTACCAATGGGTGACCCGCGGGCTGGGCGTCGACTCGACCCTGTTCGAGTGGCTCACCACCCTCTACCCGATCTGGGCCGGCATCGACGAGCACGCCGTCAATGTCTCGGCCAGGGGCGGGCTCGCCTGGCTCGCCCGGACCGGCTGCACCCTGTCCAGCGACCACCACTACGTGTTCCCCCGCGAAGGGGGCGACGTCTTCGCCGCCACCATCGAGGCAGCGCGCTCGGTGGGCCTGCGGTTCCACCCGGCGCGCGGGTCGATGGACCTCGGCCGCAGCCAGGGAGGCCTGCCTCCAGACGATGTGGTCGAGGACCGGGATGCCGCGCTCTGTGCCACGGAGGCGGCGATAGCCCGCTGGCACGACCCCTCCCCCGATTCGATGCTGCAGGTCGCGGTTGCCCCCTGCTCACCGTTCTCGGTGACCGTTGAGCTCATGCGCGAGGCGGCTGAGCTGGCCCGCCGCGCGGGAGTCCTGCTGCACACTCACCTTGCCGAGACGCTCGACGAGGACAGCTTCTGCCAGGAGCGGTTCGGCTGTTCGCCGCTGGACTACGCCGAGAGCCTCGGCTGGACCGGCAGCGACGTCTGGCTGGCCCACGGCATCCACCTCGACGACGCCGCGGTCAAGCGGATCGGCGCCACCTCGACCGGAGTCGCGCACTGCCCGACCTCCAACGCACGCCTCGGCGCGGGCATCTGCCGGGCCCGGGACCTGAGCGAGGCCGGGGCCCGCGTCGGGCTCGGCGTCGATGGCGCGGCCAGCAACGAGTCGGCCAGCCTGCTCGAGGAAGCCCGGCACGCGGTGCTGTTCGCCCGTGCCCGCGGGGGCCCGCAGGCGCTCGGAGTCCGGGACGCGCTGGCGATGGCCACGATCGGAGGCGCGCAGGTGCTCGGCCGCTCGGCTGACCTTGGCTCGATCGAGGTGGGCAAGCTGGCCGATCTGGCGCTCTGGCGGATCGACACCCTCGCTCACGCCGGTATCGAGGACCCGGTGGCCGCCCTGATCCTCGGCGCCCCGCCACCGCTGGAGCTGCTCCTGGTCGACGGACAGGCGGTGGTCGAACGTGACCACGTCGTCACGGTCGACGAGCAGTCGCTGGCCCAAGAGGTCGCTTCCGTCCATCAGTCACTGATCCGCAAGGCTGGGTAGACACCGTGAACACCGTGAACGCCATGACATCCAGAACACCAGCCACGGCGCCCGCGAGCGCCGGCTCGCGCACCACCGAGGGCGCGGGACGAATCGGAGACAGCCCGACGCGCCCCGACGCCACCCTGAAGGTCGCCGGCGAGTTCGCCTACGCCAGCGACCTGTGGATGGACGGGATGATCTGGGGCGTCACTCTGCGCAGCCCGCACCCCTCGGCACGGATCGTCTCGATAGACACCGGCCCGGCGCTGGCCACACCCGGGGTCTACGCCGTGCTGACCGCCAACGACATCCCCGGCGAGAACAGCCTGGGTCTTGAGCACGAGGACCAGCCCGTCCTCGCCGACGGCGTGGTGCGATACCACGGCGAGCCGGTGGCCCTGGTGGCTGCCGACCACCCGGATATCGCCCGGCAGGCGGCCAAGAAGATCGTCGTCACCTATGAGGTGCTTGAACCCCTCACGGACCCCCGGGCAGCCCTCGACCCCGCCTCCGCGAAGGTCCACGAGGGTGGAAACGTCGTGCGCCAGGTCTCCATCCGCAAGGGAGAGACGAATCCGACCGCCCCCGTGGTGGTCAGTCTCGACTTCGAGGTCGGCATGCAGGACCAGGCCTTCCTCGGCCCCGAGGCCGGACTTGCCATCCCGGCCCCGGACGGCGGCGTGGACCTCTACGTCGCCACCCAGTGGCTGCACGTGGACCAGAAGCAGATCTGCCGGGGGCTCGGGCTCCCGCCGGAGAAGGTGCGGCTGACGCTCTCGGGGGTCGGCGGCGCCTTTGGCGGACGTGAGGACCTGTCGATGCACGTCCATGCCTGCCTGCTGGCCCTGCACACGGGCAAGCCGGTCAAGATGGTCTACCACCGCGAGGAGTCGTTCTTCGGCCACGTGCATCGCCACCCCGCGACCCTGCACTATGAGTTCGGCGCCCAGGAGAACGGCAAGCTGGCCTATGGGCGGGCTGAGATCCTGCTCGACGGCGGTGCGTACGCCTCAAGCACCAGCGCAGTGGTCGCCAACGCCGGCACCCTGGGCCTGGGCCCGTATGTCTTCCCGAGCGTCCACGTCGACTGCTACGGCGTCTACACCAACAACCCGCCCTGCGGCGCCATGCGTGGGTTCGGCTGTGTCCAGGTGGCCTTCGCCTACGAGGCGCTGATGGACGAGCTGGCCGACGCGGTCGGCCTGGACCGGGTCGCCATCCGGATGCTCAACGGGATGAGCGAGGGCGAGCAGAACATCACCGGCCAGGTGATCGACTCGGCCGCGCCGGTGGCCGAGCTCATCTCGATCGTCAGGGACATGCCGCTGCCGCCCAAGATCGACCCGGAGGCCGAGCCCGACCTGCGGCTGCTGCCCGGCGGGGTCTCCAACACCAGTCACGGAGAGGGGATCCGGCGCGGGGTCGGCTACGCGGTGGCCTACAAGAACGTGGGGTTCTCCGAGGGGTTCGACGACTTCTCCACCGCCCGCGTCCGGCTTGAGGTGATCCAGGGCGAGGCCGTTGCCACGGTGCACACGGCTGCCGTGGAGGTGGGTCAGGGCCTGGTCACCATCGAGCAGCAGATCTGCCGCACCGAGCTGGGGGTCGACACCGTCACCGTCGCGCCGAAGGACACCACTGTCGGTGGCGCAGGGTCGACCTCCGCCTCCCGGCAGACGTACGTGACCGGAGGGGCGGTCAAGAGTGCCTGCGAGGCGGTTCGTGCCCGGGTCCTCGAGCGGGCCGCACGGGTGAGCGGTCATCCGGCGGCTGCGCTACGGCTCCACGCGGGCAAGATCGTCGCCGGCAGCGGCGAGGTCATCGCGTCACTGGCGGACACGCTCGGCGAGGACCCGGTCGAGGAGACCGTCCAGTGGCGGCATCGGCCGACCCAGAAGATCGACCCCGAGACCGGGCAGGGCAACGCCCACGTTCAGTACGCCTTCTCGGCGCACCGGGCGGTCGTCGATGTCGACGTCGAGCTGGGCCTGGTCCGCGTGGTCGCCCTGGACACCGCCCAGGACGTCGGCAGAGCGCTCAACCCGCAGGCTGTCGTGGGTCAGATCCAGGGCGGCAGCGCCCAGGGTTTGGGTCTGGCGCTGATGGAGGAGATCGTGGTGACCGACGGCCTGATCCGGAACCCCTCGTTCACCGACTACCTGATCCCGACCATCCTGGACATGCCACCGATGAGGATCGAGGTCCTGGAGTACGCCGACCCTCATGCGCCGTACGGCGTCCGCGGGGTGGGCGAGCCCCCCACGATCTCCTCGGGACCAGCAGTGGCCGCCGCGATCCGCCAGGCCGTCGGCAGACCGTTGCGACGGGTGCCGATCCGTCCGGAGCACATCACCGGGTACGTCGGCCGACACGATCCCAGCAGACAATCGCCTACCTTGGAGTGACTTTAACCAAAGTTATTCAACATACCGAAAAGATGGTGTTACGCTCGCTGGTGTAACCCACAACACGGTGAAGATCTAGCCTCGAGCACGCCTCGGCCGGCAGTCTGCTGACCTCGATCTAGGCGGGAAGGACCTCGGATGAGCGACCTGATGCGACCACTGTCCTTTGGCCACCTGATGGGCTGGGCGCTGGAGGAGCTGCGGCGGGACGGCTCGATCTTCGGGGTGAAGGAGAACCAGTTCTGGCACCCCGAGCCCGCTGTCCTGATCACCGACCCCTTCGGCGACCGGCTGGCCTCGCCCGTGGGCCCCGCTGCCGGGCCGCAGACCCAGCTGGCCGGCAACATCCTGGTCGCCTACCTGACCGGCGCCCGGTTCATGGAGCTCAAGACGGTCCAGAAGATTGACGGCGAGGAGCTGCGCAAAGCCGTGGCGAAGCCCTGCATCCAGGCGCAGGACGAGGGCTACAACTGCGAGTGGTCCACCGAGCTCACCATCCCCCAGGCGATCGACGAGAATCTCAAGGCGTACTTCGCGATCGCGGTGCTGGGCAAGGAGCTGGGGCTCGGCACGGTCGACGAGGTGGGCTTCAACATCAGCGTCGGCTACGACCTCGAGGGGATCAGGGGCGACAAGGTCAACTCCTATATCGACGCCATGATCGACGCCTCGGACACCCCCGTCTTCGCGGAGTGCCGCGCCTGGGTCGAGGACCACCTCAGCGAGCTCTCCTGCTTCACCCGCCAGGACCTGGACGCGCTGAGTCCTCAGGTGAGCAGGTCAGTGACCCTGTCGACCATGCACGGGTGCCCGGCCGACGAGATCGAGCGGATCGCGGTGTACCTGCTGGAGGAGAAGCACCTCAACACCTTCGTGAAGTGCAACCCGACCATGCTCGGCTACCAGTTCGCCCGGGACTGCCTGGACCGGCTCGGCTATGACTACGTCGCCTTCGACGACCA
This sequence comes from Actinomycetales bacterium, assembly GCA_038236535.1. GTDB lineage: Bacteria > Actinomycetota > Actinomycetes > Actinomycetales > Dermatophilaceae > UBA4719. Next base: position 26,313 of record JBBRZQ010000040.1, read on the forward strand.
CCACTTCACCGAGGACCTGCAGTATGCCGAGGCGATCGAGATGTTCCGCCGCCTCACGGCGGTGGCCCAGGAGCGCGGCCTCACGTTCGGCATCAAGCTCACCAACACCTTCCCCGTCCAGGTGAGCCACGGTGAGCTCCCCTCCGAAGAGATGTACATGTCGGGTCGCTCGCTGCTGCCCCTGTCGCTGTCCCTGGCCCTGCGGCTCTCCGGCGACCTGGACGGCGCCCTGCCGATCTCGTTCTCCGGCGGGGTCGACGCGTTCAACCTCGCGCAGATCCTGGCCACCGGAATCCAGCCGGTCACCGTCGCCACCACCATTCTCAAGCCGGGCGGGGTGACCCGGTTCCGCCAGCTGTCGAGCCTCGCCGCCGAGGTCATGACGGACTATCACGGCATCGACGTCGACCGGCTCGCGGCGCTGGTCGATCAGGTCCACTGCGACGAGCGGTACCACAAGAGGTATCGCGAGAAGATGCAGTCGCGGAAGACAGACTCACCTCTGCCCCTCACGGACTGCTACAAGGCCCCCTGTGAGGACGGTGGCTGCCCGATCAGCCAGCGGATCCCCGAGTACCTCAAGCTCACCGCGGCCGGTGAGCTCGGGGAGGCGTTCGACGCGATCGCCCTGGACAACACGGCTCCCACGATCCTCGGCGTGCTGTGCTCAGAGCCCTGCCGGGATCACTGCACCCGCCTGGACTACGACCAGGCCATCGACATGCGCGGGGTCAAGCTCGCTGCCGCCGACGGGGCTCAGCAGGCCTTCATCGAGGCCATCGTGGCACCCGCGCTGCTCACCGACGCCACAGTGGCCATCATCGGTGCCGGGCCGGCCGGGATAGCGGCGGCGATCTTCCTGCGCCGCAACGGCATGGAGGTCGAGGTCTTCGAGAAGCTCGACGGACCCTACGGAATCGTCAGGTACATCATCCCGGGCTTCCGGATCACCCGTGAGCAGATCGACCGCGACTACCAGCTTGCCGTCCGCCTCGGGGTCCGGTTCCGGTTCGGCGCCGATCCCGACTACAGCGTGCCGGAGCTGAAGAAGACCTTCGCCCACGTCATCATCGCCACCGGGTCGTGGGGCCGGTGCCCGAGCCCGCTCGGTCAGGGACCCGAAGGCGCTGACAAGACCGGCCACATCACCGACGCCATCGAGTTCCTCTGGCAGGCCAACAACGAGGGCGGCGCGAAGGTCGGCAGGCGGGTTGCCGTGATCGGCGCCGGGGACGTCGCGATGGACTGCGTCCGCACCGCAGCCAGGAGCGAGGGCGTCCAGGAAGCGGTGATCGTCTACCGCCGCACCGAGCAGTACATGCCGGCGACCCAGCACGAGGTCAACCTCGTCCGTGCCGAGGGGCTGACCATGCACGAGCTCCTCTCCCCCGTCTCCTACGACGGCGTCACCCTGCGCTGCGAAGAGATGAGGCTGAGCGAGCAGGACGCCAGCGGACGGCGCTCGGTGGTGGGGCTCGGCACCTTCGTCGAGATGCCCTTCGACACGGTGATCGGTGCGACGGGGGCAACTGTCGAGTCCGGCCCGTACGCGCGCAACGGGCTGGCCCAGAGCGCCCGGGGGCTGGCCGAGGTCGACCCGACCTTCCAGAGCTCGGTCCCCGGCGTCTACGTCATCGGCGACGGACGGCTTGGCCCCAGCACCATCGTGCGCGCCCTCGCGGACGCGAAGACCGCCGTCCGGGCGATCCTTCACCAGGAGCACCTCGACGTCGACTACGACCACAGGCCGGAGAAGGTCGGGCGGGACCAGCGCGAGGTGCACGGACGTCGGGGCCTGCTGATCGCGGCGATCAACGGGAAAGCCGAGGGAGACCGCTGCCTGACCTGTGACGCCATCTGCGAGGTGTGCGCCGAGGTGTGCCCCAACCGGGCCAACGTGGCGATCACCGTGCCCGGCTTCGCCGACCCGAGACAGATCGTCCACCTCGACGGCCTGTGCAACGAGTGCGGCAACTGTGGCACGTTCTGCCCGCACGCAGGCCTGCCGTACAAGGACAAGCTCACGATATTCTGGACCCGGCAGGACTTCGACGACTCCACCAATACCGGGTTCCTCCCGCTCACCGGCGGCGGCTACCTCACTCGTCTGCCGGACGGCTCGGTTCGCGAGCACCGGGTCGATCAGGATGAGCTCCCCCAGGGGATGGGCAAGGTGCTGGCCGCCCTTGAGAAGGACTACTCGTTCATGTTCGGCACACCTGTGGGAGCCCAGTCATGATCATCGGCAACGGAGCCGTCATCACCAACGACGCGGCGAACCCCTTCATCGCGGACGGGGCAGTGGTCGTCCAGGGCGACAGCATCGTGGCGGTTGGCCCGGCGGCCGAGATCCGGGCCGCCCACCCGGGCCAGCCGATGGTCGACGTCGGGGGACGCGTCATCATGGCGGGCCTGATCAACGCCCATACGCACGCCTACAGCGCCTACGCGCGCGGGATGGCGGTCCACCAGCCGACCCGGAACTTCACCGAGATCCTCGAGAACCTCTGGTGGCGGCTGGACCGGCTGCTCACCCTGCAGGACGTTGAGCTCAATGCCGGCACCACGTTCATCGAGTCCATCCGCAACGGTGTGACGACCGTCTTCGACCACCACTCCAGCCCCCACGCGGTCTCCGGGTCGCTTCAGACGATGGCAGACGTCGCCGGACGCATCGGCATCCGCACCAGCCTGTGCTACGAGACCTCGGACCGGGACGGCGCCGGCGTGCTGGCTGCTGCCATCGAGGAGAACGCCCTGTTCATGAAGAAGATGAACACCGGCGAGCAGGACATGGTCAGGGGCCTGTTCGGGCTGCACGCCTCGTTCACCTTGTCTGAGGCGAGCCTTGATGCCGCCTGCACGGCCAAGGAAGGCATCGCCGGCGGTTTCCACATCCACGTCGCCGAAGGCCCGGGCGACGAGGTCGACTCGCAGGCGAAGTACGGAAAGCGCATCGTCCAGCGCCTCGACGACCACGGGATCCTCGGGCCCGGGACGATCGCGGCGCACTGTATCCACGCGGACCCCGACGAGCTCGACCTGCTCAAGGCCAGTGATACGAACGTCGTCCACAACCCGCACTCCAACATGGGCAACGCGGTCGGGGTCGCGCCCGTCGTCGACATGCTCGCCCGCGGCCTGCGCGTCGGCCTCGGCACTGACGCCTACACCGCCGACATCCTGGCCTCCGCCCAGGTCGCCAAGATCCTGCAGAGCGACCACCTCGCTGACCCGAGCGCGGGGTTCGGGCAGGCGCTGCAGCTGGCGTTCGTCAACAACCCGAAGATCTGCGCGAACTTCTTCCGCAAGGACCTCGGGGTCCTGAAGGCCGGCGCGTATGCCGACCTGATCACGGTGGCCTACCACCCCTTCACGCCGCTCGATGCCGAGTCTGCGGGCGGCCACATCCTGTTCGGGATGAGCGGCTCCCAGGTCAACGACACCATGGTGAACGGGGCCTGGGTGATGCGTGACCGCACCATCCTGACCGTGGACGAGGCGGCCCTCTTCGCGCAGTCGGCGCAGCGGGCGCCACGCATCTGGGCGCAGATGTAGGAGGGGGCGAACTCATGTCGATGGTGCTGACCGGCGGGATGGTGACGACCGCGACACAGTCACGCCTGGCCGCCGTGCGGTGCAGCGACGGGCGGATCACCGAGATCGGTAACCTCACGCCCCGGCCAGACGAGGATGTCATTGACTGCAGCGGGTGTCTGGTCCTTCCCGGCGGCATCGAGACGCACAGCCACCTCGACCTGGAGGCCATGGGCACGGTCACCGCCGATGACTTCGCCAGCGGGACCCGGTCCGCCCTGGCCGGTGGCACCACGACGGTGCTGGACTTCGCGACCCAGTTCCACGGCGAGACGCTCACCGAGGGTGCGGCGAGGTGGCACAAGAAGGCCAGCGGCAATGCGGTCACCGACTACGGATTTCACCTGGCGATGACCCAGTGGCGCCCGGAGTTCGCCGACGAGATGGCGCAGATCGTGGCCAGCGGGATCACCTCGTTCAAGATGTACATGGCCTATCGGGACTCGATGATGGTCGATGACGACGAGATCTACGCCGCCCTGTCGGCAAGCTCGCGTCTGGGTGCGACCATCGGGTTCCACTGCGAGAACGGGCTGCTGATCGACGCCCTCGTCCGCGAGGAGCTGGCTCGCGGCCATACCGCCGCCTTCTACCACCAGCGCACCCGGCCGACCTCCCTCGAGCGCGAGGCGCTCGGCCGGCTGAGCATGATCGCCGAGCTGCTCGGCGCCCCGCACTACATCGTGCACCTCAGCGCCGGGGAGACGATCGAGGAGGTGCGGCGAGCTCGTCAGCGTGGCAGCAAGGTGGTCGCCGAGACCTGTCCCCAGTACCTCCTGCTCGACAACAGCCTCTACGGCACCCCCGACAGCGACGGCGTTGACAGCGACGGCGTTGACAGCGACGGCAGCGACGAGCTGGAGGCCAGGGCCTACGTGATGAGCCCCCCGCTGCGCGCGCCCGAGAACCTCGACGCGCTGTGGGCCGGGCTCGCCGGCGGTGACATCCAGTTCGTCGGCACGGACCACTGCTCGTTCAACCTGCACGGCCAGAAAGACCAGGCGACCGACTTCGCCGGGATCCCCAACGGCGCGCCGGGAGTCGAGCTGCGGCTCGCCCTGCTCTACACGTACGGCGTGGCGCGCAAGCGCATCTCGGCAGAGCGCTTCGTGGCTGTCACCGCGGAGAACGCGGCCAGATACTTCGGCCTCTATCCCCGGAAGGGGACGTTGCTGCCCGGTAGCGACGCCGACATCGTCGTCTACGACCCCAGGCCACGCTGGACCGTCACCCACGACCAGCTGAACGACAACGTGGACCACACGCCGTACGAGGGCTGGCAGATCCAGGGCCGGGTGCGTGAGGTGTTCCTGCGCGGCCACCACGTCGTCCGCGACGGGGTGCTGCGTCATGATCTCGAACCCGGGGAGTTCGTGGCCTGCGGACCACCCGACAGCAACGTCATCTAGAGCACATCATCTGGACCACATCATCTAGACAGGGAGCGTCACCGTCATGAAGATCACCGTAAATGGCCAGGACTACTCGGTCACCGACGAGCTGCCCCTGCTCTCCGTCCTGCGCGATGAGATCGGGATGCTCTCGGTCAAGGAGGGCTGCGACGACGCGACCTGCGGGACGTGCCTGGTCATCGCCGGCGGCAAGCTCGTGAAGTCCTGCTCGCGCAAGGCCTCGACCTTCGAGGACCAGGAGATCGTTACCACCGAAGGACTCAGCCAGCGCGAGCAGGAGGTGTACGTCGAGGCGTTCGGTGAGACCGGAGCCGTGCAGTGCGGTTTCTGCATCCCGGCCATGGTCATGGCGGGCAAAGCCCTGCTGGACAAGAACCCCGACGCCACCCGCGACGACGTCTCCAAGGGCATCCGCCTGGACGTCTGCCGCTGCACCGGATACAAGAAGATCGAGGAGGCGATCCTGCTCGCCGGCCAGATGCTGCGCGACGACAAGGAGGTCCACGGCTCGAACGCGAGGATTCGGATCAGCGACCGGGCACACCGGCCTGACGCGGCCGAGAAGACCCTCGGCACCGGGCTCTTCACCGACGACATCCGCCTTGACGGGATGATCCACGCCAAGGCGCTGCGCACGAAGTATCCCCGCGCCCTGATCAACGCGATCGACACGAGCAAGGCCAGGGCCCACCCCGACTGCCTCGCCGTGCTCACCGCCGACGACGTCCCGGAGAACAAGATTGGCCACATCGTCAACGACTGGGACGTGATGATCCGGGTCGGCGACACCACCCGCTACGTCGGTGACGCCCTCGCCCTGGTGGCCACCGCGGACGAAGCCAAGCTCGACGAGATCCTGGCCCTCATCGAGGTGGACTGCACCGAGCTGGTACCGATAACGACACCCCAGGACGCCCTGCGGGCGGACGCGCCAATGATCCACGAACGGGGAAACGTCTGCGCCGTGGAGCACGTCAGCCGCGGTGACGTCCGGGGCTCCCTGGCCGGGTCGGCCCACGTGGTGACCCGCAAGTTCACCGTCCCCTGGCAGGAGCACGGTTTCCTGGAGCCCGAGTGCGCGGTCGCCGAGCCGGTCGGGGAAGGGCTGCGGCTCTACACCAGCTCCCAGTCGGTCTACGACGAGCAGCGCGAGATCTCGAGGATGCTCAAGCTGCCCCCCGAGCAGGTCCGTTCCACGGCAACGCTGGTGGGCGGCGGGTTCGGAGGCAAGGAGGACATGACGGTCCAGCACCACGCGGCGCTGATGGCCTGGCACACCAAAAAGCCGGTCAAGGTGAAGTTCTCCCGTCAGGAGAGCCTGGACTACCACGTGAAGCGGCACCCGATGGACATGGAGTTCACCGTCGGCTGCGACCAGAGCGGGCGTCTGACCGCCCTGCGGGCCATCCTCATCTCCGACACCGGCGCCTACGCCTCGCTGGGCGGGCCTGTCCTCCAGCGAGCCTGCACGCACGCGGGCGGACCGTACAACTTCCAGAACGTCGACATCCTTGGCCTGGCGATGTACACGAACAACCCGGTCTCCGGCGCGTTCCGCGGATTCGGTGTCGCCCAGAGCCTGTTCGCGATGGAGGGCTGCGTCAACGAGCTTGCCGAGATGTGCGGTCTGGACCCCTGGGAGTTCCGCTTCCTCAACGTGGTCCGCCCCGGGGACGAGCTGCCGAACGGCCAGATCGTCGACGAGGCGGTGGGCATCGTCGAGTGCCTGGAGTCGCTGAAGGGTGACTTCTACGAGCACCCCGAGGCAGGTCTTGCCATCGGGATCAAGAACACCGGACTCGGGGTCGGCCTCACCGACACCGGACGGTGCCTGCTGTCCGTCGAGGACGGCAAGGTCCACATCCGCACCTCCGCGTCCTGCATGGGCCAGGGCATCGCCTCCGTCGCGGAGCACATGCTCAGCGAGACCGTCGACCTCACTCCTGACCAGATCGTCTTCGAGCTGCCCGACACGGCACGCACCCCCGACTCAGGGACCTCCACCGGCTCCCGGCAGACCCTGCTCACCGGCGAGGCGGTCCGGCGCGCGGCCGAGCAGCTCCGTGACGCGCTCGCCGAGGTCGAGGGCCTCGACCAGCTGGAGGGCCGCGAGTTCTTCGGCGAGTTCTCGCCGCCGACCGACCCGATGAACAGCACCAAGGCGAACCCGGTCAGCCACGTGGCCTACAGCTTTGGCGCCCAGCTCGTGCTTCTGGACGACCAGGGCGCCGTCGACAGGATCATCACCGCCTTCGACGTGGGCACCGTGGTCAACCAGCAGGCGGCCGAGGGGCAGATCGAGGGTGGTGTGGTGATGGGCCTCGGCTACGCGCTCACCGAGAAGTTCACCGTCGAGGGCGGCTACCCGAAGACCCGCTACGGCCAGCTCGGGATCTTCCGGTCGAACAGGACCCCGCAGATCGAGGTCCGGTTCGTCAGCTCACCCGGACTCGTCCCCTACGCCTACGGGGCCAAGGGCATTGGCGAGATCTGCCTGATCCCGACCGCCCCGGCCTGCGCCCAGGCCTACTACAAACGTGATGGGAAGCGCCGCTACCGCCTGCCCCTGGAGGACACGTATTACCGGCAGGCCCGTCCCGCGAAGCTTCAGGCTCCACCGGAAAACGAATCGACGATTGGCTGACTGTTCATGAACACCCCCCGCCTGACCCATAACTCCCACGCCGACCGGGCGAGCGTCTCGAAGGCGGGGATCCCCGACCCGGCGTTCCACCCGTCCCTGCCGTACTTCGCGGCCACTCCCCTGCGGCCGGCACCGACGGCGGCGCACCGTCTCGGTGTCCGCTCCGTTCTGGTCAAGGACGAGTCGCAGCGTCTGGGGATGCCCTCCTTCAAGATCCTGGGAGCGTCGTGGGCGACCTACCGCACGGTCATGGCGCACCTCTGCCTGCTGGTCGGCGCCGAGCCGACCCTCGACAGGCTGCGCGAGGCGGTGGCCACCCACAGGCCCGACCTCACCCTGGTGGCGGCGACCGACGGCAACCACGGCCGGGCGGTCGCCCGGATGGCCAAGCTCCTGCACCTGGACGCGATCATCGTGGTTCCTGCCGGGACGGTCCGCAGCCGGATCGACGCGATCGCCGGCGAGGGAGCCGAAGTGCGAATCGTGAGCGGCGGGTACGACCGGGCGATCGCGGAGAGTGCCGCGCTCGGCGACGAGACGCACGTCGTGATCTCGGACACGTCCTGGGAGGGCTACACCGATACCCCTGGCTGGGTCATCGACGGCTACTCCACGATGCTCGAGGAGATCATTGACGAGATCGAGGCCGGGCGGGTCGCCGAGCCGACCGTGGTGGCCGCCCAGATGGGCGTCGGGGCCTTCGCCTGCGCAGTGACGCGCCACTTTGCCTCACGTCCGGCACGGCTGCTGGTCGGTGTCGAGCCGACCAGGTCCGACTGCATCATCACGAGCGTGGAGAAGGGCACGATCACCACGATCGCCGAGCCGCAGGACTCGATCATGGCGGGCCTGAACTGCGGTACGCCGTCGATCGTCGCCTGGGACGACGTCCTTGCCGGGTACGACATCTTCGCCACGGTCAGCGACGACGACGCGCGGGACGCCATCCGGCTCCTGCACGACGACGGGATCGAAGCCGGTGAGAGTGGCGCTGCCGGGCTGGCCGGGCTGCTCGCCCACGCCGGGGGTCTGGGCCTCGGCCCGCAGGACGACGTCCTCGTCTTCCTCACCGAGGGAGTCACCGACCCCTTCGCCCACGGGGACATCATCGGCACTGACAGCTGACCCAGGCGGTCACCCAACGCACGAGAGCTGGGCTGCAGACGCTGCCCGGACCGACAGCCCCACACGAAGGAGTCCCCGATGCAGGCACTTGACCTTGAGCACGACCTCGTCGACGCGTCCGTCTACGACAACACGGTCGCCCGGTTTCGGGAGGCTCGCATCGCGCTCCCCACGTTCGCCCAGCTCGCCGACCCCTCTCGCGTCCCGGCGAAGGTTCGCGAGGCGCTGGCCGCGGTCGGCCCGGACGATGCGCACCCCCTGAACCTGTTCCGGGTCAACTGGTACAACGACGACTCTCGCCGTGGCCTGGCGGCGGTGCCCGCACACGTCGTGCTCCCGAAGGCGCTCACCGGCGTTGACGCGCGCATCGTCGTAGCCTTTGGGAACAGGTTTCCGATGATCGGCGCCCACAAGGTGCTTGCTGCCTATGGCTGCCTGGTGCCACGGATCATCACCGGGCAGTTCGACCCGACGCGCCATCGCGCGATCTGGCCATCCACCGGCAACTACTGCCGGGGTGGGGTGGCGATCTCCCGGATCATGAACTGCCGCGGCGTGGCCGTGCTTCCGGAGGGCATGAGCCGCGAGCGCTTCGCCTGGCTGGAGGACTGGGTCGCCGATCCGTCCGACATCATCCGGACGCCAGGCACCGAGAGCAACGTCAAAGAGATCTACGACAAGTGCAACAAG
>JBBRZQ010000041.1:0-35051 GCA_038236535.1 Actinomycetales bacterium
GGCCCCCCCCCACGACCCGGCTTATCTCAGGGGTTCGGAGGCTACGGACATCATGACCACAACAGCGGAGGGCACCGCCTCCACAGGCCCGGCCGGCGGCGAGGAGTTTCCGCTGCTGCGCCTGCGCGGCGTCAGCAAGCACTTCGGTCCGGTGCAGGCACTGCAAGAGGTCGATCTCGATATTCCGGCTGGCCAGGTGACCGCACTGGCCGGCGACAACGGTGCCGGCAAGTCGGTGATGATCAAGACCATCGCGGGTATTCATCCCCCTGATGGCGGGCAGATGTGGTGGTCCGGCGAACCGATGCACGTGCACAGCCCGGCTGAAGCCGCCACTCTCGGGATCGAGACCGTCTACCAGGACCTCGCGCTCTGCGACAACCTCGACATCGTGCAGAACATGTTCCTGGGTCGCGAGCGGATGCACCGCGGGCAGCTGAACGAGGAGTCGATGGAGAACGCGGCACGCGAGACGCTGACCAGCCTCGCGGTCACCACGGTCCGCTCGGTGCGGCAGGCAGTGGCTTCCCTGTCGGGCGGGCAACGCCAGTCCGTGGCCATCGCCAAGGCAGTCCTGTGGAACTCCAAGCTGGTGATCATGGACGAGCCCACCGCTGCACTGGGGGTTGCCCAGACTGCCATGGTGCTAGCCCTGGTTCGAAGGCTCGCCGATCAGGGGTATGCGGTGCTGATCGTCTCGCACAACATGAACGATGTCTTCGAAGTGGCAGACCGGATCGCGGTGCTGCGACTGGGCCGGATGGTCGCCGAGCGACCCGCGGCCGAGATGGACCGGCAGATCGTGGTGGACCTCATGACGACGGGTGTGTCGACGCGGGTCGCACAGCCACGACCGAGTGCGGAGTAGTCAATGTCGAACATCAAGGAAGAATCCCTGGTCCCTGACCCGGCACAGCCGGGAAGTGCGGACCTGTCCACCGTCATGCCGCCGAGGGTGGACTCGGCCGGTGACTATCTTCGAGCCTCCTGGGTGCGGATCAAGGGCGGCGAGTCCGGGATGCTGCCGGTCATCGCCGGCCTGCTGCTCGTCTCGATCCTCTTCCAGATCGCCAACGACCGCTTCCTGACCGCAGGTAACCTGGTCAACCTCCTGGTGCAGGCCTCCGTCTTCAGCCTGCTCGCGATGGGCGAGGTCTTCGCCCTGCTTCTGGGCGAGATCGACCTGTCCAGCGGATTCGTGGCCGGCCTCAGCGCGGTGATCATGGCCATGCTGGTCCGGCCCACCACGGGCTGGCCCTGGTGGGCCGCGATCGCGGTGGCGCTGGTGGTATGCGCGCTGATCGGGGTCCTGCAGGGGACCCTGATCACCCGGATAGGCCTGCCCTCGTTCGTGGTGACACTGGCCGGCCTGCTGTTCTGGGAAGGGGTGATGCTCTACATCCTCGGCGACGGCGGGTCGATCCTGATCGAGGACGACGTCATCAACAGCATCGGCAGCGGGACCCTGACCAGAATCGGCGGCTGGGTCGTCATGCTCGTGATCGTGGCGCTGTTCGGGGCCCAGACCTGGCGTCGGGATGCGCGTCGCCGTGACGCCGGTCTGATGGCGCCTCCGCCTTCGCTGAGCCTGGCGAAGATCATCGCCGCGCTCGTCGCAGGCGTGGCGCTGGTCCTGCTGTGCAACGCCAACCGCGGCGTCCTGGTCCCGGTCTACGGGATGCCCTTTGTCCTGCTGCTGATCTTCGCGGTCGTCGCAGTGTGGACGTTCGTCCTGGGCCGGTTGAAGTTCGGGCGCTACATCTACGCCATCGGCGGCAACGCCGAGGCCGCCCGACGTGCCGGAATCAACCTGAAGAGAATCCGCACGATGGCCTTCATGTGCTGCTCGTTCACCGCCGGGATCGCCGGGGTCGTCTACGCCTCACGGCTGCGCTCGATCTCCACCGCGCTGGACGGCGGCACCCTTGTCCTGTACTCCGTCGCCGCAGCGGTCATCGGCGGCACCAGCCTCTTCGGTGGCCGGGGCAAGGCCGTGCACGGCGTGATCGGCGGCATCGTGATCGCCGCGATCGACAACGGCATGGGCCTGCTCGGCTTCAGCGCCGCAGCGAAGTTCATCGTCACCGCCCTGGTGCTGCTGATCGCCGTCACGATCGACGCCGTGGCCAGGCGCAACCGCCCAGCGGGCACCTAGCCTGGGGCGGGGACAGCAGTGACCGCTTCGTCCTCGTCCTCGTCGGGAATCGTGCCCGACCGGGACGTCATACCCGACCGGGACGTCATACCCGACCGGGACGTCATACCCGACCGGGACGTCATGCCAGACGAGTTCCGGGCGCTGACCCGTCTGGAGGCCGAGCGCATCCTCGTCCAGCACGAGCTCTCAGGGCTACGCCGCGGCTACCAGGAGACGGTGGAAGCCTCGACCGGGTCCAACGCCGATGACGAGCACGACCCGGAGGGGTCGACGATCGCCTTCGAGCGTTCGCAGCTGAGGACTGTGATCCACCAGCTGGAGCGTCACCTCAAGGACATCGAGGACGCCCGGATGAAGGTGGCCGGCCGGCGATACGGGCTGTGCGAGGGGTGTGAACAGCCGATCCCGGCCGCACGGCTCGAGGCGCGACCCGTGGCCCGCACCTGCATCGGGTGCGCGACCCTGGACCGATAGCCGCACCCACCGTGCCACAGTGCCACGGTGCCACGGTGCCACCGTGCCACAGTGCCACGGTGCCACAGTGCCACCGTGCAGGGTCGCCACGGCCAACCCGCTGTCTGGTCGACTGCACACCCTGAGATGACCGTCTACCGGCAGAGCACCGACTGTCCGTCGGGCCAGTAGATGATCATGCCGGGCGACACGGGTGAGGTGGCCTTGACCCGCCACATGTCACCGCGTCTGGGCACGTCAGGGGGGCTGATACGGCTCCCGCTGGGTGCTGTCACAAGATATCTGACCTGGACGCCGCAGGCCGCTGCAGCCTTCGCCGCCGGGTGCGCCTGTGCTGCGAGAGCTTCCGCTCGTGCCTGGTTCGCAAGGAACTTCGCGGCCGCTGCCTTGACGGCAGCAACCTGACGCGCTGCAGCCTTCGCCGCGGCAGCCTTCTGTGCCGCAGATATCGGTGTGGGCGCCGGCCCGCCCCCGGTCGCCCCGCCGCCTGGTGAGGGCGTCGACCCGGCCGACGCACCGGCGGTAGCCGAAACCCGTTGGGCAGATGGCGTCGCCGAGTCTGAGCAGGCCGACAGGGCCATCACAGACCCCATCAGAACGACGGCCCCTAGCGCAGGCAGAACCCGCCGCTGAACGTGCCCGCAGCCACCCGCCATACAGAATCCCCCTGCTCTTAACCAGCTCACGGGTGCACCCTCACTGTCAGCTCGAGGCATTCCGCGGAGACCCTGGAGCGGGCCACGAGTACTCCCTTGGCACTGTAGGTCATCTGCTGCACAAAAGCAGGAGTACGCGACATGCCCGCGGGCGCTGGAACAGCCACGTGCGACCCAGCCAGCACGGTCGGGTCGCACGCGGCGGAGCTGGTCTCCAACAGGCGCCGGCGCAACAGCGGATGCAGGCGTCAGGGCTCGAGACAGACGGGGATCGAGTCGTTCAGGCCGGTCGGGCTCTCGGTATGCCCGCTCGGGTCATAGATCTTGACGAAGTCCACCGTGGAGAACTGCCGCAAGGCCGGCTCGATCTCGCCTGCGATCGAGGCTGTGGAACCGCCGGCGTTGCACCCGCCGGTCAGCCGGACCCGCGCCACCATGTGCGAGATCGTCAGGTGGGAGAAGCCTGTCGCCCGGGACAGCAGAGCCCGCAGGCCGTGGGAGTACTCGGTGGGCGTCGGCCCCGCAAAGAACCGGTCCATGACGGCGGTGGCGGGCGCCAGCGTCCGCACCGGACGCAGGACCGGGAGGTAGTAGGGCTCGGTGCCAACGGCAAAGCGTCCCGGGACGAAGAACCACACCTTCTTGGTGACTGTCGGGAACGCGGCGCTGATGTCGATGACCAGGCGGCTGGGGTTGGCCAGGGTGAAGACCTTGAACGTCTCCCTCTTGGCCAGCCCGATGCCGTAGCTCGTCACCGCTTCGAAGTCCCCGGAACGCACCACGGTCATGACGTTGGGCAGCGCAAACGCCAGCCTGGCCGGCGCGGTTGACCGTCCGGAGCCATTGTGGGCGTTGGCCGGTGCCACGGTCACCTTGAGGATCGCCCGGCCCGCGATGGGCACGGGCAGTCCGGACCCATCACCGAGGAGCTGGCTGACGTACCTCACCGACCGGGTCGACGGCAGCCCTCCGGCGAAGTCGAAGACGACCCGGTCGTAGCCCGGATGGTGCGCCGCCCGAATCCCCACCAACGTCGGGACCGTGCTCGCGGTCGCCACGTTGGTGGTCGCCAGTGCAGCGGGCGCGACCAGCGCGGCACTGATCAGTAGCGCAGAGGAGAGCCGTGGACGCCTCATGTCAATCTCCCCCCAGAGATCCATCAAAAAGGCCAACAGACAAGAATGACACAGATAGGGGTCACCTGACAATGTCGCTGCCCGGCGCTTTCTGTGCGGCAGCTGGAGTCGTCGGAGACTGGTGAGAAGCGGTGGCCGCCCGGACGAGCCGGCGCCCATTTCACTCCCTCTCCCAGTCTTGCCCGATAAGGTTTGGGTGGCCTAACCTTCTTCTTGTTATGGGTGCACGCCGGAGGGGCAGGGGCCATGGGCGAAGTCCATTCTCATCAATACCGGCCAGTCGGACAGACTTGGCTGTGGGACGAAGAAAACGAACTGTCCTGTGAGTGCGGGGAGCGACTGTGGGTTGTCTTCGAGAGCTCCAGCGCACCGCGCTCGCCCCGAGAGGGGCTGAGGGGCAGGTTCCAGCAGCGATTCAACCGGTTCAGCCGAGTCGATACCGCCTGACCTGGCCCCGTCGGGCAGATCCCCTCGCCAGCAAGGAGCCTGCACTGAGGATCACGCTCGCAAGATCTTGTCCATCGACTTTCCCTTTGCGAGCTCATCAACCAGCTTGTCCAGGTACCGGATCTTTTGCATGAGTGGATCGTCGACGTCCTCGACGCGCACTCCGCACACCACTCCAGTGATCAACGAGGCATTCGGGTTGAGGCGCGCATCGGCGAAGAAGTCCTCGAATGTCGTGCCTTCGGCGAGGTGGCGGCTCAACGCAGACTCGTCGAAGCCTGTCAGCCACCGGATCACCTGATCCAGCTCGTCGGCCGTGCGCCCCTTCTTCTCCACCTTCCTCACGTAGTGGGGATAGACCGAGGAGAAGCCGGTCGTGAAGATCCTGCTCATGTTCCCAAGCGTAGTGCCGCATCTGCGACCTCAAGGTCTCCGCCAAGCTGCTTGCGCCGCAGCCTCACAAGTCGTCGTCAGCGCTCAGGGGAGTCAGTCCCCAAAGCGCCTCTGAGCAGCAACGATGCGCGGTATCAAACGTTGAAGCGGAACTCGACCACGTCGCCGTCGGCCATGACGTACTCCTTGCCTTCCATCCGGACCTTGCCGGCCGCCTTCGCCGCTGCCATCGACCCCGCCGCGATCAGGTCGCCATAGGAGACGATCTCGGCCTTGATGAAGCCGCGCTGGAAGTCGGTGTGGATGACGCCGGCCGCCTGGGGGGCGGTCCAGCCCTGGTGGATCGTCCAGGCCCGCGTCTCCTTGGGCCCGGCGGTCAGATAGGTCTGCAGCCCGAGGGTTGAGAAGCCCACCCGGGCCAGCTGGTCCATGCCGGGCTCCTCGACGCCGACCGACTCCAGCAGCTCGGCCGCGTCGTCGGGCTCGAGCTCGGTCAGGTCCATCTCGAGCTTGGCGTCGAGATAGATCGCCTCCGCGGGGGCCACCAGCTCGGACAGGGTCGACTTGAGCGCCGCGTCGGTCAGCTGGTCCTCATCGAGGTTGAAGACGTAGATGAACGGCTTGGTGGTCAGCAAGGACAGCTCCCGGATCGCCTCGAGGTCAACGCCGGCAGCCGCACCCGCGGCATACAGGGTGTCCCCCGCCTCCAGCACCTTCTCGGCGGCGAGGCCGTTCGCCAGCGCGCCCTTCATGTCCTTGTTGACCCGGGCGTCCTTCTCCATCCTCGGCAGGGCCTTCTCGAGGGTCTGCAGGTCGGCCAGGATCAGCTCGGTGTTGATGGTCTCGATGTCGTCCTTGGGGCTCACCTTGCCCTCCACGTGCACGACGTCGTCGTCATGGAAGACCCGGATGACCTGGCAGATCGCGTCGGCCTCACGGATGTTGGCAAGGAACTTGTTGCCCAGCCCCTCACCCTCGGAGGCACCACGGACGATGCCGGCGATGTCCACGAAGGACACCGTGGCCGGCTGCACGCGTTTGCTGGCGAACAGGTCGGAGAGCACCTGCAGCCGCGGGTCGGGCAGCGCCACCACGCCGACGTTGGGCTCGATCGTGGCGAACGGATAGTTCGCTGCGAGCACGTCGTTCTTGGTCAGGACGTTGAAAAGGGTGCTCTTGCCGACGTTGGGCATGCCGACGATGCCAATAGTAAGTGCCACAAAGACAGGAGTTTAGTGGCTATCGAGCCGGTATGCCGCCACCCACCTCGGGCATGCCGCGGCGCACCTCGCACGGCGGGCCTCTTCGACGTGTCGCCGTGGGGCTGTCGGTGCCGTCTGCCACGGTAGGTACATGGAGATCTTGTTTGCCGCAGTGGTCGGAATTCTCATCGGCGGGGCCGGAGCGTGGCTCGTCACCCGGGTGCTCTTCGCCGGGCAAACCGCGGCGCTGACCACCGAGCGCAACCTGATGCGCGAGCGGGTGATCGACCTGGAGGCGACGATCAGCGACGACGCCCAGACCGCCACCCTGCTGGCACCGCTGCGCGACGCACTGGTCCGCGTCGAGCGCCAGGTTGGGACCCTGGAGCGCGATCGTGTCGAGCAGTTCTCGCAGGTCAGCGTGCAGCTGGCCGATGTCACGACGTCCACCAACGCACTGCGCTCCCAGACAGCCTCTCTGGTCGGGTCGCTGAACGCCTCCACGATCCGGGGCAACTGGGGCGAGGTCCAGCTCCGCCGGGTGCTCGAGCATGCCGGCATGCTCGCTCGCTGTGACTTCGAAGAACAGGTCAGCGCGGTGAGCAGTCATGAGCGGGGGGTCCGCCCCGACGTGGTCGTCCGGCTGCCCGGCGACAAGTGCCTGGTTGTCGACGCCAAGGCGCCGCTGACCGCCTTTCTCGGCGCCCAGGCCGACGGGATCGACTCTGCGAAGCGCTCCCGACTGCTGGCCGCCCACGCCACGTCCCTGCGCGGACACGTGGACTCTCTGGCCACCAAGGCGTACTGGTCGGCCTTCACGAACACTCCCGAGATGGTCGTCTGCTTCATCCCGGGTGACGCCATCCTCGCCGCGGCTCTGGCGGCCGACCCCGCCCTGTTTGACTATGCCCAGGCCCGGAGAGTGGTCCTGGCCTCCCCCGGCACCCTGCTCGCCCTGCTGCGCACCGTCGCCTTCACCTGGCAGCAGGACGCCCTCACCGCCAACGCGCAGCTGCTGCTCACGCTCGGAAGTGAGCTGTACTCACGGCTGGGGACCCTGGGGTCGCACGCCACCCGGATGGGCGCTTCCCTGCAGAAGTCGGTGGAGAGCTACAACGCCCTCGTCGGCGCGCTGGAGTCCCGGGTCCTGGTGACAGCCCGCAAGATGCACGAGATCGGGCTCGCCCAGACGCCGCTGCCCGAGACCGGGCCGGTGGAGACCGCTCCCAGGCCGTTGACCGCCACCGAGCTGATCGCAGCGCTGGACAAGGACGTCGCCCGCCCAGAGCTTGACCTCAGCCAGGTGCGTGCGCTGGGGTCACGAGCCAGCTCAGGGCGCCATACCGCTTAGGTCGCCATACCCGCGCGCTAGTGCAGAGAGCTCGCGTCGTGGCGCAGCGTGGGGGCGTCGGCCCCGGAAGTCTTCTTCAGGTCGCGACGCAGCTCGTGTGGCAGTGAGAACAGCACGCTCTCCTCGGCGGCCGTCACCGGCTGCACATCCTCGTAGCCGTGCTCGGCCAGGAACGCCAGGACACCACGCACCAGCACCTCAGGCACACTCGCCCCGCTGGTCACCCCCACCGTGCCCACTCCCGCGAGCCAGGCAGGTTCGATCTCCTCGGCAAAGTCCACCAGGTGACCTGCGGCCGCGCCGTGCTCCAGCGCCACCTCGACCAGCCGCACCGAGTTCGAGGAGTTACGCGACCCGACCACGATCATCAGGTCCGTGTCCGGCGCCATCTGCTTGACCGCCAGCTGACGGTTCTGGGTGGCATAGCAGATGTCATCACTGGGCGGATCCTGCAGCCGGGGGAACTTCTCGCGCAGCTTGCTCACCGTCGCCATGGTCTCGTCGACCGACAACGTGGTCTGAGACAGCCAGACGACTTTGGACGGGTCGCGGACCTCAACATTGGCCACGTCATCCGGCCCCTCCACCACCGTCACGTTCTTCGGCGCCTCGCCGGCAGTGCCGACGACCTCCTCATGTCCTTCGTGACCGATCAGCAGGATGTCGTAGTCCTCGTCGGCGAAACGGACGGCCTCGTGGTGGACCTTGGTCACCAGCGGGCAGGTCGCGTCAATGGTCTTCAGCGAGCGCGCTCGGGCCTCGTCATGCACGACCGGCGCGACACCGTGGGCGGAGAAGATCACCGTCGCACCCTCCGGCACCTCCTGAGTCTCGTCGACAAAGATCGCGCCACGCTTCTGCAACGTGGTGACCACGTGTTTGTTGTGCACGATCTCCTTGCGGACATAGACGGGCGGCCCGTAGAGCTCAAGTGCCTCCTCGACAGTCACCACAGCCCGGTCAACCCCGGCGCAGTACCCGCGCGGGGCTGCAAGCAACACTCGTTTCGCGATAGCAGTCACGCAACCATGCTATGTCGCCTCATAGAGTGAGCCGGTGAGCAGCCCGAACCCCCTCCCTGAACGCGCCAACGACACCACCGCTGACAATCCCTGGCCGGTCCGCCTGCTGAGCATGAAGATCGCGGACTACGTCGACAAGATGTCCTCCCTGTGGGTTGAGGGGCAGGTGGTCCAGGTCATGCGCCGTCCCGGCCAGCCGACCGCGTACCTCACGCTGCGCGACCCCGAGGTCGACATGTCGCTGAACGTCACGGTCCGGGCGACCACCCTGGACGCAGTCGCCGCGGCCCCGCTAGCTGAGGGGGCACGGGTGGTCATCCAGGCCAAACCCACGTTCTGGACCAAACGCGGCACCCTGCAGCTCTCGGCCCGCCAGGTGCGACCTGTCGGGGTCGGCGAGCTGCTGGCCAGGCTGGAGCACCTCAAGCGCATCCTGGCCTCGGAGGGGCTCTTCGACCAGGACCGGAAGCGCGCGCTGCCCTTCCTGCCCCGCAAGGTCGGGCTGATCTGCGGCCGGGCCAGCGCCGCCGAGAAGGACGTCGTCGAGAACGCCCGGCGGCGCTGGCCCGCGGTCCAGTTCGAGATCCGTACGGTCTCGGTCCAGGGACCCAACACGGTGCCCGAGGTGAGCGCTGCGCTGAGTGAGCTCGATGCCGATCGCAGCGTTGACGTCATCGTGATCACCCGCGGCGGGGGCTCGTTCGAGGACCTGCTCCCCTTCAGCAACGAGGCCCTGGTCAGAGCGGTGGCCAGAGCCGTCACACCGGTGGTCAGTGCCATCGGCCACGACGTCGACACCCCGTTGCTGGACTTCGTCGCCGACCTTCGCGCCTCGACGCCGACCGACGCGGCCAAACGCATCGTCCCTGATGTGGGAGAGCAGCGGGCCGCGATCGAGCAGACGCGCCAGCGGGTATGCCGCGCCCTCACCTCGCGGATACACACCGAACGCCGCCTGCTGATCTCCCTGCGCTCGCGGCCGGTGATGGCCGATCCGCGGGCCATGATCACCGCCCGCCGGCAGGAGCTGGAGGCCCTCACCGACCGGGCCACCCGCCGGGTCGGCGCCAGCCTGCACCGTGCCGCTGACCAGATCGACCATCTGCGCTCGCAGGTGCGGGCGCTGTCACCGCTGGCCACGCTGGAGCGCGGATATGCCGTCGTGCAGCATGCCGACGGCCGGATCGTGATGGACAAGGCCGACCTCCGTTCCGGTGAGCTGCTCAGGGTGCGGGTGGCCCGGGGCGACTTCGGAGCGCGCCCGGTCGGTGCGGACCATCCGTGAGTGAACGGCCCTAGAGTGTTCGGGTGGCAGCCAAGGACAAAGAGACTCCGAAGTCAGCAGAAGCCGACTCCGCCGACCTGACAGACATCAGCGACCTGACCTATGAGCAGGCTCGTGACGAGCTGATCTCGATCGTCGCCCAGCTCGAAGGCGGCCAGATCGGGCTCGAGGAGAGCATGACTCTCTGGCAGCGCGGGGAGGCCCTGGCGACCCACTGCAACACATGGCTGGACGGTGCCGAGGCCAAGCTGACCACGCGTTCGCAAGCTAAGCCGACCGGGCAGCAATGAGGTGACCGGGCGGGTCGGTCAGCCTGACGGAACGGGCTCCAGCGCCTCGGCGAACTGCGCCAGCTCGGGGTACGACGCCGTACCGCTCAGGACCGTGCTGAGCTCGCGGGCCCCCGAGCCGCTCGACACGAGGCTGCGTTGAACGAGCTCCCGGGAGCTGAGCTTGAGCCAGGTCCGGCCGGCGGCGGACACAGTGCCTTCGGCCTTCCCGTTGGACGTCCGCCCCGAGATCCAGCTGTCGGTCGCGCCAGGCACCGCTGTCTGATCGATCGACAGGTAGCTGCCCCCAGGCGAGAGGTAGCCCGCGTGCCAGGTCCTGACCCCGTCCGCGGCCGACTCGAAGCGTACGTTGGTGGCCTTCCAGCCTGCGGGCAGCCGCGGCTGGGAGATCGGCCACCCCGTCTCCTGACGCACCTGCCTGGCCACTGCGGTGACATCGACGGCCGGCTGGACGATCTCCCGTTGCCGCGGCACCATGGCCACCCACGCCAGCACGGCCAGCAGGATCACCACCATGGAGATGACCATGCTGCGCAGGCTGCCCAGGCCGCGTCGGGCTGAAGGCTGTCCGGCGGCCGTTGCGGCTGAGGTATCGGGGTCACTCGTCGCACTCACGGTGCCAATACTCGCCGAATCTGCACGGCACCGCGACCTCTTACCGTTGATCGGCCGTCAGGGAGGACGGCTGCCACCGATAGGGTCATCTTGCCGAGTTCACCCCTGAGCGGAGGACCTGATATGTCCCGCAGCGCACGCACCCTGGTGGTCGGCGAGTCGCTGATCGACATCGTCCATCGCCCTGACGGCTCGTCCCGGGAACATGTCGGCGGCAGCCCGGCCAACGTGGCGGTCGGCCTCGCCCGTCTTGGCCACGAGGTCACCCTGGCAACAATGATCGGTCACGACGCACGAGGCACCAGGATCGCCGCGCTCTTCGACCAGGAGGGGGTCGAACTCACCGGTGGCAGCGTCGGCGTGCATCCAACCTCCGTGGCCACCTCGACCCTGGACGCCACCGGCGCGGCGGCCTACCGCTTTGACGTGGCCTGGCACCTGGACGACGGCCAGTCGCTCGAAGGGCTGACGCACGTTCACACGGGTTCCATCGCCGCCACCCTGGAGCCAGGCGCCTCCGCGGTGCTCGCCACCCTCCAGAAGGCCCACCCGAGCACGACCATCTCCTACGACCCCAACGTGCGCCCCTCGCTGATGGGCGAGCCGCACGACGTCCGCGCCAAGATCGAGCAGCTCATCGGGCTCAGCGACGTGGTCAAGGCCAGCGACGAGGACATCGCCTGGCTGTATGGCGGAGTACCGCTCTCGGACATCATGCGGCTGTGGGGGCTGCTCGGTCCCGCCCTGGTGGTGGTGACCCGCGGTAACAAGGGCGCCCTGATCGATCTGCCCGCCAACACCGGTGAGCTGACCAGCATGGACGCCCCCCAGGTCGAGGTGGTGGACACGGTCGGCGCCGGGGACTCGTTCATGGCGGGCCTGGTGTCCGGGCTCCTGGACCTGGGGCTGCTCGGCGACATCCAGGCACGCGCACGCTTGCGAACCGCCTTACTGACCGACGTCCGGCCGGCAGTGCAGCGTGCGCTGGCCTGCGCGGCGATCACGGTCTCTCGCGCCGGGGCCAACCCGCCCCGCCTGGCCGAGCTCACGATCCCCTGAGGTAAGGGTGTGATGCGCGACACCTCCAGAGAGGTTCTACGCTGGAGCGGTCCGCAGACCTTGGCTGATCCCGGCAGGTCGCGGCGTGCACGCGCGTTGTCGTCATACGTTGTCGTCAAAGGAGCCACGGTGCCTGAGTTCGAGTACGAAGACCTGCTTCCCCTGGGAGCCGACCACACGACATACCGGCTGCTGACCAGCGAGGGCGTGCGGACCGTCAAGGGCCCGGACGGACGTGACTTCCTCGAGGTGGCGCCCGAGGCGCTCCGCCTGCTGACCGAGACGGCGATGCACGACATCGCGCACTACCTGCGCCCCGCGCACCTGGCCCAGCTGCGGACCATCATGGACGACCCGGAGGCCAGCAACAACGACAAGTTCGTTGCGCACGACCTGCTCAAGAACGCCAACATCGCAGCCGGCGGGGTGCTGCCGATGTGCCAGGACACCGGCACCGCGATCGTGATGGGCAAGCGCGGCCAGCGCGTGCTCACCTCGGGCGACCAGGGCGACGAGTCGCCGATCGCCCGCGGCGTCTTTGACGCGTACACGCGGCTCAACCTCCGCTACTCCCAGATGGCGCCGATCACGATGTGGGACGAGAAGAACACCGGTTCCAACCTCCCCGCCCAGATCGAGCTGTATGCCGACACCGCACCCGGCCACGAGACGACCTACAAGTTCCTGTTCATGGCCAAGGGCGGTGGGTCGGCGAACAAGTCGTACCTCTACCAGGAGACCAAGGCGATCCTGAACCCCGACTCGATGATTGCCTTCCTCGACGAGAAGCTGCGCTCCCTGGGCACCGCAGCCTGCCCGCCCTACCACCTGGCCATCGTGATCGGCGGCACCAGCGCCGAGTTCGCCCTGAAGACAGCGAAGTACGCCAGCGCGAAGTACCTCGACGAGCTGCCTCGCGAAGGAGCGACAACTGCCCGAGGGTTCAGGGACGTCGAGCTCGAGGCACAGGTGCTCGAGCTCACCCGCAACTTCGGCATCGGCGCCCAGTTCGGCGGCAAGTACTTCTGCCACGACGTCCGGGTCATCCGGCTCCCGCGCCATGGTGCCTCACTGCCCGTGGCGATCGCCGTCTCCTGCTCGGCAGACCGTCAGGCCCTGGGCAAGATCACTTCTGAGGGTGTCTTCATCGAAGAGCTCGAGACCGACCCGGCGCGGTTCCTGCCCGACACCACGCAGGCGCACCTCACCTCGGAGGACTCCCCGGCGATGGACGACGCGGTCAAGGTCGACCTCACCCGCCCGATGGACGAGATTCGCGCCGAGCTGACGAAGTACCCGGTGATGACGCGACTGTCGCTGACCGGGACCCTGGTGGTGGCCCGTGACCTCGCCCACGCCAGGATCAAGGTCCTGCTCGACGAGGGAAAGCCGATGCCGCAGTACCTGAAGGATCACCCGGTCTACTACGCGGGGCCGGCGAAGACCCCCGAGGGCTACGCAAGCGGCTCCTTCGGCCCCACGACCGCCGGACGGATGGATTCCTACGTCGCACAGTTCCAGGCCGCCGGCGGCTCGATGGTCATGCTGGCCAAGGGCAACCGGTCCGGCGCGGTGACCGAAGCGTGCCAGGCGAACGGGGGGTTCTACCTCGGCTCCATCGGTGGCCCGGCCGCCCGGCTCGCCCAGGACTGCATCAAGTCCGTCGAGGTGCTGGAGTACCCGGAGCTGGGCATGGAGGCTGTCTGGAAGATCGCCGTCGAGGACTTCCCCGCGTTCATCGTGGTGGACGACAAGGGCAACGACTTCTACGCCGAGACGGCCAAGCCGGTGGCGCTGAGCATCAACAAGCGTCCGGGGCTGTGAACCAGACCGACGCGCAGAAGCGCCGGGGTCCCTGGACCCCGGCGCAGGCCTGGGACAAGCTGGCCCGTGGCAACGAGCGCTTCGTGGCGGGGGAGTACTCCCATCCCCATCAGGACGCGGCCCGCCGGGACAGCCTGACCGAGGGCCAGACACCGTTCGCCGTCTTCTTTGGCTGTGCCGACTCGCGGGTGGCGGCCGAGATCATCTTCGACCGTGGACTCGGCGACCTCTTCGTGGTCCGTACCGCAGGCCACGTGATCGATCCGGGGGTGCTCGGCTCGATCGAGTTCGGGGTGGCCGTGCTGGACATCCCGCTCGTTGTCATCCTGGGACACGACTCGTGCGGTGCGGTCTCGGCCACGGTGAAGGCTGTCCGGGACGGCGTGCTGCCCGGCGGCTACATCCGCGACATCGTCGAACGCGTCACTCCCAGTGTCCTGGCCGCCCATCAGGCCGGCATGTCCACCGCCGACGAGATCGAGGCGGAGCATGTACGGCATACGCTCCGCCTGCTGACCGAGCGATCCCGCCTGATCGGGGACCGGGTCGACAGCGGGCAGCTGGCCGTGGTGGGCGCCACCTACAACCTCGGGGACGGCCGCGCGCGCATCGTGGACTCAGTGGGGCTCAGCCCCGCCCCGAGCACTGGATAACGACTCCACTGAAGGTCGGGGCCAAGCGGCAGTCCGCTTGGCCCCAACCTTCAGACGTGGTCAGCTCAGGGAGCAGGCTGAGCTACAGAGTTCATCTGAAGCGTGACTGCCGTCTGGGCCAGGAGGCGGCCGTTGATCGACGCCTTGGTCTTCATGGCGATCATCGTCTTGGACAGGATCACGCCTTCGAAGTGGGCCTGCGTCCCGATGGCGACCGCACCGGCCGACTGCCAGAAGACATTCTTGGCCTGCGCGCCACCCGTCAGGGTCACATTCTTGGCCGAGGCTTCGCTGAGATTACCGGCAATCTGGAGGATCCAGACGTCGTTCGGGCCACCCGCAAGGGTGACGTCATTGGAGATGTTGACGCTGGTGCCCCACTTGTACAGTCTGGGAGCCAGGGTCAGGCCGCCGATCTCCCCGGCGCCCAGGTTGACGACATCAGGGTTCACCCGACCGGCCGCGTCGTTGTAAGCGGCTTCCATGTCCCCCACAGCGGCCGTCAGGCGTGTGGCGTCCGTCACCCGGCAGGGAAGGGGACCCGCAGCATCGACGGTGTAGATGTAACCGGTCACCTGATCGCACGTCAGAAGCAGCGCAGCCCCCGTGATGGGACTGGTTCCGACATTTCCCACGACATCCGAGCGAACAACGTTGGTGATACCTGTCTTCGCCAGAACCGTGAAGTTGCCGGCTGAGCCGAGGTCGACCGGGGCCTCAGGGTTGGCAGCCTGGGCGATGCCGGTGGTGGCCGCCAGCATCGAGATGAGGCGACTGGAATGATAGCGAGAGTCCTTAGCCTCAAAATTCTCCTCAGAGCATGTAATAAGGCACTGCACTTCCTATTGCCACCAGGCTCCCGAAGCCGGCTGTTGCTGATACCTCAGAGCGCGAGGTTCTTCGCCACGACCTCGGCCAGCCGGTCGGCCACGGCCTGGGCGAGGGCGGGATCGCCGGCCTCGACCATGACGCGGACCAGGGGCTCGGTGCCAGACTTGCGAAGGAGCACCCGGCCGACCCCGTCGAGCTCCGCCTGGGCGCGCAGAACCGCGGCCTGAACGACCTCGTCGTTCTCGACCCGGCTCTTGTCCACCCCCCGGACATTGATCAGCACCTGCGGCAGTCGCTTCATGACGGCGGCCAGATCCTCCAGCGACCGCCCAGTCTCAGCCAGCCGGGAGACGAGCATCAGGCCCGTCATCGTTCCGTCCCCTGTGGTGCCGTGGTCAAGGAAGATCACGTGTCCGGACTGCTCACCGCCCAGTGAGAACGCGCCCGCCTTCATCTCTTCCAGCACGTACCGGTCACCCACCGCGGTCTGCCGCACCGCGACGCCCTCACGCTCAAGTGCCTGAAGCATCCCCAGATTGCTCATCACGGTGGCAACCAGGGTGTCGTTGGCAAGCACTCCCCGCTCACGCATGGCCAGCGAGAGGACTGCCATGATCTGGTCCCCGTCGACGTCCACTCCCCTGGCGTCCACCGCCAGACAACGGTCCGCGTCGCCATCCAGGGCGATGCCGCAGTCCGCCCCGGCCTCCACCACCGCTGCCTGCAGCCTGCCCAGGTGCGTGGAGCCATACCCGTCGTTGATATTCAGCCCGTCGGGCTCGCAGCCAATGACCGTCACGGTGGCACCAGCCTGGCGGAAGGCCTCCGGGGCGACCACGCTGGCGGCGCCATGAGCGGCATCGAGCACGACGTGCAGGCCGTCCAGACGATGCGGAAGGGCACCCAGCAGATGCGCGACATACCTGGCGGGTCCATCGACCAGCGGGAGCACCCGGCCCACGTCGGATCCGGTGGGCCGGTCCCAGGGCTCGTTCATCCGCGCCTCGATGGCGTCCTCGAGCTCGTCGGCGAGCTTGTGTCCACCTCGCGCAAAGAACTTGATGCCGTTGTCAGGCATCGCGTTGTGCGACGCCGAGAGCATGACGCCCAGGTCGGCACCACCGTCGGCTATCAGGAACGCGATGGCCGGAGTCGGCAGCACCCCGGCATCCAGCACATCCACCCCCGCGGAAGCCAGTCCCGCGATGGTGGCCGCTGTCAGGAACTCCCCCGACGCACGGGGGTCGCGCCCGACGATCGCTCGGGCCCGATGACCTTTGAAGGCGCCGACCTCGCCCAGCACGTGAGCAGCGGCCACTGACAGGTCGAGGGCGAGCTCGGCGGTCAGCTCCTTGTTGGCAAGCCCGCGAACGCCATCGGTGCCAAAGAGTCGAGCAGCCATCAGGGAAGAGCCTTTCGGTAAGTACTAACGCGGGCCGGCCAGGGCCTGGCAGATGGAGACACGCCGCGGGCGCCTGATGAGGCAGCCACTTCCCCGAGGCCCGTGAAAACAGCAGTAGCGGCCTCGAAGCGCGGACGTAGCCGGATTCGAAGCCGCCACTGGCGGACGATGTCGCTCAGCGCTTGCTGTACTGAGGCGCCTTGCGGGCCTTCTTCAGACCGGCCTTCTTGCGCTCGGGGACTCGCGCGTCCCGGGTCAGGAAGCCAGCCTTCTTCAGTGCCGGACGGTTCAGCTCTTCGTCAACACCGTTCAGCGAACGGGCAACGCCCAGGCGCACGGCGCCGGCCTGGCCGGAGGGGCCACCGCCGTGGACGCGAACGAGCACGTCGTAGGAGCCATCGAGCTCGAGCACCTTGAAGGGCTCGTTCACGATCTGCTGGTGCACCTTGTTGGGGAAGTACTCGTCCAGCGTGCGGTTGTTGATCTTCCACTGACCGCTGCCGGGAACGATGCGCACGCGGGCAATGGCCTGCTTACGACGTCCGGTTGCGGCACCAGGGCCCGAAGCGGCCGGCTTGCGGGCCTCGACCACGGGGGTCTCGGACTCGCTGGTGTACTCAGTAAGCTCTGGTTCTTGGTCTTCGCCCTGGACAACGTCTGTCTCGACGGCGGAAGTGGTGTCAGCCACGGTTCTCCTCGTTAGCTCTGTCTGTGCTCATGATTCAGCCTGTTACACGGTGGTGGGTCGGCCCGCACGGGCCGACGTGTTACTGCGCGACCTGTGAGATCTCGAATGGAATCGGCTTCTGTGACTGGTGCGGATGCACGTCGCCGGCATAGACCTTCAGCTTGGACAGCTGCTGGCGGGCCAGGGTGCCCTTGGGAAGCATGCCGCGAACGGCCTTCTCGACAGCCTTTGCGGGCTGCTTGGCCAGCAGGTCCTGGTAGGAGGTCGCCCTGAGACCGCCCGGGAAGCCTGAGTGGTGGTAGGCCTTCTTCTGCACGAGCTTGCTGCCGGTCAGGGCGACCTTGTCGGCATTGATGATGATGACAAAGTCACCGCCGTCAACATGCGGTGCGAAGGTCGGCTTGTGCTTGCCTCGCAGAAGGATCGCGGTCTGGCTGGCAAGACGGCCGAGGACGACGTCAGTGGCGTCGATGACGAGCCACTGGCGCTCAACCTCGCCGGGCTTGGGGGTGTACGTACGCACGGATTAAGCCTCGTTCTCTCGTGACTGCTCAGAATGTGACTGCTCAGCGTCTGTCTTCTAACGACTGTGGTGATACCTGTGACGACTGCGATGATGTGCGCCCACATCGAGGGCCGAAGCGACAGGCCTCAGGTGGATCGGGCCCGGCAGATCGGGAGTTAACGGCCAGCAGACCGCAGTTCGCACAACGAGGTCTAACGATACCGGGGTGCCCGCGCACGACATAATCGGTCCCACAGGGCCGTTCTGAGCACGATTGTGACCCTTACGGTTGCCTGCCGGGCAGTTGTGCAAAAGAAGTGTGCACGATTATTGTGCATACATGGGCAACCCGGCAGATCCCCGAACACCCACGGTCCACCTCGACCGTGCCGCGCTGACCATGCTCGCACACCCGTTACGTTCCCGGCTGCTGGACGAGCTTCGGCTCAGCGGCCCCGCCACGGCAACCACCCTGGCCGCCGTTCTGCACACCAACAGCGGAGCCACCAGCTATCACCTGCGCAAGCTCGCCGAGGTGGCCCTGGTGGTCGAGGCGAACGACGGCAGGGGATCCGGGCGGCGGCGGCTCTGGAGCGCCAGCACCGAGTCCCGGCCCCACGACCAGGGACACGGCAACGATCCCGGCGATCCCGACGACCCCGACGCCCAGGCTGCGCTGACCTGGCTGGCCCGCGACTACCTGCAGCTCTTCAGCGACCGGGCCGAGCAGTGGCTGGACACCCAGGAGCGGTGGCCGGTGCTGTGGCGCGAGCAGGTCGGTCTCTCGGACCACCTGGTGCAGGTCACCGCCGGTCAGCTCTCCGCACTGCGCGCGGACCTGGCCGAGGTGCTGGAGCGCTACCGCCGGGTCGGCGCTGGCAACCCGGACGCCAAACGGGTCTCGGTCTACCTGTGCCCCCTACCCGTCGACAGTCCCCGCGGCGACTGAGCTCAGTCGCCTGAACAGTCCCAGACCGGCCGATCTGGGACTGTTCAGTCCAGTGCTGGTCTCCGGGTCAGTGCTGGAGGAATACCGCCACCGTCCTGGCCGGGACGCTCAGCGTCGACGAGGCGCCGTTCCAGGTCGCGGTCTTGACCACGGCATCGGCCCCCGCAGCCTGAACCGGCGAGAGCACCAGGCTCGCGCCGCTCATACCCGGGACCTTCTGGTCCACCGCCGCGGCCGAGCCGTTGAACACCACGACCAGACCCGCCAGAGCCGGGTCGACGTTGGCACCGACGGTGTCGTCCACCCGCATCACGATGACGCCCTCATGCGCGTCCGCGCTGCCCGATACCGGGAAGGTGACCTTGGCGTTGATCGCGTCGGCCGAGGCAAGCCGGAACAGCGGCGAGGAGAAGCGCAGCCTGAGCAGGTCCTGTGCCTGAGCCGACGCCGACTGCACCTGGGCCGCGGACGGCTTGAGAGCCGGGTTGGCCAGCAGCGGCCTCATGTACGACCACTTGGCCCCGTTGTCGGTCTCCGTCGGCAGACCATGGCCGAAGCCGTTGTCCGCCCCGGTCCAGTCCAGCCTGTTGAACCAGTCACCGCTGTCGTAGCTGTTGCGGTCCAGGCTCTTGCTGCGCAACAAGTCGGCGCCCGCGTGCCAGAACGACGGCGTCTGGCTGAGCGCGGTGGTGGCCAGGGACAGCGAGTTCATCCTGATCCGGTCCTCCATCGAGGTCGCCACCGGCAGCTTGTACATCA
This sequence comes from Actinomycetales bacterium, assembly GCA_038236535.1. Lineage (GTDB taxonomy): Bacteria > Actinomycetota > Actinomycetes > Actinomycetales > Dermatophilaceae > UBA4719. Next base: position 19,700 of record JBBRZQ010000041.1, read on the forward strand.
ACGAGTCGAACAGCGTCTCGTTGTCGTGGGCATCGACGTAGCTGACCACCTCGTCCGGCTGGTCGGCGTAGCCCGCCGGCGCGCCGTTGTAGTCGACCTTGTCGCCGCGCACCACGGCCCCGGAAGCGTTGTCCTTGAAGGAGAAGGACCGCAGGTTGCCGGCCAGGCCCAGCTGGACCAGATCGGTGTCGTGAGCCAGCGACGCGGTCGCGCTGGCGTTGATCGGCGCGCCGTTGGGGTCGGTCGCCTCACCGCTGCCGAAGCCCTGCTTGCGCGGGTCCTCGTCGAACGGCCCGCCGCCACGCACACCATCACGCAGCCGGTCGGAGAAGGCGGCGATGCCGGTACCTCCGAGGTTGCCCTGTGTCGCCTGGGTGAACAGCGCGTTGTTCGCGACCTCACCGAAGTTCCACCCCTCGCCATACAGGGTGACGGTCTTTCCGTCGACGCCGTCACGACGGACCGTCAACGCATCCAGCGCCACCCTGATCGCTGTCATGTTGGCGGTGCTGTGGTGACCCATCAGGTCGAACCGGAAACCGTCGACCTTGTAGTTGCGGACCCAGGAGACCACTGAGTCGACCATGATCTTCTGCGCCATCGCGTGCTCGGTCGCCACGTTCTGACAGCAGGTCGAGGTCTCGACGGCACCGGTGGCGTTCAGCCGCTGGTAGTAGCCGGGCACCACCTTGTCGAGCACCGAGGTGCTGGCCTGACCGCTGGTCGCCGTGTGGTTGAACACCTGGTCCAGCACCACCCGCAGGCCGTCGGCATGCAAGCCGCCGACCATGGTGCGGAACTGCGCCACCCGCGAACCGCCATCAGCCGCAGTCGCGCTCGAGGCGTAGGAGCCCTCAGGCGCCATCCAGTGGAAGGGGTCGTAACCCCAGTTGAAAGCATCCTTGGACGCCGTGGCCGTCACGCACTTCTGCTGCTCGGCACTGTCCGGCGCAAAGGAGGCAAGGTCGCAGGCCGGGGTGAGCTGCTTGGCCGGGTCCTCCTCGATCGAGGCGATGTCGAAGGTCGGCAGCAGGTGGACGGTGTTGAGCCCGGCCGCGGCCAGCGCCTTGAGGTGCTTGGTCCCGTTGCCGTTGTCCGCGAACGCGAGGTAGGAGCCACGATGGGCTGCCGGGACGCTCTGGTCGCTGATCGAGAAGTCACGAACCTGCAGCTCGTAGATGGTCTGGTCGACCTTCTGCTTGAGCGCCGGGGCCGCGCTGACCTTCCAGATAGACGGCTTCAGTGCCGGATCGGCCAGGTCCACGGCCACCGAACGGGTCGAGTTGAGCGTCAGCGCGACCGAGTAGGGGTCGGTGACCAGGTTCGTCTCCACGTTACCGGTGGTCGGAGCGAAGACGACGATCTCAAAGAGGTATCGCGCGCCCTTCCAGCGCGGCGAGGCGTCCGCCGACCACGATCCGTCCGAGCGACGGGTCATCGCCACCCGGGTCGCCTGGCTCACCGGTGCATCGGCAGCCGCCGAGGCGGGCCACAGCAGCACCGAGACCTTCTGCGCAGTCGGCGCCCACAGCGTGAACGAGGGCGACGAGAAGGTCGGCACCATGAACAGCGGCGACCGGCTCTTCCAGGTCACCCCGTAGGTTCGCGAGGCCGCCGACCCGTAGAGGTCATCCAGGACACCCGGCGTCTGCACGCCGGTCGCGTCCAGGAGGCGCCCAAGATCGTCATACAGGCCAACGGCAACCTGACCCTGCAGGATCGCGCCGGCCTGCCTGGCCGTCTTGCTGTTCAGCCTCAGGGCGAGGTAGCCCTTGAGCTCGGGATGGGCAGCGAGCACTACGGCAGGCAACCCGGCCGGGTCATAGGCGAGGTCGGCGACCGACCCGCCGGTCACGGACTCGGCGTCCAGGCCGAGGCCCCCGGTGGGCGAGTAGTGCAGGCGCCAGTCCAGCAGCGCGAGGTTCGCGCCCGCAGGCACCCCGGCCGCCGGCCAGGCCACCAGGTCCTGGCCCACCCAGAGTGCCTTGGACTTCAGGAGGTCGGGAGTGGCGCCGGCCTTGGAGTTCCTGACCGTGATCTGGTGCGTGGCCAGGACGTACGAGATGGTCACGACCGAGCCTGCGGACGGCACGGAGAGAGTGATGTTACTGCCATCCGCGACGCCGTCGGCACCGTAGTTCCCGGGCCAGCCCAAAGCGTGCGCAACCTTGAACTCGTAGCTGCCGACCGGGATCTGGTCCGTGGACCACGTGTAGGTACCGTCACCGTCCGGGTCCTGCAACCAGGGCCGCATGCAGTCCGGCATCCAGTCAGCAGCGCAGCCCAGCTCGCTCTGGAAGGAGCCGGGCGCTGTGATGATCGGCCCCTGGGCGTCACTGGTGGCCCAGTGGGTCGCGTGGTCGTAGTAGAAGGTCGTGTCGGTGCCAGGCGCCTTGTAGGCGATGTTGCTGCCACCCTTGACTGCGCCGGCTCCATAGTTCTCATCCCAGCTCTTGTTGATCGCGGCCTTGTACTCGAAGTCGCCGGCCGGGATGGTGCTGTACTTGCCCTTCCAGATCTGGTCGGTGGCGTCCAGGGCCAGCTGAGCCTGCGCGCAGTCCGGCTGCCAGTCGCCCGTGCATCCCATCTCTGAGTTGACGCTGCCGGCAATGGCGACGTTGTCTGGCTGGGTGACCGGCCCGACTCCCCCTCCCCCACCGGCACCGGCCGGTGCGGGGGTGCCCACGACGCCGTAGGACGAGGCAGCTGACACGTTGCCGCTGCTGTCCTTGGTGATCGCGCGGTACTCCAGCATCGTGCCCTTGGCCTGCGCGCTGACATCGTCGAACACGCGGTAGGGCGCGTTGTCATCGGTGCCCAGCACGCGCCAGCTGCTCGTGCCGACCGGGCGCACCGCGAAGGTGACCTGGCTGAAGGCACTCTCGGTCAGCGCGGCCGAGATCTCGGCCCGACCCCCGACGACCGCACCGGGCTGTGGTGAGGTGAGCCAGGTCGCCGGAGCGGCGCTGCGCCGGGCGATGGTGTCCTGGGCCTTCCACACCGAGACGGACAGCGGCGCCACGGTGGCGCTCACCCTGGTGTCCTTGGCCGACCGCAACGTCGTCCGGCCGCCGTAGACCTGGCCGAACGTGGCGTTCTTGCCGTAGGTCGCGAACGTCGCGCTCTTGGCCGTGGTCGAGTTGTTCGCCACGACGAGGTACTCCGTGCGGGACGCGGCATCGACCCGGCTGAACGCGTAGATGCCGGCTGCGTCAGAGGCGTAACGGTGGATCTGCGCGCCATCGGCAAGGCCGGGATTGCCTTTCCGGAGCTTGGACAGCGCCGAGATCTGCTGGTACAGAGGGGCTTTCGTGTCGTAGCGGTCCTTGCTACCCGCCGTCCCCCCGAGGATCTCCTCGCCGGCATACTGCGACACCTTGGTGGCGAACATGTCCTGGCGAGCATCCTTGTCGCCGCCGGCGCCGATGAAGCCCTGCTCGTCGCCGTAGTAAACCACCGGTTGCCCCCGGGTCAGGAACATCAGGTCGTTGGCCAGCTTGGCACGAGCCATCAGGTCGGTGCCGGTGCTTCCGGACCCCTTCAGCATCATGGCTGCGCGGCCCATGTCATGGTTGCCCAGGAAGGTCGGCAGCTGGTAGGCGTTGGAATCGGTGTCGGTGTAGTAGTCGTCGGCGGCGTAGAGGTCGCGCAGGCCGGTCGTCGGCTTGCCCTGGGCGAACGCGATCGCATTGGACTGGAAGCCGAAGTCGATGGTGGCGGGCAGCTTGCCGGTGGTCGTGAACTTGCTCATGACCGCCGGGCTGCTGTCATAGACCTCACCGAACATGAAGAAGTCGGGGTTGCCCACGGCCTTGGCCTGGGCCTGGATCGCCGGTGAGAACTTCTGCCAGAAGGGCATGTCCACGTGCTTGACGGTGTCGATCCGGAACCCGTCGATACCGAAGTCGACCCACTTCTTGTAGATGTCGGTCATCCCGTCGACGACCTTGGGCTGCTCGGTGAAGAGGTCGTCCAGCCCAACGAAGTCGCCGTACTCGGCAGACTCACCGGCGAAGGTCGAGTCGCCGCGGTTGTGGTAGAGGGTCGGGTCGTTCAGCCAGGCCGGCGTCTTGGCCGTCTTGTCCGCCTCGGACCGGAAGACCGGGATGTAGGGGAAGGACGTGGCCGCAGCCAGCGCCGGGAAGGTGCTCCCGCCGGCAAACGTCGCATCGTCGAAGACCGTGCCGCTCGCGTCCTTGTAGGGGCTGGTCTCCTTCGACACGTAGGTGTGCGAGTCACCCTGGTAGTCGATGATGTCGGCGGTGTGGTTGGTGATGATGTCGAAGAAGACCTTCATCCCCTTGGCGTGGGCCGCGTTGACCAGCGACTTCATCTCGGCGTTGGTGCCCAGGTGTGGGTCGATCTGGGTGAAGTCGGTGATCCAGTAGCCGTGGTAGCCCGCGCTGGCGTCCGCACCGGTCCCCTGGACGGGCTGGTTCTTGAAAGTCGGCGTCAGCCAGATCGCCGTGGTGCCCAGCGACTTGATGTAGTCCAGCTTCTTCGACACGCCGGCGAGGTCGCCACCGTGGAAGAAGCCCTTGTCGGTGGGGTCAAAACCGGTCTCGAGCCGTGAGCCGGTCAGGCCCCCCTGGTCGTTGGCGGTCGAGCCGTTGGCAAACCGGTCGGCCATCAGGAAGTAGAGCTGCTCGCGGGTCAGTGCCGACCGCAGGCTCGAGCCGGCGAGCGCCTTGTCGGCAGCCGTGGCCTGCCCCGGCAGATCGGTCGGCGCGACGCCGATCTTGTGGGTGACGTCGTCATAGGAGAAGGTCAGCCTGGCCGGCCCCTTCAGGACCAGCGGGATGTTCGCCCCGCCCTTCACGCCATCGGCGCCGTAGCTCTCGTCCCAGGCCTTGTTGATGGTCACCTTGAGCTCGTACGTGCCGGCCGGCACGTCGAAGTCCCTGCTGTAGGCCGTGCTGTCACCCTCGCGGAGGAGCTCGCTCGCCGCGCAGTCAGGCGCCCAGTCCGCCGGGCAGCCCACCTCGCTCTGCAAAGAGCCGACGAGGGTCACCGTGCGCGCGACCCCGGCCGCCTGGGCGGTGGTCGCCGCGCTGAGCGGCGCGAGCCCGCCGGCCAGGGCGAGGGCGATGGCTGCAGTGACCGCAGACCAGGACAGGGGACGGGCCATGAAGGCTCCAAGAGGCTACGGAGCGGGATACGCTCATCAGCTGGGTACGCGACGGCGTCGCGGACGACGCGGAGCTTTTCAGGTCCACTCGCGGCGCAAACCGTTGTTGAGTCTGATGGGGTCCGTTCGTGCGAGGCTAACGCTCGTCAGAACGTGCGCGCTAGGGGGGTACCGCAACTTTCTGAAAGATCTTGCAGACTTGAGCCTGAGCCGCCGCAAATAGTTTCACGAACCACCCCTCCAAGGCCCTCTGCGGCATGCTTGTAAGAACGTGCCCGCCCACCGCGGGGCTCATCCTGGAGCGGAGGTGCCGGTGAACTTCGGGATTCTGGCGGTCATCGTCGCGGCAGGTCTGGTCGGTCCGCTGCTGGCATACCCCAAGGGCTGGCACGTGCCCGTGGTCATCGGTGAGCTCCTCGCCGGGATCCTGCTGGGCCGGACCGGACTGGGCTACCTGACAGACTCCGACCCGACGTTCTCTTTCCTGGCCGAGGTCGGCTTCGGGCTGGTGATGTTCGTCGCCGGAACCAACGTCCCGGTTCGAGACCACAGCCTTGCGCGGAGCGTGGGCGGCGGGGTGGCCCGCGCTGCGTTGGTGGGAGCCGGATCTGCCGTGCTGGGGATCCTGCTTGCCTCGGCCTTCGGAACCGGTCACGGCGCCCTGTATGCCGTGCTGATGGCCTCGTCCTCGGCGCTGCTGATCCTGCCCATCATCGACTCGCTCAACCTGCTGGACGTGGGCGGTGAGAAGATCCTGCGGCTACTCCCCCAGGTAGCCATCGCCGATGCCGCCTGCATCGTCGCCCTCCCCCTGGTCATCGACCCCGGGCATGCCGGCCGGGCCAGCCGGGGGGCGCTGGCTGTCCTGGCCGCCGGGCTCGTGGTCTTTGGCGCACTCTCCTACCTGGAGCGCACGGGGTATCGCCACCGGCTCCACCACCTGTCCGAGGAGCGACACTTCGCCCTCGAGCTGCGGATAAGCCTGATGATCCTGTTCTCGCTCGCCGCCATCGCCAGCCGGTCCTACGTGTCGGTCATGCTCGCCGGCTTCGTGTTCGGGCTCGCCGTGGCCAGAGTCGGCGAGCCGCGGCGGCTCGCACGTCAGCTCTTCGCGATCACCGAGGGCTTCTTCGGGCCCCTGTTCTTTGTCTGGCTGGGGGCTTCGCTGGACCTTCGGGCCCTCGGCGCGCGGCCCAACCTGATCCTTCTCGGAGTCCTGCTGGGGCTCGGTGCGGTGCTCAGCCATGCGCTGGCCCGTTTCACCGGACAGCCCCTCAACCTGAGCGCGCTCGCAGCGGCCCAGCTCGGCGTCCCGGTCGCGGCGGCCACCGTGGGAACGAACCTGAACGTCCTGGTGCCGGGTGAGTCGGCCGCCCTGATCCTGGGGGCACTGGTCACCATCGTGGTGGCCACCCTGGCGGGCGGATCAGCGGCCCGTCGGGGTCGGGCCAGCTCGCCAGACAAGCCGCAACCGGCCCAGTGAGACCACGTCAGCGGCGGCGGGTGACCCGCCGCTCGTCCCACACCGGCTCTTCCGACTGGTAGACCGAGCCGTCCTGGCCGAAGACCAGGAAGCGGTCGAAGCCTTTGGCGAACCAGCGGTCGTGCGTCACGGCGACCACCGTGCCGTCGAAGGCCTCGAGTCCCTCCTCGAGCGCCTCAGCCGACTGGAGGTCAAGGTTGTCGGTCGGTTCATCGAGCAGGAGCAGGGTCGCGCCGCTGAGCTCGAGCAGCAGGATCTGGAACCGTGCCTGCTGACCGCCGGACAGCGACTCGAAGGTCTGTTCGGAGGCCCGGGCAAGCTCGTACCGGTCCAGCACCCTGGCGGCCTCCTCGCGGGGCCGGCCGGCCCGATGCTCATCGCCGCGGTGCAGGATCTCCAGCAGGGTGCGCCCCAGCAGGGCGGGGTGCTGGTGGGTCTGCGCGAACCAGCCGGGACGGACCCGGGAGCCCAGCCGGACGATGCCCGAGTGTTCCACCCGGGCCGGCTGCACATCGCCGACCGGACGGTGCTCCGGCGCGGGGTCGCTCCCGCCGGCGGCCAGCAGGCGCAGGAAGTGGGACTTGCCCGATCCGTTGCCACCCAGGACTGCGAGCCGCTCGCCGTACCAGATCTCAAGGTCGAACGGCTCCATCCCTGCCCACGCGGGTGGTGCCTCGTGGCCGAGCAGCCCGAGGCGCTCCGCGATGACGGCTCGCTTGGCGGTCCGCCCACCCTTCAGCCTCATCTTCACGTTCTGCACCTGCGGGACGAGCTGGGGCGGCCCGGCCTGCTCGAACTTGGCCAGCCGGGTCTTCGCCGCCTGGTAGCGGCTCGCCAGGCCGTCGTTGTAGGCAGCCTTGTTCTTGTACATCAGCACCAGTGCGACCAGCTTCGCATGCTCCTCGTCCCAGCGGCGGCGTAGCTCTTCCAGCCGGCTGTTCCGGTCGATCCGTGCCTGGTGGTACGTCGAGAAGCGGCCTGGGTGCACCCACAGGGACGAGCCGGCCGCGGCTGGCTCCAGGGTGGCGATCCGGGTGGCGACCCGGTCCAGCAGCTCCCGGTCATGGCTGATGAACAGCACTGTCTTGGCGGAGGCGATGAGCTGGTTCTCGAGCCAGCGCTTGGCCGGCACGTCCAGATAGTTGTCCGGCTCGTCCAGCAGGAGCACCTCTTCGCGCCCTCGCAGCAGGGCCTCGAGCACCAGCCGTTTCTGCTCTCCCCCGGACAGCGTGCTCACCGAACGCCACTGTGCCTGCTCGTACGGTATGCCGATCGCAGCCACCGTGCAGACGTCCCAGAACGTCTCGTACTCGTATCCCCCGGCATCCGCCCAGCCGACCAGGGACTGCGCATAGGCCATCTGGGCTGGCTCGTCATCGATCTCCATCATCGCTGTCTCGGCCTGCTCCAGGGCCGCAGCCGCCTCTCGGACCGCCGGCGGCGCCACGCTGACCAGCAGGTCGCGCACGCTCGAGTCGTCACGCAGCGAGCCGATGAACTGGCGCATCACGCCCAGCCCGCCGCTGCGGGTGACCGCTCCCCCGGCTGCCGGCAGGTCCCCGCTGATGATCCGGGACAGCGTGGTCTTGCCGGTACCGTTCGGGCCGATCAGGGCAACCTTGGCTCCCTCACCGACCCGCAGGCCGACGGCATCGAGAAGTGGCCGCCCGTCGGGCAGGTAGTAGCTGACGCTGTTGATATCAAGGTGACCCACAGGTACCAAACTACGGGGTTGGGCAACCGGTTTTCCGGCCACCATGGATGATGGACCAGTGATGATGGGAGGCGTCGGACCGGCGCCCTACGACTGGCTGAGGAGCGCGACACAGTGGGACTGATGGACAAGATCCGCGGCGAGTTCATCGACATCGTCGAGTGGACCGATGACACCAGGGACACGATCGTCTGGCGCTTCCCGCGCCACGACAACGAGATCAAGATGAACGCCCGGCTGGTGGTGCGTGAGAGCCAGGTGGCGGTCTTCGTCAACGAGGGCACGATCGCAGACGTCTTCCCACCCGGCACGTACACTCTGGAGACCCAGAACCTGCCGGTCTTGACGACCCTCAAGGGCTGGAAGTACGGCTTCAGCAGCCCGTTCAAGGCCGAGGTCTACTTCGTCAGCACGCGGCAGTTCACCGACCTCAAGTGGGGCACCCAGAACCCCGCCATGATGCGTGACCCTGAGTTCGGGATGGTCCGCGTCCGGGCGTTCGGCACCTACTCCATCAAGGCGGCCGACCCCGCCGTCCTGCTGCGCGAGCTGGTCGGCACTGATCCTGAGTTCACCACCGACGAGGTCGACGAGTTCGTCCGCCAGTCGGTCGTATCGAGGGTTGTCACGGCCCTGGCGACGTCGGGCGTTGCCGCGCTGGACCTGGCCGCCCACCAGAACGAGATCTCGACCAAGCTCGCCGTGATCATCAGTGAGGACCTCAACCTCATCGGCCTGCAGATGCCGCGCTTCATCATCGAGAATGTCTCGCTACCTCCCGAGGTTGAGGCGGCGATGGACAAGCGGACCTCGATGGGCGTGCTGGGCGACCTCGACAAGTTCACCAAGTTCCAGGCGGCCACGGCCATTACCGAGGCGGCGCAGAACCCGGGCGGTATTGCCGGCGCAGGCGTGGGGATCGGGGTCGGCGCCGCCCTCGGTGCGCAGCTGGCCCAGTCCCTGCAGCCCGGAGCAGCCACCCAGGATCAGCCGGCCAGCCCCGCCCAGCCCGCCGCTGCGCCGGCCACCGGCCCGCCGCCTCTGCCCGGTGGCACCCAGTGGTATCTCGGGGTCGATGGCAAGCAGGTCGGCCCGCTGGCCCCCTCTGAGATCCAGTCGCGGGTCACCGCGGGAAGCGCCACCCCCGACACGCTGGTCTGGCGCGCCGGCATGGATGCCTGGGCCCGCCTGGGTGACCTGCCAGAGCTTCAACCTCCCGGCTCGACACCACCCCCGTTGCCAGCGTGAGCCTCCAGCCGGGACAGCACCGGGCCCAAGATGATCAGGCGGGCCAGCAAGCCGGGCAGGACCAGGCGGGCCAGCATCAGTACAAGTGCCCGTCCTGCGGCGCTGCCCTTGAGTTCGCCCCGGGCACTGCGGGCATGGTCTGCCCCTACTGCCAGGCCAGACTCGACATCGCGCCGGTTCACGCTGGCAGTCCCAAGCACGACTACGCGGCCTATGCGACTGCGCCGCACACGCCCGTGGCGCAGCTGCCGCCGTTCGGCGTGTCGTGCAGCAACTGCGGGAAGGCGCAGCAGGTCACCGCAGTCGCCGGACGTTGCCCATCATGTCGCAGTGCGCTGGTCGTCAGCGACGACCTCGGCGGACAGCTCAAGAGCCCCGACGGCGTGGTGCCCTTCGTGGTCGACAAGGACAAGGCCTCGGAAGGCTTTCGCGAGTGGATCTCCTCGCGGTGGTTCGCACCATCAGCGCTGAAGAAGATCGCCAGGACCGACTCGATGAGCGGCAGCTACCTGCCGCACTGGGGATTCGACGACCGCACCACCACGGACTACACAGGCCAGCGCGGCGACCACTACTACACCACCGAGACGTACACGACCCAGGAGAACGGCCAGACGGTTACCAACACCCGGCAGGTGCAGCACACCCGCTGGTCCCATGCGCAGGGCCGGGTGTCCCGTGACTTCGTTGACCTGCTGGCCACGGGGGTCAGCACTCCGGACGAGGACCTGCTCGAGAAGCTCGGCCCCTGGTCGACCACCGAAGCAACCGGCTTCCGGCCTGAGTATCTCGCCGGATTCGACTCGCCCCGGTACGACGTCGACGCGGACGCCGGCTTCGCCTCAGCGCAGCGGGAGATGGCCTCGGTGATCCGGGACGACTGCCGGGCCGACATAGGCGGTGACGAACAGCGGGTCGACGACCTGCTCACCACAGACCAGGACGTGCTGTTCCGGCTGCTGCTGATCCCTCTGTGGATCGCCACCTACCTGGCCGGCGGCAAGACGTTCCATGTCTACGTGAACGCCAATACCGGCGAGGTCATCGGCGAACGGCCGTACAGTGCCGTCAAGATCATTGCCGCCGTGATTGCCGCCCTCGCCGTGATCGCGGGGGCCTACCTCATCTACCAGGCCACCGCCAGATAGCCCAGCGCGCCGCCGGGGACGCGGTGGGCAGCCGCACCCGTCAGCCCAGATTGGCAAGTCCCACCCGGCTGCTGGCCGCGCCACAGCCCGAGCAGCCACGGCCCCGGGGCCAGGGGGCCACGGGCGTCAGACAGCAGCCGGTTCGCCCCCGGGCGGGGGCGCGCGGTGGCCGGGGTTCAGGACCCGGGCAAGGAAGTCCCTGGTCCTGGGATGCTGCGGTGCCCCCAGCACCGCCTCGGGCCGACCTTCCTCGACGATGGTCCCGTCGTCCATGAAGACCACCCGGTCAGCCACCTCCCGGGCGAACGACATCTCGTGGGTCACCACCATCATGGTCATTCCCTCGGCCGCCAGGCCGCGCATCACCTCGAGAACGTCACCCACCAGCTCTGGGTCCAGGGCCGAGGTCGGCTCGTCGAACAGCATCAGGTCAGGCCCCATCGACAACGACCGGGCGATCGCTGCCCGCTGCGCCTGACCGCCGGACAGCTGCGCCGGGTAGGCCGCCATCTTGTCCGCCAGCCCCACCCGCTCGAGGTTGGTCCGCGCCACGGCTTCGGCCTCAGCCTTGCTCCGGCGCAGCACCCGCCGCTGGGCGATCGTGAGGTTCTGCAGCACCGACAGGTGGGGAAAGAGGTTGAACTGCTGGAAGACCATCCCGATGCTCCGTCGCACCGCGTCAATGTCGACATCGGGGTCGGTCACGTCCTCCCCGCTGACCCAGATCTTGCCGCTGGTGGGCGTCTCGAGCAGGTTGATGCAGCGCAGCAAGGTCGACTTGCCCGATCCTGAAGGGCCGATCACGCACACCACCTCGCCCCTGCCGACGTGGAAGTCGATCCCCTTCAGCACCTCCAGGGCGCCGAACGACTTGTGCAGAGATCGAACCTCGATGGCCGCATCCGAGACGGTGCTGACGACCTCAGCCTGACTGACTGTCTGTGACATGACCTTCACCGTGCCCTGTTGTTGTGTGCCTCGAGCCGTCGTACCACCAGCGACAGAGGCACCGTGATGATGAGGTAGCACAGGCCGGCGATCACCAGCGGAGTCGGGTTGACCAGCTGGTTGAGGGCATCCCTGCCGAACTTGGTCAGCTCCTTGGTGCCGACCGTGACCCCGAGGATCGCGACCAGCGAAGAGTCCTTGGTCAGCAGGATGACCTCGTTGGTCAGCGGCGGCACGATGATCCGGAAGGCCTGCGGGATGACGATCGAGATCATCGCCTGCCCGTGGGACATGCCCAGCGAGCGCGCCGCCTCGGCCTGCCCCCTGGGGACAGCCTGGATCCCGGCCCTGATGGTCTCCGCCATGTAGGCGGCAGCCGGCATGCCCAGCCCGAGCACGATCGGTGAGTATGGCTGCCCGGGCAGCTGCGCACCCGTCGCGGTCGGTACGCCGTACCCGAGGAAGAACAGCCACAGCAGCAGCGGGATCCCGCGGAAGAACTCGATGTAGATGTTGGCGACCCAGCGGTAGGGCGCGACGACCGAGAGCCTCATCAGCGCCAGCAGGAGCCCGAACGCCAGCCCGAAGACAAACCCCATCGCCGTGTAGATGGCGGTGTTCTTCAGCGCCGTGGACAGGACGTCCGGAAAGAGCTGCCGGGCGATCTCGGGGTTGAAGTAGTCCTGGGAGAGCCGGGGCCAGTCGGCCTTCAGCACGATGACCAGGCCCACGGCAACGAAGGCCGCGTACTGGACGGCGCGCAGGAGCCGGGTGCGCTGCCGGCGGGTCAGCCTCCTGGGTCGACCCTGTTTCAACCCGCCGGTGCGGTCGGCATTGGTGGTGGCTGTCATCTCAGACTGCCGGCTTGGTGCCGAACCACTTCAGGTAGATGGCGTTGTACGTCCCGTCCGCCTTGGCCGCGGTGATCACCTCGTTGACCGTCTTCAACAGGGCGGGGTTGCCACCCTTCTTGATCCCGAAGCCGTATTTCTCCCCGGTGTTGAACTCCGCGCCGATCTCGAACTTGCCCGGGTTCTTCTTGATGTAGTCGGTCCACACCGGCAGGTCATCCACGGCGCCGGCGATCTGGTTGGTGGCCAGCGCCTGCTGCAGCGTGGCCAGGTCCTCGAACTCGGTCACCTCGACACCGGGCAGCTTCTGCGAGGCGACGTAGTCCTTGCCGGTCGTGCCTGACTGCACGCCCAGCTTCTTGCCCTTGAGCGACTCGAGCGAGGTGTACCCGGCGCCCGTCTTGATCAGCAGGGCCTGGGTCGCGTTGAAGTAGGGGACGCTGAAGTCGATGACCTTTGCCCGCTCAGGCTTGATCGTCATTCCCGCCGCGGCGATGTCGCACTTGCCGGTATTGAGGTCCTGCCCCGACTTGATGCCCTCGAACGGTGTATCGACGACCGTCTGGGTGACCCCGAGCTTCTTGGCCACCAGATCCATCATGTCGATGTCGAAACCGACGACCTTGCCCCCCTGGCTGGACTGGAAGGGCGCATAGGGCAGGTGCGTGCAGGTGGTGAGCTTCCCGGCCGCGACGAGCTTGACCCCGCCAGCTGCAGTGGCCGGCGTCGAGCTGCCGCTGCCGCCGCCACATGCTGCGGTCAGCATGACCATCGCCACAGCCAGAGCCCCGGCCCCCAGAGGTCGGGCAGCGGTTCGGCAGACATGACTGCAGGCTCGTCGAGACACAGAAAGCTCCTTGGGACTTGGCTTGCTCAGGTGATGCTCGGTGCGGACACTCTAGTGACCACCGGGAAGTCACCTCCAGGTTGACCAGACCCTGATCGCCGGACTAGTCCGCCACTGACCGTCTCAGTCTGGACGCGGTAGCACGACCCCCCACCTCCACGTCGGGAGGATAGCTGACCTCCTCAAGGCTCAGCGCGTGAGCCGGCATCACGACCACCCCCGGATGCCGTCGCCCGGCAGCCAGGACCCGGGCCGGCCACTCGATCGGCGCTCGCCCCTCACCGACCGGTATCACCGCTCCCACCAGAGCCCGGACCATGGATCGACAGAACGCGTCCGCCACCACTCTCGCCTCGAGGACGCCGTCCGCCTGCCGGACCCAGGAGAAGTCGAGCAGGGTTCGAATCGTGGTGGCCCCCTCTCGCCTCTTGGCGTACGCGGCGAAGTCCCGCAGTCCGAGCAGCCGCTCGCCGGCCGCATTCATCAGGGCAGGGTCCAGCGACCGCCGGTGGACCAGGGTGTCCGCCCGGCGCAGCGGGTCCAGGAGGTGAGGCTGGTCGCAGATGCGATACAGGTAGCGTCGCTGGGTAGCCGAGAAACGGGCGTTGAAGCCCTCTGGAGCCACCGAGACGCCATGGACGACCACATCTGCCGGAAGCACGCCGTTGAGGCGAGCCAGGGCGGACTCAGCCGGCGACCGTACGGATCTCCCGGGCAAGAGCGCCCAGCCGGCCGGGTCAACATCCGCGTGGGCCACCGCACCACGCGCATGGACCCCGGCGTCGGTTCGGCCGGCGACCACCAGGCGCACCGGGCTGGGAGCTCGCAGGATGAGGCTCAGCGCGCTCGAGAGCTCTGTCTCGACCGTCCGTTTGCGGGGCTGCATCGCCCAGCCGGAGAACAACGTCCCGTCATAGCCGAAGTCGAGCCGGATGCGCAGGGATGACACGAGCCCGCCACCCCCGTGGGGGGTAGCGGGCTCGTTGTCGTTCATATCGGCAGGCTAGCGAACACCCTGTCCGTCAGGAAACCGGCTCAGGCCTTGTCCTCGGCCTTGTCCTCGGCCTTGTCCTCGGCCTTGTCCGCAGCGTCCGTCGCCGGGACGTCGGTCGCAGCGGCGTCAGTCACTGCAGCATCAGTCGCTGCATCGTCAGCCACCACCGGCTCAGCCACGACAGCGTCAGCCTCGGCCGTGTCGACCTCAACCGGAACAGCGTCCTTGGCGGGAGCCTTGGCAGCCTTCTTGGCCTTTGCCGAACGCCTCGTCGCGGCCTCGGCCTCAGCGACGGTGGCCTTCTTCGGCGAGAGCGGCTCACGCACCAGCTCGATCACGGCCATGGGGGCGTTGTCGCCCTTGCGGTTCCCGATCTTGGTGATGCGGGTGTAGCCGCCCTGACGGTCGACCATGTCAGGCGCAATCTCGGTGAAGAGACGGTGCACGACACCCTTGTCACGCACGACCGTCAGGACGCGGCGACGGGCATGCAGGTCACCACGCTTGGCAAAGGTCACCATGCGCTCCGCAAGGGGGCGCAGGCGCTTGGCCTTGGCCGTGGTGGTGGTGATCTGGTCGTGCTCGAACAGCGAGGTGGCCAGATTGGCCAGGATCAGCCGCTCGTGGGCCGGACCGCCGCCGAGGCGAGGACCCTTAGTTGGCGTGGGCATGTGTGAATCTCCTGTAGGTCTCTGACCGTTCCGTTTTCAGCGGCTCAGTCACACAACAAATGGAACGGTTAGTACTGCTCGTCTTCGGCGAACGCTGAGTCGTCCTCGGCATCGTCGTCATAGCGGTCGACAATCGCGCTCGGGTCGAACCCGGGCGGGCTGTCCTTGAGCTGCAGGCCCATGCCCACCAGCTTGGCCTTGACCTCGTCGATCGACTTCGCACCGAAGTTGCGGATGTCGAGCAGGTCCTGCTCCGAGCGCGAGATCAGCTCACCCACGGTGTGGATGCCCTCGCGCTTGAGGCAGTTGTAGGACCGGAC
>JBBRZQ010000042.1:0-33949 GCA_038236535.1 Actinomycetales bacterium
CGAACTGGCCGAACTGGCCGAACTGGCCGAACTGGCCGAACTGGCCGAACTGGCCGAACTGGCCGAACTGGCCGAACTGGCCGAACTGGCCGAACTGGCCGAACTGGCCGAAAGACCCCGCCGGGCGGTGCCGGTCGAGCTGGACCAGCTCCGGGCGGGCCACCAGGGTCAGGATCCCCTACTCCTCGCGGCCCTCGCGCTGGGCGGCCGCCCGGGCATCGGTGTCGCCCGGCTCGAAGTGCCCGCCGAGCTGGAACCACAGCCCGGCCTTACGGTGAAGGGTGAGCAACGCCTTGGAGCCGGTCTGGTTCAGGACGAGGCAGCTTGCCGTGAAGTGGGCCGGCGGACCCTGCTTCCACATCGCGTCGGGGTGCTCGGCCAGATGCGCGAGACAGCCGGTCCTGAGCTCTTCCTGCGCGGAGCGGGCGCGCTCCAGGAGCTGAGCTGCCGGGTCGCCTGCTCGTGCAGAGCCCGGTATGCCGCGGGAAGAGTCACCGGGGGAGGGCCACCGGACAGGCCTGGGCCCTGCCCGGGTGGCCCCAGGCGGTCAGGGCCTTTGCCCTTCAGGGCCCTCAGAGTCCCTGTCGTCGGGGTGCGTCTCGCCTCCCGGGCTGCCCTCGGCGAGCAGGGCGTCCAGCGCGTCGTCCATCGCGTCCCTGGTCCCGCGGGACATGAACCGGTCGACGTAGCCCAGCGGGTCGTCGAGGTCGGCTGCGGTCGGAGCCAGGTCGGGGTGTGCCCAGGCACTGTCTCGAGCCGACGCACCGCCCCGCGACTCCAGTGCCGCCCAGAGGTTCGCGGCGTCGCGCAGCCGGCGCGGGTGGAGCTCGAGGCCCACCAGCTGGCTGAAGACCTGGCCCGCCGGACCGGCTGAGGCCCGTTGTCGCCTGACCGCCTCGTCCAGGGCGGCAGGGTGCGGAAGGTGCTTGCTGGTGGCCCGGTCGGCGACGACAGCCACCCAGCCCTCGACCAGCGCGAGGTGGGTCTCCAGCTGGACCAGCGCCGCACGCTGGGCCGCGCTCGGCTCGGGGGTGAACAAGGAGTTGGACAGGGCCGACTGCATGGCCTCGGGGTCGGAGGGGTCTATCGACTGCAGCGCGGACTCGATGCCCTCGGTGTCGATGCTGATGTCCCGGGCATAGGCCTGGACAGCGGCGACCAGCTGGGGACCGAGCCAGGGGACCTCGGCGAACAGGCGCACCCGCGCCGCCTCGCGCACTGCCAGATACAGGCGGACCTCGGCCAGGTCGACCTCGAGACCCTCGGCGAAGGCGGCGATGTTGGCCGGCAGCAGGGCAGTGCCGTGGCCGGGAACGAGGGGGAGCCCGACGTCGGTCCCGCTGACCAGGGTCCCGGCGAGCGCGCCCACGGCCTGACCGACCTGGACGCCGAACATCGTGGCGCTCATCCGGGCCAGCATCGGCTCGACCTGGCCCATCAGCGCGCTGGGGTCCATGCCTGCGGGCAGGCCCGGCATCGAGGCGAGGTCCTCGGCCGACCCCAGCTGCCCCATCTGGGACCGCATCGCCGCAACCACTGCGGTGCTCACCCCGGCGGCGACCGGCTCGACGAGCTCTCGCCACATGGGCATGGTCTGGTCGACCCACTCGGCGCGGCTCCAGGCATGGACCGCGCCGGCGGGGGCCGGCAGGTCTGTCACTGCGTCGACCCACAGGTTGGCCACCTCCACGGCCTGCTCGATCTCACGGCGCGCGACGGCGCCCACGATCGAGTCGCCTTCTGCGGCAACGGACTTGCGCGCCACGTCGTTGGCCAGCTCGACGTTGAACGGGTCGGCGTCGCCGTCCCCGGAGAGCATGGACTTGAGCTGCGCCCCCATGATGGCCATGCTCGCCGGGTCCATCTTGTCGATGCCCATGGCGGCCAGCGCCTGGCTGAGCTCGGGGTTGTCGGCTGAGCCGAGCAGCGAGGCGAGCAGTGCCGCGAAGTCGGGTTCATCCGGCTCGTCGGGGTTGCCTGGCCCTTGCTGGGGATGATCGGACACGCGGTGCTCCTTGTTCTCCTGAGAAGATGATCTCTCATGGTTAACACGAGGAGGTCTCAGTGAGTTCCCCAAGGGTACGAGTTCGCGGCCGGCGCGGCACCCTGACCGTCGCTGTGACCGGTGCGGCGGCACCAGTCGGCGACCGGATCGTGCGTGCCCTGCTGGATCGTTCGGCCGCGGGGGGCGCCATCGGCACCGTGGTGGGACTCAGTACCGAGCGGGGCAGTGCCGACGGGGCCCACTGGCGGCTGGTTGACCTGGACTCTCCCGATCTGGCCAGCGCGCTGCACGGCGTCGACGCCCTCATCCACGTGGCCGCCAGCACGAACCTGGCGGCGGATCTCGGGCTGACCTCCCGGATCCGGCGTGAACGAGCCACCCGCGAGATCCAGACCGTGGTCATCTCGGCTGCTGCCGCTGGTGTTGCGCGCCTGGTCGTCGTGTCCAGTGCCATGGCGTACGGCGCCTCGCCGGGCAACCCCGTGCCGTTGCCGGAGGACGCGCCACTGGCTGCCGACCCTGATGAGGGGCTGGTCGGTGACCTGCTGATGGTCGAACAGGTCCTGCGGGCTGCCGCGCAGGTGCATCCCGGACTGGCTATCACCGTGGTGCGCCCGGCCACTCTGGTCGGCCCGGGCATCGACACCGTGATGACCCGGCACTTCGAGGCCCCCCGGCTGCTGACGGTCAAGGGCGGCTGCCCGGCCTGGCAGTTCTGCCACGTTGAGGATCTTGCGACGGCGCTGGTGAGCACCGTCGAGCTGGATCTCGGGCCGGTGGTCACGGTGGCGGCGCAGGGCTGGCTGACCCAGACCCAGGTCGAGGAGGTCAGCGGGATGCATCAGGTCGAGCTCAGTGAGAGCATGGCTCTGGGGATTGGGCAGCGCCTGCACCGAGTTGGCATACTGCCGTTTCCGCCCAGTGACCTCGCCTACACGGTGTATCCCTGGGCCGTCTCATCGGCGACCCTGGCAGCCGCAGGCTGGCGACCGGCATACGACAACGTGACGTGCCTGGGTGTGCTCGTTGACGGCATCAGGGGCCACCATGCCATGGCGGCCCGCAGGCTTGACCACAAGGACGCGGCGCTCGGGGCAGCCAGTGCCGCAGTGGCGCTGGTCGGAACCGCGGCCATCATGCGACGACGTCGCCGTAAGGGAGTGTGACGATGAGTCCAAGCACCCGCGACACCGCTGGCCCGGCGGTGGCCGGCGTCGGCGCCGAGGTCGTGCTCGCGCAGGTCCGCGAGACCGCGCTGTCGGTCGATGAGCTGCTGAAGGCCGTCCGGCACCCGGGAGCCGGTGCCATCGCGACCTTCATCGGCGTCGTGCGCGAGCTGGACCACGGCCGCGGCGTCCAGGCCCTCGACTACAGCTCGCACCCCAGTGCTGACCAGGTCCTCCGGGAGCTGGCCGTGCGGCTGGCCGGCGAAGCGGACGTCATCCGGGTCGCTGTCGTGCACCGGGTGGGTCACCTCGAGATCGGGGACACCGCGGTGATCGTGGCGGTCAGTGCGGCCCACCGCGCCGAGGCCCTGGAGGTATGCCGTGGCCTGGTCGACGCCGTGAAGGCCACCGCCCCGATCTGGAAGCACCAGATCTTTGCGGACGGCACCGACGAGTGGGTCGGCACACCGTGATCGAGACCGGGGACCAGCAGGGCGTCACGGAGCAGGAGCCGGGCACCGGCCTGAGCCGGTCCGCCACGGTCTGGCTCGTCGCGATGTTCGTCGGGATCGCTCTGGGCGCCCTCATGGGCACCATCCACCTCCCGTACGCCATCCTCCAGCCCGGCCCGGTCACCAACACTCTGGGCACCGGCCCCGGCGGCAAGCCGCTGGTCACGGTCCCGGCCGACCAGGGCTACCCGACGACCGGGGCGCTGGACTTCACCACGGTCGCGGTGCTCGGCGGCCCGACCCACCCGGTCAACGGCTGGGAGTGGCTCAGCGGTCACTTCGACCAGACGAACGCCGTGGTGCCCGAGGAGGAGCTGTTCCCCAAAGGCGTGACGAGCACAGAGGTGGATCACGAGAGTGCCGCCGAGATGGCTGACTCGCAGCAGGAGGCCATCGCCGTCGCCCTGCGCGCAACGGGCCAGAAGGTCCCCGAGGTCGTCTCCATCGGCGAGCTGACCAAGGACTCGCCGGCCAGGGGTGTCCTGAAGGCCGGTGATGTCGTGGTGGCGATCGACGGCAAGCCGGTTGCCACCCCAGATGCGGTCCGCGCTGCGGTTCGTGCGCACAAACCGGGCGAGCGTGTGGTGTTCACCGTGCGTCGGGGCGGTCTGCGGAAGGTGCTTCCGGTGACCACGGCCAACGCGAAGGGTATTTCCGTGGTCGGTGTCCTGATGCGGACCGAGTTCGTGTTCCCGGTGCAAGTCAGCATCAACGCAGGCGATGTCGGGGGGCCGTCGGCCGGGCTGATGTTCTCCCTCGCGGTCTACGACAAGCTCACGCCCGGCCCGCTCACCGGAGGCGCCAACATCGCCGGCACCGGGACGATCGACTCGGCAGGCAACGTCGGGCCGATCGGTGGCATCCAGCAGAAGCTGGTGGGCGCCAAGAGGGGACACGCCACCTGGTTCCTGGCACCAGCGGACAACTGCAAAGAGGTCGTCGGGCACGTTCCTGAGGGGCTGCGGGTGGTGAAGGTCGCGACCTTCAACCAGGCCCGGGGTGCCGTCGAGGCGATCGCGGCCAAGCGGGGGGCAGCCTTGCCCACCTGCACCTAGGAAACGCCTGCGAACGGCCCCTGCAGGACGGCGCCTGCACCGAGCCACCCTGGCAGGGCGCCTGAGGGCGGGTCCGCGGCATACCTGCTGGTGGTGCTCCGGCCGGTCAGTCCTGCAGGGTGGCGCTAAGCGCCTGGACCAGACCGGGAGCGATATCGGGGCCCGAGGCGACCTTGTCGTCGGTGTCGTGATCACGCTGGCGCAGCAGGCAGGCGGACTCGCCGTCGCGCAGCACCGCCACGAGCAGGCGGACGTCCTTGCGGTCCGGGTGCGCGGCCAGGGTCTGTGCGGCCTGGTCCGGGTCCTCGGGCAGGTCCTGGTCGGCCTCCGGTGGCACCACCAGCCGTTCCACCGCCAGCGCTACGCCGTCAACCTCCGACGGCCATGCGAGCTGGGCCAGCAGAGACTCCAGTGAATCGGTGGCAGGCAGGCCCTCCTGCTCGATCGCGGTGAACCCGTCCTCCTGCGCCGCGCCGAGCTCGGCTTGCAGGTGTGGCTCTCGCTCCAGCAGCCCCGCAGTTCTGACCAGCGCAAACAGGCGTGGCGGCTGGTCCCAGCCGGCCGCCGCAACATGGCGTTCGGTCTCGAGGGCGGAGGTCACGAGGGGGCTGAAAATCGGCTGAAAGGCGCTGGTCACGACTCAATGTTGCCGCATTGTCATGCTCTGACGGGAACCGGACCGCAGGTGGGTAAGTTGGATACTTCAGGAGGTCGCGCAATTCCGTGCGCGGCAACGGGCGAGATCGGGCGATGTCTTGAGTCAAGGTAACTGGTTCGGTGGTTCCGGCGGCGCAGGGTCTGGCGGTTCCGGGGGCGGTTCCGGCGGCGGCTCCGGCGGCGGGCCGGGCGGGTTCGGGGCCGGACGGATGGGCGGGGGCACCCCCCGGCCGCGGCCACCCATGCCGCAGATCTCGCTGCGTCACCGCGGCCCGCTGATCCCGACCCTGATCATCCTGGCCGTGCTCATCCTGGCGGTCACCCTTGCCGCACAGGTGTGGACCGATGTGCTCTGGTTCGACAGCGTCGGCTTCACCAAGGTCTTCTGGGTCGAGCTGTGGACCAAGCTCGGACTCTTCGTGGTGTGCGGCCTGATCACCGCCGGCGTGGTCGCCTCGAGCCTGCTGGTCGGATATCGCACCCGGCCGGTCTACCCGCCGGTCTCCGAGGAGCAGCAGAACCTCGACCACTACCGTGAGCTGCTCGAGCCACTTCGCAAGCTGGCCACGATCGCCGCGCCGGCGGTCCTGGGCATCTTCGCCGGGTCGGCCGGCGCCAGCCAGTGGCAGACCTTCCTGCTCTGGGCCAACCGGGTGCCGTTCGGGTCCAAGGACGCCCAGTTCGGCCTCGACATCGGGTTCTTCGTGTTCACCCTGCCCTGGCTCCGGTTCATCGTCGGGTTCCTCACCATGACCCTGATCCTGGGCACCCTCGCGGCGGCGGTGACGCACTACGTCTATGGCGGTCTCCAGCTGCAGACCAAGGGCGAGCGGACCACCAAGGCGGCACGGATCCACCTCTCTCTGCTGCTGGCCGGGCTGGTCCTGGTCCGGGCCGCCGCCTGGTGGCTGGACCGCTACTCGCTGACCACCAAGGACTCCCGGCTGATCACCGGCCTGACCTACACCGACCAGCACGCGGTCCTGCCCACCAAGGCGATCCTCGCCGTCGCCGGGCTGATGTGCGCAGGCCTGTTCGTCGCGACGATCTGGACCCACTCCTGGCGTCTGCCGGCCATCGGGCTCGGCCTGCTGGCGGTCTGCGCCATCGTCGTCGGCGGCATCTACCCGGCGATGGTTCAGGCCTTCAAGGTCAAGCCGTCCGAGAAGTCCCTCGAGGCGCCCTTCATCGATCGCAATATCAAGGCCACCAGGCTGGCGTACGGACTGGATGGGGCGCAGGTCACCCAGTACAAGGCATCGACCACGCCGAGCAGAGGTGCGCTGCGCAACGACGCCAGCACCATCCCGGGCATCCGGCTGGTCGACCCGAGCGTGGTGTCCCCGACGTTCAAGCAGCTGCAGGCGGTAAGGAACTACTACCAGTTCCCGGACGTCCTGGATGTGGACCGTTACAAGATCGATGGCGCCCTGCGAGACACCGTGGTGGCCGTGCGTGAGCTGGACCTGACCGGGGTTCCCGCCTCCCAGCGGAACTGGGTCAACGACCACACCGTCTACACCCACGGCTTCGGCCTGGTGGCGGCGTACGGCAACCGCAGCGGTCAGGACGGCCAGCCGGTCTTCTACCAGCAGAACATCCCCCCGGTCGGACCCCTGGGCAACTTCGAGCCGCGCATCTACTTCGGCGAGTCCTCCCCGGACTACTCGATCGTCGGCGGCTCTGCTGCCGGGCCCAAGAAAGAGCTCGACTATCCCCAGTCGAACGCGACCGGCCAGCAGAACAACACCTATGCCGGCAACGGCGGCGTCAAGATCGGCAACTTCGCTCGCCAGGCGGCGTACGCGCTGAAGTACCGCGAGCTGAACATCATGCTGTCCAACACGATCAACTCCGACTCGCGCCTGCTCGACCACCGCACGCCGCGCGAGCGGGTCGAGCGGGTGGCTCCGTGGCTCACCCTGGACGGCAACAGCTATCCGGCCGTGGTCAACGGACGGGTGAAGTGGATCATCGACGGGTACACGACGTCGGCGGACTACCCGTATTCCCGGCTGCAGCAGATCAACAACGCCACCGCTGACTCGCTGACCGAACGCACGGCCAGCGTCCAGGCCCTGCAGGCCGGGCAGGTCAACTACATCCGCAACTCGGTCAAGGCCACTGTCGACGCCTATGACGGCAGTGTCAGCCTCTATGCCTGGGACGCCAACGACCCGGTGCTCAAAGCCTGGTCCAAAGCCTTCAGCGGCACGATCCGCCCGCTGTCCGAGATCAGCGGTGACCTGATGTCACACCTGCGCTACCCCGAGGACCTGTTCAAGGTCCAGCGCAGCCTCATATCGAAGTACCACGTCACCGACGCCGGCGCCTTCTACGGCGGGCAGGACTTCTGGACGATTCCGGATGACCCGACCCGGGAGCAGGAGAAGATCGACCAGCCGCCGTACTACCTGAGCATCGCCATGCCGGGTCAGACGGAGCCGTCGTTCTCGTTGACGACGACCTTTATGCCACAAGGAAACCGGCCGGTGCTGGCCGGCTTCATGGCTGTCGACGCCAATGCCGGGGACGTCACCGGCAAACGCCGAGAGGGGTATGGCGCGCTGCGGCTGCTTGAGCTGCCACGCGAGACCACGGTCAAAGGTCCCGGGCAGGTCCAGAACGACATTGAGTCGTCCAACATCGCGTCTCCGCGGTTCACCCTGACGCTCTCCCAGTTCCTCAACAACAACCGGACCCAGGGCTCCCAGGTCCAGCTGGGCAACCAGCTGACCCTGCCGGTCGGTGGTGGGCTGCTCTACGTCGAGCCCATCTACGTCAGCGCCAAGACCGGGTCCTCGTTCCCGCTCGCCCGGGCGATCGTGGTGGCCTTCGGCAACCAGCTGGCCTGGTCTGACACGCTGGGCGGAGCCCTGGACGGGCTGTTCGGCGGGAGCTCCGGTGCGGCTGCTGCGGACTCGACCCCCGGCACTACCCCTACGGCGCCTCCCGTCAAGGGCGGGACCACGGGCGGGACCACACCCAGCACCACCTCAGTTGCTGCGCTGAAGGCCGCGCTGGCTGAGGCGCAGAAGGCGTACACAGATGGGCAGGAGGCCCTGAAGAAGAGTGACTTCACGGCCTACGGTGAGGCGCAGAAGCGGCTGCAGGCGGCGATCGCCGATGCGGTGGCAGCTGCTCCCTCGGGTTCGGTCACGTTGCAGGCACCCACCGGTAGCAAGACCACTCCGGCCCCGTCACCGAGCACGACTGCCAAGCCGTGACCGTGACGTAAAACGCTGGTAGCCGGGCGGATTTGGTGTGTCCGCCCGGTTCGCGTAGGGTTGCACTTACCGACGCGGGGTGGAGCAGCTCGGTAGCTCGCCGGGCTCATAACCCGGAGGTCGCAGGTTCAAATCCTGCCCCCGCTACCAACGTGTTAGTAGCAGAAAGGCCCGGACCAATGGTCTGGGCCTTTCTGCTTGTCTCAGGCCGCTGGACGGCAGGTTGACAGTATTCAACGAGCCTTGCTCGACTCGTCTTTGTCGGCCCCAACGGCGGGGGAGCCGCTGGTCACCGTTGCGGCGATCACGGACGACTTCGAGGCCGTGGTTCTGGTCGGCAAGAACGACAGGGAGGGCCTGCCTGGCCGGCTTCGGGACAAGCAGACGCAGGAGTATGCGGAGACGGCCGCCCTCGCGGAAAAGGGGATGCGGCACATCGAGCGAGACGTCATACCCCTGGTGCCACCCGACGAGGCTGAGCTGGACCGCGCCTACCTCACCCTGCGCCGGCTGCATGCGGGCGCCTATGACTGGGAGCCGCCGGACGTTGCGGGTCTCGAGCAGCTCGGCGCGACAAGGATGCGCCAGTACGTGAGGGCCTGGATCAACGAATGGGACCTCATCCGCCTTGATCCCGGCTATCGGCCGATCACGGACGTGGTCGAGGTGCCAGGGGACTACCGAGAAGTCGCTGAACTGAACGACGACACCTCCCGATGAAGATCGGCGCCCACCCGGGATGTCGCATGCGCCTGCGGAGCCGGACCCCTTTCTGGGCCATCCACCGCTGCGACCGTGACCAGATCCGTGACCAAGACGTCATGGGACGGAGACCCACCGGTCGGGACCGTTGCGACGTCGACACCGAGGGAAGTGCGGCCAACAGGGACCGGAGAAGACCGATGTGACGGCCTGGGACCGGGGTCTGTGCTCATCACCCGAAGGTCGCAGGTTCAAGTCCTGTCCCCGTCACCACGTGAAGAGCGCCCGCCCCGACGAGGTCGGACGGGCGCCCTCGTCCGGCTAGTTCACTTCACCTCGCGCGGGAAGGTGAACCAGATGTTGAAGAGCGCCAGGAGCACACCGAACACACCCATCGCGATGGCCCAGAACGCCGCCCAGATCGGCGCAGCGCCGCCCGTGACGACCTGCGGGAAGCTGCCGGAGAAGTAGACCGCCAGGACCATCGAGATCCCGTTGAAGAACGGCAGGGAGCCCTCCTGGAGGACCTTGAACCACTTCATCGAGTAGACCAGTGCGGACATGCCGACGAAGAGCGCGAGCATGATGGCGAGGTCGCCTTGGGTCACCAGGCTTGGCAGGAAGTCGAGGTACGGGATCGCGGCCAGGATGAGGCCCGTGAGGAGCGCGGAGTACGCGAAGCTCGGCAAGATGATCTTGATGGCAGACGGTTTGGCACCGAGCGTGAAGTACTCCGCCCAGACGATGAACGAGACCCAGACGGCGAAGTTCCACTTGCCGAGCCAGAGTGAGAACGGTACGGAGACCAGGACTGTGGTGCCGATGGCCAACCAGAGCGGGATGGTCTCCTTGAGCTGCTTGGATGCGGGTTCAACCGTGGTGGACATGACTCTGCCTCTCTGAAGGGTCACGGGGTCTTCGCCGGCGCACGGACGTACGTCGGACCTGCTCCGTCGCGTCGGCGCGGCGGATGTCCCCGACGCGCGGGGCGAGCCATCGGCCGCCCCACGCGATCGGGTGCTCCTCGTTGTCAGTCAGACGGTGAGGGACTTGAAGCGGGCTGCCTGGGCCTTGATAGCAAGCTCGGTGGGCAGTCGCTCCATCGAGGAGGCGCCGTAGAAGCCGACGATCCCCTCGGTGTGGTCGAGGATGTACTGCGCGTCGTCGGGCTGCGCGATGGGGCCGCCGTGGCACAGCACGAGGATGTCGGGGTTCACCCGCTTGGCCGCGTCGTGTAGCTCCTGCACCTTGATAGCCGCTTCCTCCAGCGTGATCGCCGTCTGCGCGCCGATGGTGCCGCTCGTCGTCAGGCCCATGTGCGGGACCAGGATGTCGGCGCCGGCCTTGGCCATGGCCGTGGCCTGGTCGGTGTCGAAGGCGTATGGCGTCGTCAGCAGGTCACGCTCGTGAGCCGCGGCGATCATGTCGATCTCAAGGCCGAAGCTCATGCCCGTCTCCTCGAGGTTCGCCCGGAAGACCCCGTCGATGAGGCCGACGGTGGGGAAGTTCTGCACCCCGGCGAAGCCTGCACGCTTGAGGTCGTCGAGGAACGAGCCCATGAGACGGAAGGGGTCCGTGCCGTTGACTCCCGCAATGACCGGGGTGTCCTTGACGACGGGGAGCACCTCGGTACCCATCTCCATCACGATCGCGTTCGCGTCGCCGTAGGCCAGGAGCCCGGCGAGCGAGCCACGGCCGGCCATCCGGTATCTGCCGGAGTTGTAGATGATGAGCAGGTCGATCCCGCCGGCCTCTGCTGACTTCGCGGAGAGCCCGGTCCCCGCGCCGCCACCGACGATCGGCCGGCCTGCCGCGACCGTCGCGCGCAGTCGGGCGAGTGCTGTAGTCCTGTCCATGGTCATTCCTTCTCTGTCGTGGTTGTACCGGTGATGAGTGCGTGCAGGGCGTCGGCCGCGGCGAGGCCGAAGCCGTCGTCGTTGATCCGGCAGTCGACGTCGGTGACGGCGATGCCGGTGCCGTCGAGGCCCTTGTGGATCGAGGCAAAGAGCGCCAGGTCGGCCGCGGCGTCCTCGAAGGGTCCGCCGGCGACGTCGATGCCTGAGACGCCCCTGAGTGGGAGGAAGACGGCGACCGGCCCGGTTGCGGCGGCGAGCTTGGTCGCGATGGACGTCCCGAGAGTGGCCATCTCCTCTCCGGTGGTCCGCATGAGGGTGACAGTGGGGTTGTGCACCAGGAAGCGTCGCCCGTCGAAGCTTGCGGGGATCGTCTCCTTCGGTCCGAAGTTGACCATGTCCAGCGCGCCGACGCTGACGACCTGCGGAAGGCCCATCCGGCCCGCGGCCTCGAGCCGGTGCGGCCCTGCGGTGAGGACTCCGCCGACGAGGTCGTCTGCCAGCTCGGTGGTCGTCAGGTCGAGGATCCCGGTGAGGAAGCCCCCCTCGGCGAGGGCCTCCATCGCCTTGCCTCCGGCGCCGGTGGCGTGGAATACGAGGACTTCGTAGCCCAGTTCGGTCAGGCGCGCCCGGGCCTCGTCCACAGCGGGGGTGGTCAGGCCGAACATCGACGCTCCGATAAGGGGTTTCTCGTTGGCGGCCGGCTGCGCCGCCGCCTCCTGGTAGGCCTTGGCCATCGCGGCGATCGCGGCGACTGCGTTGCCGAACACGCGGCGGGAGATCGAGTTGATACCGGCGACGTCGACGACGGAGTACATGAGGGTCACGTCCGAGACCCCGACGTAGGGCCTCACGTCTCCGGAGGCCATCGTCGAGACGAGCAGCTTGGGCGCACCGACCGGCATGGCTTGCATCGCCTGTGCCGCGACCGATGAACCTCCCGAGCCGCCGATGGCGAGGAAGCCGTGCACCCGGCCCTCGTCGAGCAGCCGCTTGACGAGCACCGCGCTGCCGCGGGCCATCACGCCCATGCTCGCGCCACGGTCCTTCGCGGCGCGCAGCTCCTCGAGATCCTCGCCTGCGGCGGCCGCGACCTCGGCCGGCAGGACGTCGGCCAGGTGACCGTCCGAGAACACGCCCGCGTCGACCAGGAGCGTCTCGCAGCCCACCTCGCGAAGCCGGTCTCGCAACCAGGCGTACTCCTCGCCCTTGGTGTCGAAGGTTCCCAGCAGAAGCACTGTGGCCATCGAAGTCAACCTCTCTTTCGGAGCGCAGTCCCCGATGACTGCCACGTCCTTGCATCAGGATGGGCCTGACCGCAGAGGCCTGCCCATGCCAGTTCGGCGAAAGTGGATCGCGCCCGTGCGAGGCGCCACTAGCATCGAGTAGCCGCACCCGCCCGAGCCCAGGAGCAGACTGTGTCGACACGAGCAGTTGACAATCGCGTCGAGGTCGCGACCCTGTGCCGCCTGCTCGGTGACTGGTCGGACACCGCACGCACTTTCCCCGACGCCCTGGCTGCGGCGATCGGTGAGCTCATCGACGCGAGCGTGCTGCGCGATGGGGCGATCCTTCCCTCCCAGCGGGCGCTCGCTGACGCCCTCGGGGTGGCCAGGGTCACCGTCGCGGAGGCCTACGACCTGCTGAGCGCCGAGGACCTGCTCGCGGCACGGCAGGGTTCGGGCTCCCGCGTCCGCAGCCGACCTGGAACGCGACTGCTGGGGCCGAGCAACACGACCGAGGGACGCCTCGCCTCACACACCGGTCACCAGAATGTCTCCATCGACCTCACCAGCGGCGCGCTCCCGGGGCTAGCCATGGTCGCTGAGGCGCTCGCCTCGCTGCACGCTGAGGATCTCGGCGACCTCGTCGCGGGGGACGGCTACTACCCGGCGGGGCTCCCGGTCCTGCGCGAGGCGATCGCCGCTCGGTACACACGGGACGGCTGGCCGACCGAGCCCGACGAGGTCCTGGTGACCGGCGGTGCTCAGCAGGCCGTCTGGCTCATCGCTCACACCTTCGTCTCGTCGGGGGACGAGGTCGTGGTCGAGGAGCCGACGTACCGGGGGGCGCTCGAGGCCTTCCGCGCCTGTGGTGCCCGAATCCTGCCCGTTCCGATGGCGCCGACGGGGCTCGACGTCGCGCACCTTGCCCGGCTGCTGGAGAGCAGACGTCCGCGTCTGCTGTACGTCCAGCCCAGGGCGCACAACCCGACGGGGGTCAGCATGCCGCGCGCCGACCGACTCCGTCTGGCCGAGGTGGTGCGCCGGAACGAGGTCCTCACCGTCGATGACTCGTGCACGGCCGACGTGCTGCTCGACCGGAGCACCCGCGGGCCGCCCTGGGGCTCGCTCGTTCCCGACGGCCCCGTGCTGACTGTCGGAACGGCCTCGAAGCTGCTCTGGGGCGGGCTGCGGATCGGCTGGATCCGTGGATCGCACGGCGCCGTCGCGCGACTCACCGAGGCCCGCAAGGCGGTCGACATCGCCGGACCTGTGCTGGACCAGCTCGTCACGGCCCGGCTGCTTGCCAGAGCCGACGAAGCGCTCGATCTGCGTCACGCCCAGCTCACCGCAGCGCTCGACCAGGCCAGCCGCATTCTGGCGGAGGTGCACCCGAGGTGGACCTGGACGCCACCGAGCGGCGGGACGGGCTTGTGGGTCGACACCGGGACAGACGCCGTCGCCCTCGCCGAGCGCGGACGACGACATGGCGTCCGGGTCGTGGCCGGACCGACGTCCTCGGTGTTCGGTGGCTTCGGCACCCACCTGAGGCTTCCGTACTGGCATCCCGCCGACCAGTTCCGCGAGGGACTGCTTCGCCTGAGGTGACGTCTCGGCGGTGCCTTGAGCTCACCCCGAGGTGTCAGCTGACCGGGTATCGCGGTTGGCGGGCCCGCGGCGCCGGGGGTGGGCGGGCCGGGGTCCGAACACTGTCATCGGCAGCGGCGCCCTCATCGTGATGACTGCGTTCTTGAGCTCGCGGTCCCAGTCCAGCCCGGTGTCATCGAGCACCTGCAACATCTCGCCATTCTCGGCGAGCACCGTTGCGACCAGCTCCTCGAACCCGAGTCGCTCGGCCAGCACGATCATGTGCCTGACCAGCCGGGTGCCGATGCCGCGACCCTGGTAGGCATCCTCGACGATGACCGCGATCTCGGCGGCGACCCCGTCCTCCTGCGCGTCGGGGAAGACGTTGCCGAGCCCGACGATGACCCCCTCCTCGCTCATGGCCACGACTGTCGCGCCCCGGTGCCCGCCCGTCAGCCAGCGCAGGGCGACGTCGCGCCACTGGCCGGCGCCCCTGAGGTATCGCCGGTACCGGGTCCGCTCGGAGCACCGTTCGTGCATCGCGGCGACAGCCTCGGCGTCCTCAGGGCGGGACAGGCGGATCCAGACGGTCCCGCCCCCCTTGACCGCGTCGACCCAGCCGAGCGCCTCGACGTCGCCCTGCATGTTGGCGAGCGCTGCCGAGAGGCGCAGCAGCGCCGACGCCCTTGACTTCTCGGCGCGGGCGAAGGGCGCCCAGCTCCGGTGCAGCACCACGTGCCGGTCGGCGGTCCACTGCAGTCGCAGGACATCCGCGGCATCGTCATCGCCCTCGGCGGCGTCGGTGACCAGAAATCGATCCGCCTCCACCAGGGCGGCCGCAGCCAGCGGCGCGGATCCGGGATTCGTCACCATCTCGGTGGCGCCGTCAAGGACGCGGGTCGGCAGGTCGATGACGTCATCGGCTGATCCCGGCATGACGTGGGCGTTGCGGCCGACGGCCATCGCCACGGCCAGCAACGTGTCCGCGCCGATTCCCCCGGGGACCGTGAGGGCGAGGTCGATCGTGCGGGTGTCCTGCTCGGAGGCCAGCACGGAGGTGGCCACCACATGGGCATGCAGGGTGCTCAGGCCGCGGATGAGCTGGGCCAGCCCGCCCGGCCGGTCGGGGATGTCGACGCGCAGGCGCCAAGGAGTGCGTGCCTCGTGCTCGGCCGCCAGGAGCAGCTCCACCGGCGCGAAGGCCGCCCCGATCTGGGCCATCAGGGCGTTCCAGCTCGCCTGGCTGGGTCGGTGGTCCACCGCGGGTTCGAGCATCGCCAAGCCCACCGACAGTGCCAGGGAAAAGTGAGCGAGCGCCTCGTCGTTGACGTGCTCGTTGATCCCGCCGGCATGTCTGGTCTGCTCGATGACGGCCATCATGTTTCGCTGGCGCTGGCGCATCCGGGCGGTCACCGCGGTCCGGACGTCGTCATCGCGGTGGGCCCGCATGAGCACCTCGAGCTCGAGCAGCCCCCAGCTGCGCTCCGGGGCTGCGAAGATGCGCGCGGCGGCCTGGAGAAGCACCGCCAGCGGCGGTGTCGCCTGCGGATCCGCGGCCGCCGCGGCCAGCCGCTCGGCCGCCTCCGACGTCAGCCGGGCGTCGATGACCGCCGCAAAGAGCTGGGCGCGGTCGCCGACCAGCCGCCGCACGGCGCGCGGCGAGGTCCCGGCGCGTTTGGCGACCGCCGAAAGGGTGGTCCCCCCGTGGCCGTTCTCAGCGAACAGCTCTGCGGCGGCGTCGATGATGCGCTGGCGCAGAACCTCGTCCCTGGTCACCGATCCTCCCGCCTTGGTCCCCGAACGCCGGCGTCGCGGAACCGTCCGTGGCAAGCCCGTCTGTGGCCGCTCAGGCCCAGCATAGCGAGCCGCCCGGACCGATCACCGGGACCTGGGTGAGGGTCAGATCACAGCTCCCTGCCTCCTGCTGTCCTGCCCGCAGTAGCGGCTCCCGACGGTGGCGAACAGCGGTCCGGGGGGCCCTGGTAGGTGGGGCCCCGGTGGATTCTGGCCTTGTCAGCAATCCACCACCGACAGCTCTGCTGAGCTGACACACCGGCCGCCCCGTCGTCAGGTCCCCGGAACGACAATGAGCCACGGGGAGCCGCCGGCGACGGACCGGCCCGGTTCCTGTCCTTGTGACCACCACTTCGCCTGGTAGGGCACCAGTCCCAGCTGGACGCGCGAGCCGGCGACGTACGCGCGGGTCGGGCTCCACCGGGGATAGGTCCCGGCGGGCAGGGTGGGTTTGGGGGCGGGGGTGTCGCCGGGTAGTACCGGACCCACCAGAGTCCACGGAGAGTCCTTCGCGTTGGCCACCTGGACGTCCGGGGCGACGCCGGTGGTCCAGTAACGGGCGGCGAAGACCTGGTGGTGCCAGACGACCTTCGTTCCGGCCGGATAGTTCCCCAGCGGGTCCCAGATGGGGAAGGGGCTGTGCGCGGGGTCGTCAACGGCGTCGGCCGACGGCGAGGCGGCCGGGACCGTCACTGTCGAGGTTGCACTGGTGAGATGTGAGGTGGACGAGGTGACCAGGTTCGCCGCGAGCGCATCGGCGAAGCTCTGGGAGCCCTGGTCGATCCCGCTGCAGGACGTCTGCACGACCGGCAGGGCCGTGGGGAGCGGGGGCCCGCAGGTGGAGTCCCTGTTGAGCGACCACATGGACAGCTGGCCAACGCCGTGGGCACGGCTGAACTGGTTGACGGTAGCGGCGTCGGCGAGGGTGAACTTCTGCGAGGCGATGTCGTTCTGGCCAATCATCGGGGTGATCCCGACCTTCGCCCACCCCTGGTGGTCGTCGAGGGGGTGGCCGGCCTGGGCGAAGCCAGCCCGCACCTGCGCGTGCAACGCCGTGGAGGCCTGGATGACTGTGGCGGACAGGGGCTCGCCCGGCGGGCTGATGGTGTCGAAGTCCATCGTCATCGCGTTCACCCCGGCCAGGTCGACGCCCGCCGCCAGCATCCCGTTGACCACTGATATGCCCGTTGCGGTGAGCCCCGTCTGGGACACGGGCAGGGTCAGCCAGACACCCAGCTGACGGCCGGCCGCTGCCTCCCGGCCCTGGACGGCTTTGATCGCGGTAGCCCGGCGGGCCGCGGCGGTCGCGTCCTGCAGGGAAGGGCCCTCAAGATCGAGGTCGATGCTGGTGAGCTTGTACCGGTCGACGACGGACTGGTACGCCGCACCCAGCGCCACCGGGTCGGTGCACGTCGTGGCCAGCTCCTTGCCCGCCTGCCCGCCGAAGGAGACCCGGGCCTGGCCGCCGATGAGGCGCAGCTGGGAGATCCGGCGGTTCAGGTCCAGCTGGGATGCCGCCTGGTCAAGGGTGTAGGCACCTCCCCAGCTGGCGGTGCACTGCTGTCCGGCGCGGGCCACCACGAAGGACAGGATGACGTTGGACTGCGGCGGGCCGGTCGGCGTCTCGAACGGGTAGGTGGGCGTGGAAGTCACGTCCACATAGCCGGTGAAGGCTGACGGCCCTGGCTTGGGGGGCTGCGAGACCGTAGCCGAGATGGCTCGCGTACCGGTCCAGCCGATGAGAGCGGCGCAGAGCACCACGATGGCGACCCGCGGGAAGGAGATCCGGGTCCGGGCGGCGGCGGCGGGAGAGGTCATAGGGGGGCTCCGGTGGGGTGGAGGCGGGTGGCCGCGCCCGGCAGGGCTGGCCATCTCGGCCGGGGTCCGGCGGGCTGGTCGGCAGGATTCGTCATGACGCTGAGGAGGGTCTCTGGCGGGTGCGGGTCTCTCCCCGGCGTGGGGGCGGGACATCGGCCGTGGCGATCTGTGCCCGCGCGGCCGAGGCGCCCACATGGTCCGGGCCGAAGTAGAGCACGGACTCCCAGTCGGGGTCGACCGGGAGAGTCTCGGCCGACTCCGGCATCTGCCGATCGGCGGCGACCGGAACCCGGACCCAGTGGGCGATACCCAGCGCCACGTCCACGATCGAGTTGCGCACCCCGATGAAGGCGATGATGGCGTAGATGGTGAGCACCCCGTTGAACGCGGCGAAGACGCCGTTGCTCCAGTTGTGCGAGGTGATGTCGTTGGCCAGCGTGTAGAAGGAGAACGCGGCGATCAGGTAGGCGGCCAGGACGTAGAGCGCGGGCGCCGACGTGCGGTCCTTGACCTTCGGGGTGCGAGCGAAGGCGATCTTGGACTTGGCGGCGGCCTGTTGCAGGGACTTCAAGGTCCCGGCGAGGTTGACCGGGAGCAGGATCAGGTTGAACGCGTAGACCCGCAGGACATCCGAGCGTTTGTAGCCGAGCCGGTGGAAGTCCCAGGCCATCGCGATGAAGTAGGGCAGCGCGGCCGCCACGATGAGCAGGCTGAGCAGCTGGCTGTCGAAGGGGAAGACCAGCAGGAGCACCAGTCCGACACTGGCCCAGCAGATCGAGGCCATGTAGTTGAACCGCAACGCCACCGCGGGGGCCGGCACGCGGTCTCCGTCCTTGCGCTCCCGTTTGATCAGTCGCCGGAACTTCGGCGCGATCAGGAGTCCGCCGTTGGCCCACCGGGCACGCTGCACCGCGAGGGAGCCGAAGTCAGGCGGGGTGGCGCTGTAGCTGAGGCGCTCGGGGTAGTTGAACAACGTCCAGCCGGCGGCGATCAGGTCGATGCTGGACTCGGTGTCCTCGATGACCGTGCGGTCCTGCACGTACCGGCGGATCTCCCGCCCCCCGATGAAGGAGACCTCGACGATGTCGTCGAGCGCGACCTTGCGAATCACGGCGTTGGCGCCCACCCAGAAGGTGGCCCCGAAGTGGGTCAGGCCCTGGTGAACGATGTGCTGGATATCGGTCGTCGCCCCGGCGATGCGCTCCAGTCGCGTGTCGGCGCCGCGGAACGCCGAGTAGGGGGTCTGGATCACCGCGACGCGCTCGTTGCCGGGGAGCTCGAGGTGATAGACGAGCCGCAGGCAGTACTCGCGCAGCAACACGCTGTCGGCATCCAGGGTCAGCACGTAGTCGCTGTCCGGGATCACTATCGCGTCGTCCTCCTCGGTGTCCCGCAGGACCAGGCCCATCCTGGTCTGCACCCGGCGGACCCGGCGTCCCATCAGGCCCAGGTACGCGTTCAGGTTCATGGCCTTGTTCGCGTCGTGCGGCAGGTGCGCATACTGCTTGCGCTCGAAGGACGAGATCTCTGCCTGGAAGGTCCAGACGAGCCGGCGGCACAGCTGGCTCAACCGCTCGGCGGGCATCATCGCACGAGTGTCGAGCGCCACGAAGAGCGCTCGCGCGGTGACCTCGAGGTCAGCCGCGAGCCCGCCCAGCACCTGGTCGGCCACGAAGTCATCGGCGTGGGAGCTGCGCGGAAAGGTACTGGCCTGCTCCCGCAGCCAGCGCCCGGCCCAGGCGAAGTCGAGTGCCAGGGCGCGGACCTGGTCCTGCGAGCTGGGGCCGCCGATGACCGCCGCCGCCTCGTGGGTCGCCAGGGAGGCGCAGAACCGTTCGTAGGGCCCGCGCAGCAGGGTGTTGATCTCCTCCGGCAGCGCCCGGCAGCCGGCCAGGCTCTCCAGCTCGGCCGGGTCGGAGGGTGTGGGCGGGTCGTCCAGCAGGAGCACTGCCCGCAGGCCCGGGTACTCCTGCAGGGCCGCTGACAGCAACGTCGAACGCACGACTGCAGGGTCCTCGCAGTAGGAAGGAACCAGAACGGTGAGGGAGGGGCGTGAGTTCGTCATGAAGGCGTCGATCTCGGCACGGGGCACGCGAACGTGCCCGCGAGAGCGGTAGAGGGCCCCCAGCCGGGCGACCAGGTACATCAGCGCGGAGAAGGTCAGGAAGGTCATCACCAGGACATAGCCGATGGTTTCGCCGATGAACCGGCTGTTGTGCAGGCCGTGGTCGATGAACTGCGAGATGACGGTCTGTGCCAGGTAGGCCAGCCAGGCCAGCACCGTTGCGGCGATGGCGAACCCGCCCATCCAGGTGGCGGCATGCCCGGCCGGCTCCTCCAGGATGGCCAGTGGCGGCCGGGGTCGTTCCGCACCCCACTGCCGGCGTCGCCGGGACTCCCGTGCGGCCGGCTTGCCGTCGCCCGCCGTTTCACTGGGGTCGCCGGCGTTCCCGGCGAGGGGCTGCGCGGTCAACGCCGGCCGGACGTGGCTGCCATCGGGCTCGTCGGGCCTGATGGCGACAGGCGCTGTCCTGGCTGTCACGAGCCCGTCAGCGCCGTCGAGGCGGTATGTCTTCACCGGTGGCACCTTCACGTGGATGGACGCCCCCTGAGGTGCGACCTGTGGTGGTTTGGCCCGGTTCCGGGCTGATGCAATCCACGTTGTCACGGGCTGCGGAGCCCTTGACTTGGACCGGGGAGAGCTCGGCCGAATGGCGCGGGTACTCGCACCGAAAGGACTACCCGCCCGACTTCTCGGCTGGCACGGGTCCCCGGCGATACTGCTGGGTCGTGCAGAGGGGACCTGGGTTGCCGACCCGATCTGGTGTGGGGTTAGCGTCGCCCCTTGAAGGACATCAGAGGTCATCGCAGATCAGGGGCCCACCGTGGAGGTTGCAGTGAGAGCAGGCGAGGCGCAGCGAGCGGTCCGCGGCTGGCAGGCCCCGGTCTGCGGGATGACCTGGGGGTGGACGGGGGAGCGCGGTCACTGGCTCGGAGCCGTGGCCGCGCACTCGATGGACGAGATGACGAAGCTGAACACGAACTGGGTGACCCTCGCCTACGCGGCGATCCAGGAGACTGCCCAGTCCACCAGGATCCCGTTCCGGGACGAGCCGACCCTGACCGACGACGAGATCAGGGGCGCCGTGGCCCGGGCCCGCTCACTGGGGCTGAAGGTCTGCCTCAAACCGGTGGTCAACGTTGCCGATGGCACCTGGCGCGCGTACATAGGGTTCTTCGACTGGGAGGTGCCCGGGGAACCCACCTGGGCTGACTGGTTCGCGTCATACCAGGAGTACGTCGTGCATCACGCGAGGCTTGCCGCCGAGCTGGGTGCGGAGATGTTCTGCATCGGCTGCGAGATGGTGCGCGCAGACTCGCGCGAGCAGCAGTGGCGTGCACTGGTGGCGGAGGTTCGCTCGGTCTATCACGGGCTCGTCACGTACAACTGCGACAAGTACCAGGAAGACCACGTCACCTGGTGGGATGCCGTGGACGTGATCTCGGCGAGCGGCTACTACCCGAGCGGCCAGTGGGAGGCCCAGCTCGATCGCATTGAGGCGGTGGTCCGCCGTGAAGGCAAGCCGTTCTGCTTCATCGAGGCCGGGTGCCCGAGCCGGGAGGGGTCCGCGGCGCACCCCAACGACTGGAGCCTGGCCGGTGAGGCGAGCGAGCGCGTGCAGGCCGACTACCTCGACGAGATGTTGTCGGCCTGCGCGGCGCGCGACTGGGTGGGCGGGTTCATGCTCTGGGACTGGCCGGCGCAGCTGTACGACCGGGCGGACGCGGGGGCCAACGACGGCTACTGCATGTACGGCAAGGCCGGCGCCGTCGTGGTCGCCCGGCACTATGCGGCGGCGCTGGGCCTGGGCGGGGTGGAGAAGGGCTAACCGGTCGATGGCAGCGCCCTAAAAGCTTCTACCGTGCCTCCACCTTCAGTGGCGCCCCGGCGCTGGAGCGGGTGTCCGCGAGCGAGTTGGCCGTGCGGAGCACGGTGGGTCCGAGCAGGGCTTTCTCCAGGCCGGGCAGGGAGCTGTGCACCTGGAACGTGGCTGAGGCGCCCGCTGGCAGCGTCACCAGCCCGCGGTCGACCGTGGCATCCGGGTCGAGCCGGTCGACCAGCAGGGTGATGTCCCTGGTCAGTGATCCGGCCGTGACCGTGACCTGGTACCCGTCGGTGGTCGGCTCGGCGCGGGCGGCCAGGGCGTCGGGCTCAAGGTCGAGGTCGATGTCCTGCGCCCACGTGTGCACGGTGCGCACACCGTCGAGCTCGGCGACGAGCACCTCGCCCCGCGGATCTCCCGCGCTGCGGACATCCACCGGCAGATCGAGCAGCGCGACCGTGCGGGCCGGGGCGTCCACGTCGGCCAAGGCCTCCGCGAGCAGAGTCCCGTCGAGGCGTTCGCGGCGGAGGTGCGCCACACCGGTCCACGGCTTCGCCGAGTCGTTGACGACCGCGAGCACCTCGACCTCGTCACCCTGGACGTCCGCGCCGGCAGGGCGTCGCTGGATCGTCAGGATCCGGTCGGCGTAGGAGTCACGTAGGGCCCACCAGAGGGGCTTGGGCCGCTCGTCGCTGTCGACGGCCGCCCAGGAGGTGACCGGCCAGCAGTCGTTGAGCTGCCACACGATCGACCCGGCGGTGCGTGGCCACCAGGACCGGTAGTGCGTGATCGCGTGAGCCACCGCTCGGGCCTGGTTGAGCTGGGTGGCCCAGTGCCAGTCGGCGAAGTCCCCGGGGATGCCCAGGTGCGGGGACAACCCGCGGTCGAGCTTGCCGTTGCCGTCCTCGGCCTTCTGGTGAAGCAGGAAGACCGGGTCGTTCTTGGCCAGCGGGGCGCCGTCGGGGTTGCGGACGGCGCGCTGCAGGGTCGCCCAGGTGGGAGGCGCCTGGAACCCGAACTCCGAGCAGAACCGCGGGATCTCGTCCCGGTAGGCGTGGTAGTCGGTCC
The DNA here is from genome assembly GCA_038236535.1 of Actinomycetales bacterium. Lineage (GTDB taxonomy): Bacteria > Actinomycetota > Actinomycetes > Actinomycetales > Dermatophilaceae > UBA4719. The sequence continues at coordinate 22,552 of JBBRZQ010000042.1, forward strand.
GGTTCCAGACCTCCCACTGGTGGTGGGTGCCGTGGTCGGGGTCGTTCGGGTGGGTCTCCTCCAGCGCCGCGCCGGGGGAGCAGGGGGAGCCCACGGCATACGGACGGGTGGGGTCCAGCTCGGCGATCACTGAGGGGAACAGTCCGGTGTAGTAGCCAAGACCCCAGGTGCGGCCGGCCAGCTGCTCCTGCCAGCCCCAGTCCAGGTATCCCCACAGGTTCTCGTTGCCGCCGTTCCAGAGCACCAGGGACGGATGCGCGGACAGGCGGGTGACGTGCTCGCGGGCCTCGGCCTCGAACTCGCTGCGCAGCGGCTCCTCCTCGGGGTAGGCGGCGCAGGCCAGCAGGAAGTCCTGCCAGACCATGACGCCGGCCTCGTCGCAGAGCTCGTAGAAGTCCTCGGACTCGTAGATGCCCCCGCCCCAGACCCGCAGCAGGTTCATGTTCGCCCCGACTGCCTGGTCGATCCGGCGGGCCAGGCGCTCCCGGGTGATCCGGGTGAGCAGGTGGTCATCGGGGATCCAGTTCGCGCCCCGGACGAAGACGGGCTGGCCGTTGACCCTGATCGTGAAGGGGGTCCCGATGGCATCCGGCGACGTGTCCAGCCCGACGGTGCGAAGCCCGATCCGGCGGTGCCAGGTGCCGAGCCCGGCGCCGGTGTCCTGCCCGAGGCTGACCTCCAGGTCGTACAACGCCTGGTCGCCGTAGCCGACCGGCCACCACAGCCTGGCCTCCGGCACGGCGACGTCGACCACCGCGGAGGTCGACCCGCCCTCGACGCGGGCGGTGGCGTCGTGATCTCCCAGCCGCACCCGGACCACCAGGGTGGACGGCGTGGTCTCCAGCCCGGAACGCTCGACGTCCACGTGGACCGCCACCCGGGCGGTGCCGTCGGGATCGACGGATACCAGGGGACGTACTGCGGCCAGCCGGGCGACGCGCCAGCGTTCCAGCTGCACCGGCTTCCAGATGCCGGCGGTCTGCAGGTCCGGGCCCCAGTCCCAGCCGAAGCTGCAGGCCATCTTGCGCACCATGTTCAGCGGGTACTGGTAGGCGGCCGGCCGGGCCCCGAGCCGGTCGCGTTCCGACTCGGCATACTCAAGGGCTGAGCGGAGGTGCACGCCGAGGGTGACCGGTTGCCCTACGGCCGCAGCCAGCGGCTCGCACAGATCCATCCGGTAGGTGCGGTGCTGGTTGAAGGTCCGCCCCACCACCGTCCCGCCCACGGTGACGGTGGCGACGGTGTCCAGGCCCTCGAAGACGAGATCCACCCGCTCGCCGGTGCCGGCCGGAGCTGCGGTCAGCTCGCGCTCGTACTGCCAGTCGGCACGGTGCAGCCAGGTCAGCCCGGTCTCGGCGAGGTCGACATACGGGTCGGCGATCAGGCCCCCGGTGAGCAGGTCGGTGTGCACGCTGCCCGGCACCTGGGCCGGGACTGAGGTATCCGCGATCAGGTCAGGTACGGGGCCGCCGGCGGCTCGCAGCGTCCACCCGGCACAGAGGTTGTCGACGATCATGATGAGGAAGCTCCTGAGAGGGGGATCAGTGTGGGGGTGGGCGAGGCGATGGTGGGTGAGGCGACGGTGGCGACGCGCGGTGAGCAGGCGCTGCGGGCGGCGCCGGGTCGGGTGGCTACTTTGTTGCGCCTGCGGACAACCCGTTGTAGATGAACCGCTGCAGTGCCAGGAAGACGAGCAGGGTCGGCACGATGACGATGATCGCGCCCGCGGACAGGACCTCCCACTGCGTGCCCATCGGACCCTTGAACCGGAAGAGGGACGTGGAGATCACGCTGAGGTCCCGCGAGGGCATGTAGAGGAAGGGGATGTAGAACTCGTTGTAGATCGCGATGCCCTTGATGATCACCACGGTGGCGATCGCCGGCTTGAGCAGCGGGAAGATGATCCGCCGGAAGATGGTGAAGTGGTTGGCCCCGTCCAGGGTCGCCGCCTCGTCGAGTGAGACCGGGATCGAGCGCATGAACTGCACGAAGATGTAGATCGAGACGATATCGGTGCCCATGAACAGCGCGATCGGCGCCAGCCGGGTGTTGTAGAGGCCGAGCGAGTTGACCACCTGGAACGTGGCGACCTGGGTGGTCACCCCGGGGACCAGGGTGGCCAGCAGGAAGAGCGCGACCACCGCCTTCTTGAACCGGAAGTCGAACCGGTCGATCGCGTAGGCGGCCATCGTCCCGATCACGATCGTGCCGGTGATCGATACCAGCAGGATGATCGTGGTGTTCAGGAACGCCGTGGCCATGTCGGCCTCGGTGAAGGCGGTGACGAAGTTGGCGATGGTCAGCGACCTGGGCAGGTCGAGCGGGCCGCTGGTGGCGAGGTCCTGCTTGGTCTTGAAGGCCGTCAGGACGACCACGACCAGCGGGATCAGGGCTGCGAGGCAGCCGATGACCAAGGTCGCGTACTTGCCGGAGGCCGAGACTCGCGTCCTCATATCAGGTCCACCTCTTCGTCGGGGACCAGTCGTCGCTGGACCCAGGTCATGATCAGGATGATGACCAGCAGGATCACGGCCATCGCGGAGGCGAGCCCGACCTTGTTGTACTTGAAGGCCAGGTTGATGGTCTGGATGACGAATGTGGCAGACCCGTTGGCGCCCTGCAGCATGATGAACGGGATCTCGAAGACCGCCAGGCTGCCGGAGACCGCGAGGATGAAGGACAGGCTGATGATCGGCTTGATGCCGGGCGCGATGATGTAGCGGAACTGCTGCCAGCGGGAGGCGCCGTCCAGCTCGGCGGCCTCGTAGATCCCGCCCGGGATGGACTGGATCGCGCCGAGGAACAGGACGAAGTTCAGGCCCATGAACCGCCAGACCGAGGTGCCGGCGAGGGAGAAGTTGACGAGGTCGGGGTTGCCGAGCCACTGCTGCTGCAGCCCGCTCGCGCCGACCGATCCGAGCACGGAGTCCAGGGTCCCTCCTGGCTGGAAGAAGTACAGGAAGACGAAGGCGATGGACACGCCGTTGATCAGGTAGGGGAAGAACAGGATGCCTTTGAAGAGGTTCTTGAACCTGGTGCTGAAGCTGAGCACGGTGGCGAAGTAGAGGGCCAGCCCCATCTGGATGACCGAGGCGCCGAGGTAGTACAGGCTGACCGCGAAGACGCGGAACAGCTCGGGCCGGACGAAGACCTCGGTGTAGTTGGCCAGGCCGACGAAGTTCTTCACCTTGCTGAGGCCGTTCCAGTCGGTGACCGAGTACCAGAACATGTTGGCCACCGGGACGTAGGTGAACACGACCAGGAAGACCAGCGGGATGGCGAGGAAGAGCCAGGGCGTGATGGCCCAGCCGCTGGACCGGAGCCTGGCCGGGCTCCCGGTGCTGCGGGTGCGCCGGGTGCGCCGGGGCTTTCCGGGGGTGGCGGGTGCGTCGAGCGGCCGGGTCCGCGACGGTGTCTGAGCCGTCCGGGTCGCACTGCCCGACTCGACCGTCGGCGTTGTTCCAGTCATGGGTGACTCCTTGTTGGGCCCGGGTCGACCGGCCTGCAGGTCAGGATGCAGGCCGTTCGACGCTGGCCGGGGCGGCGGAGCAGGTGCCGTGGTGTGGGTCCAGAGCTCGCGGCCGACACCACCTGTCAGGCTCGGCTGGTCAGCCGACCGTGGCGCGGGCTGCAGCCCACTTGGTGTTGAGGTTGTCGAAGATCTGCTGCTTGGTCTTCTTGGAGGCGCCGCGTGCCGAGTCGATCAGCTCGCGGTAGTAGTCCGGCTGGGAGACGCCGATCTCGGCTGCCTTGTCGATCACCGACAGCTTGGGCGACGGGATCATCTCGACGTACGTGACGCCCAGCGCCTCGAAGTCCTTCAGGCCCGCCGGGGTCGGCAGGCTCTTCAGCGTCGGGAGTCCGCCCACTGCCTTGTAGTAGCCAGAGTCGTTGACGAACCAGTCGAGCCAGGCCCGTGCAGCCGCCTTGTGGCCCGAGTTGATGTTGACGCCGATCCTGTAGTCGCCGGCGATCGTCGACTGGTACTTCCCGCCCACCTGAACTGGCAGAGGCATGAAGCCGATGGTGGCCGGGTCGAGCTTGGCCGCCTTGGCCGCGTCCTGCATCTGCGGTATCGCCCAGGAGCCCAGGACCATGACGCCGATCTTGCCCGTCGCGATCAGGTTCTTGGAGCTCTCCCAGTTCGTCGTCGTCGGGTCCTTCTCTATGAGGCCCTTGGCTGCGACGTCATACAGCAGGGAGTCGATGGTGTTCTTCTCCTGGCCCGCGGCCCAGGGCGCGTCGGACGTGCTCATCGCCACGAGGGCGTTGGCATCCCCCGAGAAGCCACCCATGACGTCCTGCGGCCAGGTCAAGGGCCAGCCGTCCTTGTAGTTGGTGTAGAGCGGGACCGCGCTGGTCTTGGCCTTGATCGACTGCAGGTCGGCGACGAACTCGTCGGTCGTCTTCGGCAGGGCCGTGATGCCGGCGTCGGTGAAGACCTTCTTGTTGTAGACCATCCCTCTCGCGTTGCCGAAGGTGGCCAGTCCGTAGACCTGACCTGACGGGTCCAGGAACCGGTACTTCTTGCTGAGGTCGGCCACGCTGCCCAGTGGCTCGAAGAAGCTCGGGAGGTCGGTCGCCGACACGCTGTTGGGGAGCAGCAGGACGTCGCCGTAGTCCTTGGTGTTCATCCGGGTCTTGACTTCGCCCTCGTAGTCCGTGATGGCCTCAAAGGTGACCTTCACGTCCGGGTACTTGGCCTCGAACGTCTTCTTGTAGTCCTTGAAGGTGGTGTTGACGAGGTCGGTGCGGTTGGTCAGCACCGTGATATCGCCGGAGGGTTTGGCGCTGCTTCCACCTGCGGAGTCAGTGCTGCCGGAGCTCCCGCACCCCGCGGCCGTGAGGGCGAGCACCGCCGCCGTTGCTGTGACGGCTGCGAACCGCCTGCGTCCTACTGGGAACATCGTGATCCTCTCGACGGGCCGGCACCTGTTCGGGCCGACGGCAGGAGGGCAGCTTCGCCGCGGGCCGGTGGTCGGCCCTCCTCCTACCCTACAGTCTTAGTTCGTCAGGCGAACTAAGTCAAACGAGACCTGCTGAGATGGGTCTCGCAACTGAGCTCAAACCCCACCAGAACCCGCCAGATCCACCTGCACGCGATGAGCGAGGGCGTATGAGCATCATCGATATCCGATCCCACGGCGCGGTCGGCGACGGCTGATGCCGTCTCGAGATACGCCGCGAGGGGCCCCCCGTCCGGAGACGGAGGACCCCTCGCTTCTGTGCGTCGTTACCGTTGCGGCACCCGCCGGTCCGGCGCGCTCGTTAAGGCGCCGGGTATGCGGTGATCGAGTCGACCCGCAGAGTCCCGCTCCCGGTGCTGCCGCCGAGGTAGAAGGAGATCTGCGACACCGACGTCAGGTCGAGCGGTGCGTCCTGCGGCGCCCAGGACGGCGGGTGGAAGTCGCTGAACGGGATGGTGATGAACTGGCTGCCGGTCCCCGTCGGGTTGATGCTCGTCTCCCAGTAGCCGGTGCTCGTCGCGAACTGCACGGTGATGCCGCGGCCGCTGCCGTCGGGCTGTGGCCACATGGCCAGGCCGCCGGATGAGCTCCAGTTCTGCACGATGGGGTGGCTGACGCCCGCATACCCATTCGTGCCCAGGGCGTAGGTCAGCAACATGCTCGAGCCCGACCCGTCCGCAACGCTGCTGAGCGTCGGGGTGATCGGGTCGCCGCCAGCATTGCGGGCGTACGCCGTCGCCAGCGCCGCATCCGAGGCGTAGCCGTCGAAGTCATCGACCAGAACGCCGTTCACCGGTGGCCGGGTGCTGAACGACGACGGCGACCCGGTGGCGGTGGTAGCCCCGTCAGCATTGACCGCCTGGACCCGCATGTAGTAGGTCATCGAGGGGTCCAGGAGAGCCGGCGGCCGGTATGACGTGGTGCGCAGGCCGGTGGCCTGGAACACCGGAGAGCTCAGGTCGGCGTTCTTGGACAGGAGGATCGAGTAGTAGGCCGCGCCTGCAGAGGGCGACCAGGAGATCGACGTGGCGGTGCTGGCGCCGGTCGCCCCTGGCGTAGGGGCCGTCACCGCGAACGGGCCCGGGATGGCCGTCGCGCGGGAGCCGGCTGCCGACGTGAGAGACACGCCGGTCACCGCTTCGGCGCCGCCATGTGGCCACACCACGCGGACCCCGCCGACCCCGGACAACCCCGACAGGCTCAGGGTGATCGTGGTGCGGGCGCCGCCGATGACGCGAGGCCTGACGGTCTTCCAGCGGGTGGCGCCGTCGGCCGAGACCTCGAGACGGAGGTCGCCCGGGCCGCGCGGCGCCGCGACTGTGACCGCCGCTGAGGTGATCCCGGCGCGCAGGTAGGTGAGCGAGGCCCGCTGGTGACCGCTGGGACGCACCTTCACCCCTTCGGCTGTCGGGGTCCGCAGCAGGGGCGAGCTGTGCTGTGAAGCCACGAACCAGTCCTCAAGGGGATCGGTGACGGCGTCCTCGGTCGCCCCGACGCCCAGTGGCTCGGAGACGGCGAGAGCGGCCCCGGAGGCGTTGAGGGCGACGACTCGGTAGGTCGCGGCGCGTGTCGGCGTGGCCAGGTCGAGCCACGGGGTGTCATTGTCGGTGATTCCGGTCCCGACGACCGTCCACGAACGGCCGGTGGCGCGCTCGACTCGATAGGACCAGGCACCGGCGGTGCCGCGCCAGGTCAGCAGGTTGATGCCCTGGGTCTTGACGATGCTCGTGAGCAGCGGGGCGTCGCCCAAAGTCGTCACGCAGCCGGTGCAGGTGCCCATCAGGGCGGCGAACCGGGTCATCGCGGCAACAGCCGTGCGCATCGCCGGTGTGTCACCCGGGTAGTGGACCGTGAATTCGTCGGAGTGCTGCACGAAACCGTAGTGGTCCGCGTGCGGGAACAGCGACCAGAAGAGCGCGCCGTCGACGTCCGGGTTGGCCGCCACCGCGTCCAGCAGCGTGTTGCCCGCCTGCGTGCTGCCGTACTCGCCGGCGATGTAGGCCTTGCCCGCCGCCTTCGCCGCGGTGGCGTCCGCCGCGATCCTGGCTGCGGTCGGCGGGTAGTAGTGGGCGTCGACGATGTCGACGTCCGGCGAGGTGAGCAGGCCCGTGTCCGTGCCGAACTGGGCGCCCGCGGCGACGAGCTGCTTCGGAGCGAGCTGCGAGATGTACGAGGAGATGTCGTTGATCCACTCGGGCGTCATGCCGTTCAGCTCGTTGCCGAGCTCCCAGGCCATCACCGTCGGGTCGTCGACGTAGCGCTTGCCGGTCAGCGGGTTGACGTGCGAGAGGACCTCAGAGATGTACTGCTTGAACGCGACGCGCACCGTCGGGTCAGTGAAGAACGCTGCCCCGTTGTCTTCCGTGCTCACGCCGAGCCAGCGCAGGAACGTGTACTTGCCGCCGTGGTAGTAGTCCCAGTTGTCCGTCAGGGGTACGAGGAGCTTGAGGCCGAGACGGCCGGACTCGGCGACCGCGTAGTCGATGGACGCAAACGCGTCGTTGTTGAAATGGCCAAGCCGGCACCTCGACGGGCCGGCGGCAGGAGGGGGCTGCTTCGCCGCGGGCCGGTGACCTGCCCTCCTCCTGATAGTCTTAGTTTGTCAGACAAACTAAGTCAAACGAGGGCGCTCGCAGAGCGCTCGGTGCCGGACTACCGTTCCCCTCAGCCGATCCGATGAACGAGGACCTATGAGCATCATCGACATTCGATCCCACGGTGCGGTCGGCGACGGCACGACCAACGACGCCGCGGCGATACAGGCGGCGATCGATGCCTGTCACGCCGGCGGCGGCGGCACCGTGCTGGTCCCGGCCGGAGCCACCTACCGGGCCGGGTCGATAGAGCTGAAGTCGTACGTCGAGCTGCACGTGGAACGGGGCGCCGTGCTGGCCGGCAGTGGTGACCCCGCGGACTACACGGCCCGGCTGGAGGTGGGCGCGCTGTCGGCCGGGGTCGTCGACGCGGACAACGCCGCCGCGCTCATGTTCATCACGGCCCGCGATGCCACCGACATCGCGATCACCGGGGCGGGAGTCATCGACGGGGCCGGGCGCTCTTTCATCACCGAGGACCTCGGGCACCTCTACCGCTGCCCGAACCAGCGCCCGTTCACGGTGTTCCTGATCGGCTGCCGGCGGGTGAGCCTGCGCGACATCCGGCTTCAGGACGCCGCGCTGTGGTGCGTTCGGCTCTCGGGCTGCGAGGACGTGCTCATTCACGGGATCCGGATCGACACCGACCTGAAGTACCCCAACGCCGACGGGATCGACCTGGACCGGTGCCGCCGGGTGAGGGTCAGCGACTGCGACATCTCCAGCGGTGACGACGCCATCTCGCTGAAGACCACCGAGGAGTTCGACGGGTACGGCCCGACCGAGGACATCGTCATCACCAACTGCACCCTGCAGTCCACCTCCAGCGCTGTGGTCGTCGGGGTAGACGCCGTGGAGGACATCCGCAACGTGATCGTGTCCGGCTGCGTGATCCGTTCCTCCCACCGGGGCCTGGCCGTCAACCTCGGCCAGCAGGGCAGCTTCTCGAACATCCTGTTCACCGACTGCATCGTCGAGACCCGGCACTTCGCCCGCGGCTGGTGGGGTCACGGCGAGCCGATCTACGTGAGCGTCGGCGCGTGGCACGACGTGGTCGGCCGGCTGAGCAACGTGCGGTTCCGCAACATCCTGGCCCGCGGCGAGAACGGCGTGTACATCGCGGCTGACGCGCCAGGGCTGATCGAGGGGGTCGTCCTGGACGGCGTCAGGATCGAGCTGGACCGCTGGTCGGGCTGGCCCGGAGGCGAGTACGACCGGCGCCCCACCTCGAGCGGGCCGGAGGTCTTCGCCCAGCGGACCGCCGGCATCCGGATCGACACCGCCTCCGATGTCACGCTGCGCAACTGCGAGGTGGTCTGGGCTGCGCGGCCGGGCGACTTCGGGTACGCGGTGGAGGCTGTCGACGTCGACGGGCTGGTCATCGAAGGCCTGCGAGGGGAGTCGGCTCACCCGCAGACGCTGGAAGCCGTCCACGTGCGCGACCGTGATCGGGGCGAGGAACGCTATCCGGTCGGGGTCCCGGCGCCCGCCGTGCGCGGATGACCTGCGCGCAGGGTGGCGTGGCCGGGGAGACCGGGGCCGGTCCGGCCATGGCCACCCGAGGAGTATTGCGGGCGTGACGAGACGAAGCGTGGTCGAGGGGTTCGACGGGAAACACCCCGCAAGAACGGCGCTGAGGCTCTATGCCGGCCAGCGCGGTCGGCTCACCGTGGCGGCCATCGCGTTCGCCTTCAAGCACTCGCCGGTCTGGGTGATGCCACTGCTCACGGCCAATGTGATCGACGCGGTGGTCCAGTCCAAGCCCCTGTCGGTGATCTGGGTCAACGCCGCCGTCATGGCGTTTCTGGTGCTGCAGAACATCCCGCTGGCGCTGCTCTACGTGGGCCGCTTGAGCCTTGCCGTGCGCACCGTCGAGACCGAGCTGCGGGTCGCGCTCTGTGAACGGCTGCAGCAGCTCTCAGTGGGCTACCACCGCAGGATGAGCGCGGGCGTGCTCCAGGCAAAGGTGATCCGTGACGTCGAGAACGTCGTAGAGACCTCACGGCAGACCTTCGACTCTGGTATGGCGGCGCTCACCACCATGATGGGCGCCGTGGTGCTGACCGCGATCCGGGTGCCGGCCTTCCTTCCGGTCTTCCTGGTCGCGGTACCCGCCTCGGCCCTGCTCATCCACCTGACCCGCCGGCACATGAGTGTGCGCAACCAGGCGTTCCGCCATGAGGTGGAGCACATGTCGGCCCGGGTCAGTGAGATGACGAACCTCATCCCGATCACCCGGGCGCACGGGGTGGAGACCGACGAGCTGGCCCGGATGGACATGACGCTGGACCACGTGCGGCATGAGGGCATCCGGCTCGACGTGCTCAACGGGCGATTCGGCGCGGTGGCCTGGGTGTTGTTCCAGCTGCTGAGTGCTGCCTGCCTGGTGACTGCGGCCTTGGCTGCCCGCACCGGTTTCCTCGACCTGACGGCAGGGGACGTGGTGATGCTGTCCAGCTATTTCGTCGCGCTGACCGGTTCGGTCACCATGCTCATGGGCCTGGCCCCGATGGTCTCCAAAGGGCTCGAGTCGATCAAGTCGATGGGCGAGGTGCTGACCGAGCCCGACCTCGAGCAGAACGAGGGAAAGCCAGTGGTATCCGGCGTCGGGGGCCGGATCACCCTGGAGCACGTCTCGCTCACCTACCCCGATGCACTGGAGCCGGCGATCGTGGACGTCTCCCTGGATGTCGGGGTGGGCCAGACTGTCGCCTTTGTCGGGCAGTCCGGGTCCGGCAAGTCGAGCCTGCTCAACCTCGTGATCGGGTTCATGTCGCCGACCGCGGGCCGGGTACTGCTGGACGGCGTGGACCTGCGAGAGCTCGATCGCCGCAGCTACCGGCAGTTCCTGGCCGTCGTCCCGCAGGAGTCGCTGCTCTTCGAGGGGACCGTGCGCGACAACGTGACCTACGGTCAGCGGGAGCTCACGGACGAAGCGGTGCGTGCGGCTCTCCTGGCGGCCAACGCGGCCGATTTCGTCACGGAGATGGGTGGCCTGGACGCCGTCATAGGGCAGCGCGGGTCGAGCCTTTCCGGCGGCCAGCGTCAGCGCCTGGCCATCGCCCGCGCGCTGATCAGGGACCCCCGGGTTCTGGTCCTCGATGAGGCGACTTCAGCGCTCGACCCGGCCTCCGAGGTGCTGGTCCAGGACGCCCTCGCCAAGCTCATGCGTGGAAGGACCACGTTCGTCGTGGCGCACCGCCTGTCGACGGTCCGTTCCGCGGACTGCATCGTGGTCATGAAGCACGGCCGGATCGTCGAGTCGGGCGGTCACCAGCAGCTGCTGGTCGCCGGTGGGGCCTACGCGCGCCTGAACACCCTCGACCGACGCGGTGGTGGCCTCATCGGTGCGACTTCCTAGCGTCCCTCCCGTGGTCTCATCCGCCAACCGAGGGATCGTGCGCCTTTCAGCGACCGGATCTGGGGATGGTGCGGCCGGTTTAGTGACCGGATCCGGGGATGGTGTGGGTCGTACGGCGACCGGATCTGGGGATGGTGCGGTTGGTTCGGACTCTCAGTGGTTCATCGCATTTCGTGCGTTCATCGCATTTCGTGCGTTCGGGCGCATTTCGTGCGTTCGGGCGTGGGGGCTGTCGGTGGGCCAGGGCAAGTTTGGTGTAGCAAAGCTCGGCACGGCGGGCGTGGTGCGAACTCTCAGCCTTCCCAACGCGTTTCGTAGTTTCGGGGTGAGGGGGTTGTCGGTGGTGACGGCTAGGTTTGGAGCATGTCAGGGACGGCGGAGATCGAGGCGGGACGCGCGGCGGTGTGCGCGGCAACGGACTCGCTGACCGGGCTCAGCGAGTCGGTGTTCAGGGTCGCCAACGCCGACCTGGGGCC
>JBBRZQ010000043.1:0-32802 GCA_038236535.1 Actinomycetales bacterium
CCTGATCACCCGCCGCGCCTACGGATTCCACTCCGCCCAAGCCGCCCTCGCCCTGGTGATGCTCTCCTGCGGACCCATCACCCTGCGCCTACCCCACGAACCCGACCCCGAATGACCCACACTCATGCCGGGAGAGCCGGGAATCCCCCCTGGGTCCGTCCCCGCTCCGACGTTGACGCCCTGCTGGCCGAGGGCGACCCATGGTGGCAGCTCGCCGTCAAGCCGTCCGAGGCGCTGCGCGCCGGCAAGCGCAAGGAAACCCTGGCCCTGCCCGGCATCGAGGACCTCGTGGTGGAGGGGACCAGCGACGTCGCGGCCACCGCCGCGTTCCTCGGGGCGCGCCAGCAGTACCCGCATTTGGTAGGCCTCCAGCCAGACCTCTACCGCTGCTTCATGGAACAGACCTGGCGACACAACAGCCGCGACGGCGTCATCACGCTGATCCACCCTGAGAGCCACTTCACCGACGAGAAGGCCGGCCTGCTCCGCTCCGCCACCTACAGCCGGCTCCGCCGACACTGGCAGTTCATCAACGAACTCGTGCTCTTCGAGGTCCACGATCTGGTCAGGTACGGGGTGCACGTGTACGGCGCCGCGCGCGACGAACCCCACTTCCTCATGGCCAGCTCGCTATACCACCCCGACACCGTCGCCCGATCCCTCGTGCACAACGGCTCCGGCCCTGAGCCCGGCCTTAAGGACCCTGACGGCAACTGGGACCAGCGACCCCACGCCGCCCGCATCATCACCGTCACCGACGAAACCCTCGCAACTTGGCACGCCATCCTGGAAAACGCTGACACCCCGGTCCGACGCAGCCGCATGGTCTACGCCGTGAACGCCTCCACGGCCGCTGTCCTCGACAAGCTCTCGCGGAGCCGCCGCATCGGTGACCTCGGCCTCGAGTTCTCCCGGGGCTGGGACGAGAGCATCGACCGCAAGAAGGGCTATTTCGAGAGCGCGTGGGGGGCGCCTGACTCCTGGGACGACGTGATCCTGCAAGGACCCCACCTGCACGTCGCCACCCCGTTCTACAAGACCCCGAACAAGACCATGCTGCACAACCAGGACTGGTCGGCGACGGATCTCGAGGCGCTCGCGCCGGACGCGATCCCGATGACCGCCTACACGCCGATAGGGGATCGCGACCGGTACGACTGCGCCTACACCGAATGGGGCGACCCCGACGACCCCAAACCCGCCCGCGACTACTACCGCGTCGCCTGGCGCGCCATGGCCGCCAACACCGGGGAGCGCACGCTCATCCCCGCGCTGATCCCCCCGGGGGCAAGCCACATCAACGGCGTGTTCTGCACGGGTAGCCCGGACGCGACCTCCAGGCAGATCGGCTTGGTCACCGCCTTCGCCTCCTCGCTGATCGCAGACCTATCCGTGCGCGCCGCTCCGAAGAGCGGCATCTACCAGGGCGTCTTCGCCAGACTGCCGATTGTCGACGACCATCCCCTTGCTGACTCGCTGCTTCTACGACTCCTGCGGCTCAACTGCCTAACCGACGGCTATGCCGATCTCTGGGCCCAGTGCTGGCAGCAGGTATTCACCCAAGACAGGTGGCGGGCCGGGGTAGGTAGCCCGCTGGGGTCGCTGCTGGGCGACGCGAAGAAGGCCTGGTCAGCCACCACTCCGCTCCGGCTGGCCATCGAGCGGCGACAGGCTCAGGTGGAGCTTGATGCGCTGGTGGCCCTGACGCTCGGGCTGACTGCCGACGAGCTGTGCACGATCTACCGCACCCAGTTCGCGGTTCTCTACGGCTACGACCGCCGCGTCTACTACTACGATGCGAACGGTCGGCTGGTGCCGAACTCGGTGCTGACGGTGTGGCGGCAACGGGGTGACCGCATCACGCTCGACGAGCGGACGGCGACGAACCAGGCGGGCAACACCTACATATACGAGTTGCCGTTCGTGACGTTGGACCGTGAGGCGGACATGCGGGCCGCCTACGCGTCGTTCGAGCAGGACCTGACGGGTCGCTCGTGAGCGAGCTGCTGCCCACGGTCCAGGCCGACAACATCCGGGAGAGCCTCCTCGACTACTTGACCACCACGTTCGCCCTCACCGACGACGACGCCCGGGCAGCGCTGGTGGAGTTCCTCACGGATCCGCAGCATGGGCTGTTCAAGGGCCCGTACGTGCGGCTGCAGTTGCCGTTCCGGCCGGCCGAGGACGGGTGGCGCTCCACGCTCGACTGGTTCAGGGGTTTCCCCCCGTACGGGCACCAGGCGCAGGCCTTCGCCCGTCTGTCGAGCGCGAACCTAAGCGCCCAGAAACCGCGGCCCCTGCCGACGATGGTCACCACCGGCACGGGATCGGGCAAGACCGAGGCCTTCCTCGTTCCGATCCTCGACCACGTGCTCCGCGCGAAGCGGGAGGGCGTGCGAGGACTCAAAGCGATCGTGCTCTACCCGATGAACGCTCTCGCCAACGACCAGGCCCTTCGCCTGAGTGGGATGCTCACCAGCGACCCGGCGCTGGCCGGGGTCACGGCGGCGCTCTACACCGGACAGGCTGGGCCGCAGCGGACGAAGGTCAGCAGGGACGGGCTGATCACCGACCGGGCGGTGATCCGCAGCGACGCCCCCGACATCCTGCTGACCAACTACAAGATGCTCGACCAGCTGCTCCTACGCGCCGAGGACGCGCGGCTGTGGGCGCAGAGCGCGACGAGCCTGCAGTACCTGGTACTGGACGAGTTCCACACCTACGACGGCGCGCAGGGCACCGACGTGTCGATGCTGCTGCGCCGGCTGGGGTTGGCGCTGAAGAGCCACTGGTCCGAGGAGGACCCGTCGATCACGGCGGAGGACCGGATCCGGCCGCTGGGGCGGATCACCCCGGTCGCGACGTCGGCCACGTTGGGCGACAAGAGCAACCCGCAGGCGATGCTCACCTTCGCCGAGACCGTGTTCGGGGAGCACTTCCCGCCTGACAGCGTCATCACCGAGACCCGCCAGGACGCGACGGAGTGGATCGGGGACGCCCCCGCACGCATGGCGGCCGCCGGGTACCAGCCGGCGACGCTGTCGCCACTGCTGGTCCGGATGGTTGCCGAGGCGGTCGAGGCGCTTCCCGCGCTGTCCACCGGCCGCGAGATCACGGACGTCGTCCTTGCGCACCTGTGGGGGGTCGACGCGACGAACCTCGCCGCGGTCCCGGAGTCGGTGCTGCTGGACCTGCTCAAGGCCCACCCGCTCAGCCCCGACGTGCTGGAGTGCACCGCTGAGGCGGTCTCGGCGAGCGACCTCGCCCAGCGCCTCGGTGCGGCCGGTCCGCCGCCGCCGGGAGCGGAGGACGTCCACGTCCGGCGCTGGAACGGCTTCGTCGTCGCCCTGATCGCGGCGTTCAGCCACGTCAGGGCCGCGGTCGGGCGTGACGCAGCGTCCGTGGACCTGCACCTGTGGGTGCGCGAGCTCACCCGGGTCGACCGCACCGCCTCAGGTCGCCCTCGGTACCTGTGGAGCGACGACGGGGACATGGCGATCACCGCGCCCGAGGACGCGACCTCGCTCGAGCAGGGCCCGCCGCTGCCGGCGCTGTTCTGCCGGCACTGCGGCCGATCCGGCTGGGGTGCCGTCCTGGCCCCGACCGGGTCGGACCTCGACACCGACGACGACACCATCCGCCGGCGCCGGGTCACCCGCGACGACAGGTTCCGCCCGCTGATCCACGCCGCCGCCGAGGGCGACCGGATGCTCGCTGGCGACGGAATCGAACCGTTGGCGGTTGACGGGCTGATGTGGTTCGCGGTGCGCGAGCGGCGCCTGCTCGCATCGCTACCAGCCGACCTCGCCGACGCTCGCACCGGTGGGGTGCTGCCGGTCCTGACCCATGTCGGCGACGACGCGGGGAAGCAGTCGCTCGACGACACTTGCCCGGCGTGCCAGGGCAAGGACGGGATCCGGTTCCTGGGCTCCGCGGTGGCGACGCAGCTGTCGGTGACGCTGTCGACGCTGTTCGGCGACGCCGGGCTGGACTCGGCGGAGAAGAAGGCCCTGGTGTTCACCGACAGCGTCCAGGACGCCGCACACCGGGCCGGCTTCGTGCAGAGCCGCTCGTACACCCTCACCTTGCGCTCGGTGCTGCGCGACGGCGTCGGTGACACCCCGGTCAGCCTGGACGCCCTTCTTGACCAGATCATCCTCAATGCTGGCGATGACCCGCACCGCCGCTACCGCATCGTGCCCCCCGAGATGGTGGAGCGGGAGGAGTTCGCCCCGTTCTGGCGGCGGCCTCGCTTACGCGATGTGCCCGCCGCCGTGCGGACCCGGGTCAAGCGGCGGCTGCTGCTGGACGCGGCGCTCGAGTTCGGGCTGCAGTCGCGCACCGGCCGCACCTTGGAGCGCACCGGCAGCGCGGCCGTCGAGGTCAGTGCGAGTGCGGCGGAGCTGCTCAAGGCCGCTGGGCAGGCCATCGACGAGGCCCAAGGGCTGCCCACCCTGGAGGGGTTCGAGCCGCTGCCGTCGTCGCAGCTCATGGCCTGGGTCCGCGGGGTGCTGGAGCGGATGCGGGAACGCGGGGCGATCGAGCATGAGTGGTTCCGCCGCTACCAGCAGGAGGACGGGAACCGGTACTCCATCTGGGGCGGTCGGCCCCGTTCGTCCGGGATGCCCGCGTTCCCGGCCGGACGGCCGGCACCAGCCTTTCCCCGCATCGGCGGGGCCGCGCCACGCCGGAACAGTGACCTCGACCCAGTCACCAGCGCGCAAAGCTGGTACGCGCTGTGGGCGTCGAAGTGCCTCCAAGTCAGCCCAGGCGACGGGGCAAAGCTGGCCCGGCTGCTGCTGCAGCGTCTCGACGTACTCGGGGTCATCGAGTCCGTCACCAGTGCCAGCGGGGCGCAGATCTACCAGCTGCCGCAGTCGCGCATCCTCATCAGCGCCATCGCCCTGGCCGACCTGCAGGGGGGCGCGCACCTGCTGAGCTGTGTGGTTTGCGACACCCAGGTGCCTGGTTCACGAACGGTCGTGAACGAGCTCGAGGACGCGCCGTGTCTGGTCGCGCGGTGTGCCGGCCGGTTGGCTCGTAAGGGCCGGGCGGACAACTTCTACCGCCGGATGTACTCCAGTACCGATATCCGCCGGGTTGTGGCCCGCGAGCACAGCGGGCTGCTCCCGGACGAGGACCGGCTCCGCTACGAGACCCAGTTCAAGTTCGCTCACGCTGACCCGTCGGCCCCGAACGTGTTGGTCGCGACCCCGACGCTGGAGATGGGGATCGACATCGGGGACCTGTCTGCGGTGATGCTCGCGTCGCTGCCTCGTACGGTCGCTTCGTACCTGCAGCGCGTTGGCCGGGCTGGCCGGTTGACGGGTAACGCGCTGAACCTTGCCTTCGTCACCGGTCGTGGGGAGCAGCTGCCTCGCCTGGGGGACCCGTTGTCGGTGATCAACGGGGAGGTCCGCCCGCCCGCGACCTACCTTGATGCCGAGGAGATCCTCCGCCGGCAGTACGTCGCCTCGATCGCGGACCGGCTCGCCCGCGACCCGCAGGCGCCGCACCCTCGCAAGTCCGGTGAGGCCATCGGGAGCACCGAGCCGGGGACCTACTTGCACGCCTTGGCGACCGACGCTGAGACCCACGCAGAGAAACGGTTGGACGCGTTCCTGGCCGGGTTTCCTAGCCTCACCCCGACGGCGCAGGCCGCACTGCGGGCCTGGGCGAGCCCGGTCGGCGGCACACCGGGGAGCAGCCCGCTCGCGCAGCGGCTGGTGACGGAGTCGCACCGCTGGACCCACACGGTGCAGACGTTGGAGTTCCGCAGGCAGCAGATCATGGCTTCCATCCCGCCGCTGGAGCAGATCGCGAGAGGCCCGGCCGCCACGGACGACGACAAACGGGCCTGGCGGATGGCGAAGGCGTCCCTGAAGCTCACCCACGCCCAGCTCGCGGACCTGCGCGGCGACTACTGGATCGGCGTGCTCGAGGAGCACGGGATCCTCCCGAACTACACCCTCACCGACGACAGCGCCACCCTCGCCGTGAGCCTGTCCTGGGTGGACCCCGATTCCGGGGAGTACCAGACCGATGCCTTCAGTTATCACCGCGGCGGAACCCAGGCGCTTCGCGACTTCGCCCCCGGAGCCACGTTCTACGCCGGCGGGCACGCATTGAAGATCGACGCGCTCGACCTCGGCCATAACGGGGAGGCCGTGCGGACCTGGGTGTTCTGTGCCGCCTGCGGTTACGCGGATGGCCCCAACCCGTCCGCGTCGATCCCGTCCTGTCCGCGGTGCGGGTCGCCTGAGATCGCCGACACCAAGCAGCGGCTGGAGGTCGTCGAGCTGGACCGGGTCTACTCGGCGATGCGCCGCGACGACGCGGTCATCAGCGACGACCGCGACGAGCGGATCCGCGAGCAGTTCACCGTCGTCACCGCCGCCGACATCAACCCCGCGAACGTCACCCGGCAGTGGTTCGTCGACGGCTACGACTTCGGCGCCAAGCACTTGCGCGACCAGACCATCCGCTGGCTTAACATCGGCAAGGCCGGCGGGCAGGGCTCACCGCGAGTGATCGCCAACGGCGACTACGCCGCGTCGCTGTTCCGGGTCTGCTCTTGGTGTGGGCAGCTCGACACCGTCACCGGGCGTAACCAAAGCACCGAGCACCGTCCCTGGTGCCCGCACCGCAAGGCGCTGACCGAGCACACCCGCGGCGTCGCGCTGAGCCGCACACTGTGCACCGAAGGGCTGGTGATCCGGCTCCCCACGTCGGTGACTTTGGGAGACATGTTCGCGGTCCCGAGCCTCGCCGCCGCGATCCTGCTCGGGCTGCGGGAACGCATCGGCGGCGCCCCCAACCACATCCAGATCGCCAGCATCGTCGACCCGACCCTGAGCACCGGCGGCGACAACCACGAGGCCCTGCTGCTGCACGACGTCGTGCCCGGCGGTACGGGCTACCTCGCCGAGCTCGCCGACCCCGAGACCGTGTGGACGATCCTGCACACCGCGTGGCAGGTGCTACGCGACTGCGAGTGTCAGCACGAACAGCGGCTGGCCTGCCACCGCTGCCTGCTGCCGTTCGCCGCCCCGCACCAGGTCCGCTCCGTCAGCCGCGCCGCAGGGGAGCGGCACCTGCGCGACATCCTCCACGGCGGCGCGCTGAAGCCCGATGTTGACCCGACACTCGAGATGGGCTGGAGCTGCACGAGCCTCGAGCCGACCGGGTTCGACGCGGAGTCCAACCTCGAACAGCGGTTCCGGGCCGTCCTGGCTGACCGGCTCAGCGCAGTCGGCGCCACGGTCAAGGACACCCCCACCAGCACGGGCAACCGGTCCACGATCACCGTCGGCGGCAGCGGGCGGGTCTGGACTTTGGACCCGCAGCAGAACATGCTCGGCTCCCGGCCCGACTTCCTGCTGCGCTGCAACCAGGGCGGGATCCCCGAGGTCGCGATCTTCACGGACGGCTGGCGCTACCACGCCACCTCGACCATCAACCGGCTGTCCGATGACGCCGCCAAGCGAGCGGTTCTCCGAGACAGCGGGAGGCTGGTCCTCGGGATCACCTGGGCTGATCTCGAAGACGCCGCCGCAGGCACCGTCAGGCCCCCGTCCTGGTACCGGCCGGAGGACAGCGGACCGATCCTGCAAACCACCGGCGGGGAGCTCACCAACGCCTCTCTCGCGCTCATCACCGGCGGCCCGATCGACTTCCTCATCGGCTGGATCCAGAACCCCGAGCCCGACGCGATCGAGCGGCTCGCAACCTGGCTCCCTCTGTTCCTGTACGGCGCCGCCCAGGCCCGCTCCGTCATCGGGGACCAGAGCCCCGCGGCGGCGGCCCAGGCGCTGCTCGACGGGACCCCGCTGCCCACGGCCTCGACGTCGCAGGACTGGATCTGGCGCGACGACACCGTGGCCCTTGCCACCGTCCCGGGCAGCGCGATGGTCCTGACGACCGCGCTCGTTCTCGATGACAGGCCCCAGAGTCTCGGGGAGACTCACAAGGGCGCCTGGCGGGACTGGCTGCGCCTGAGCAACCTGCTGAACCTGCGGACCCGCCCAACCGTCATCACCACCGTGCAGCAGCTGCAGGCCCCGACGGCGGCTCCCGCCGCGGCACCCACGCCGGGCGCCGCCCTTAGTCCGGACTGGCAGGAACTGTGGGACAACGGCACCGACGGGGAACGCCAGCTCATCATCACCATGGCCGAAGCCAGCATCGACCCCCTCCCCACCCAGGGCGAGGAGACCAGTGAAGGCTTGTCGCTGGGTCTGTCCTGGCCGCAGCTGCGTCTCGTCGTCGACCTCAACTTCAGCGATGAGGACCGTGTCGAGCTCGCCCCGCAGTGGACCCTCGTCGCCCCCGACCTCGACGCCGTCGTCGCCGCGCTCAGCCCCGGAAGGTCATAGATCGTGCCTCAGATCGTCATGGGCCCCAGCCAGACCGGCGCACTGGACGCGTCGGTGAAGAAGCAGGCCTACGCGTTCTTGGAGAAGCTCTCCGGTGACGACACCTCCGCCGGCCTGCACATCGAGCCCATCGGCGGCTCCGCCGACAACCGGGTCCGCACCGGGCGGGTCAACGACTTCTACCGGGCCATCCTCTTCAAGGTCCAGGGCCACGCCGCGACCGCCCACTACGTCTACCTGGGCGTCCTCCCCCACGACGACGCGATCGCGTTCGCCCGCAAGGCGCGTCTCACAGTCAACCCGGTCAACGGCATCGCCGAGCTGATCGCGGCCACCGAGGAGGAGCTCGCGGCTGTTCCCGACCCAGCCATGGTTGCCCCCACGGTGGCGAAGCCCTCCGCGGCGGGCCCGGCGCCGCTGCTGCCCTCCTACGGCCTGGACGAGCGGGCCCTCGTCGAGGACCTCGGCCTCGACGTCACCCTCTCCCGCGCGGCACTTTCCGCCACCACCGAGGACGAGATCCTCACCCTCGCCGGGGCAGCGGTGCAGTGGCAGGGACTGGCCCTGATCGACCTTGCCAGCGGCAGCGCCCTCAGTGACGTGCAGACTGCCCTCGGCGTTGACCGCGGCCAGCCCGCCGGCGTCTCCGCTGACGGCGAGGACGAGCAGCTCCTACGGGCCCTGCAGCACCCCGCCGCACAGATGCAGTTCGCGTTCATGGAGGACGACGACGAGCTCCGCCGCGCCATCGAGGACGACGACTTCGCCGCCTGGCGGGTGTTCCTGCACCCCGAGCAACGCCGCTACGCCACCACCACCTACAACGGCCCCTTCCGGCTCTCCGGTGGCGCCGGTACCGGCAAGACGGTCGTGCTGCTGCACCGCGCCCGCCACCTCGCGGTACAGAACCCGACGGCCCGGATCCTGCTCACCACCTACACCCGCAACCTCGCCGAGGCCATGAAGGCCGACCTGCGACGCCTTGACCCCACCGTCATCCTCGCCGCGAACCTCGGCGACCCCGGCATCCACGTGTCCGGGATCGACGCCGCGGTGTCGGCGGTGCTCAGGGCCCACAAGGGCGAGCTCGCAGAGGATCTCGAGCAGGTCCTGGGTCCCCGCTCCAGCGAGATCGCGGGACGGACCCCGGACACCGTGTGGACCGACGCCGCAGGCGCCGCCGGAGCGGACCTGCCCGCGGACCTGCGCGGCCGGGTGTTCCTCGCCACCGAGTACGCGATGGTCGTCCTACCCGCGCAAGCGACAAGCCGCGACGCCTACCTCACCGCCCGCCGGCCCGGCCGGGGAGTTCCCCTGGACCGCAAGAAGCGAATCGCGGTCTGGCAGATCGTTGAGGCCTACCGAGCCCGGGCCTCGATCGAGGGCACCATCGACTTCGCCGAGGCGGCCTCCGTCGCCGCCGCTGCACTGCAGCGCCACGCCTACAACGGCCGGCCCCTCGACCACGTCCTTGTCGACGAGGGCCAGGACCTCAACCCCAGCCACTGGCAGTTCCTTCGCGCACTCGCCGCCGAGGGGCTCAACGACCTGTTCCTCGCCGAGGACTCGCACCAGCGCATCTACGGCCAGCGTGTCGTCCTGGGCCGCTACGGCATCAAGATCGTCGGCCGGTCCCAGCGGCTCAAGCTCACCTACCGCACGACCGCTCAGAACCTCTCCTACGCCGTCGGGGTGCTCGCCGGCGAAACGGGCTGGACCGACCTCGAGGACGCCCCCGAGAACGCCGGCCACTACCGCAGTGCCCGCAGCGGGCCGCCCCCGCGCCTCCTGGTGTGCTCCACCATCACCGAGGAGCTCGAGGCCGCCGCCAACACCGTCCAGGAGTGGCTCTCGGACGGGGTTGTCCCCGAGACGATTGGGATCCTCGTACGCGACGCCGCCGGCGCAGGCCAGGTCACCCGCGGCCTCGACGACCGGGACGTCACCGTCCGCGCCGTCGAGCAGGGACAGCACAAGCAAGGCCAGCCGGTCGTGATGACGATGCACCGCGCGAAAGGCATGGAGTTCTCCCGGGTGCTGCTGTTCGGAGTGAACGCAGGCCTGATGCCGGCGGAGTACCTGCTCAAGGACCTCACCGACGCGGACCGTGCCGATACGCTGACCCGGGAACGGTCGCTGCTCTACGTGGCCGCCACCCGGGCCCGCGACGAGCTCGTCGTCACCACCAGCGGCGCCCGGAGCGCGTTCCTGCCGCCGACCAGGGTGACGGAATCGACGATGGCGGCCAGGTGACTTGAAGATTGCCGCCACGGTGAGGCCACCGAGGCTGAGCCCCAGGGCTGCCAGAAGCCGCCGGCGTGGCGCAGCACAAAAGCGCGACTAGGCCCGCGGCGGTCCAAGCGGCTGTGTGGTCGGGGGTCGTTCGCGGCTGGTCAGGCACAGCAGGAGGTGGGCCTCTTTGCCGAGCCTTGGGTGGACGGCGGCAAGGGAAATGGGGATGATCTGTTTTCAGTGATGCCGCGAGGTGTGTTACGAGGGCGAGATGGCTGATCGGAACTGGGTGGAGTTGGGCGCGAAGGTCCTGACGGCGGGGGTCGCGGCGGCTGTACCAGGATCGGCCGTCGTGGCCGCTCTCGCCGTCGCGGCTTTGGGCAACCAGAAGGCGCAACTTGAGGGGTGGTTTCGTAACAGACAACGCGCGGAGGAGTATGCCGCTGCTGTGAAGACCTGGTCGCAACATCAACGACCGTCCTATGGTGATGCCACGATCGAGATCGGCATGGCCGCCGCTGCGGACATTCTTCTGCACAAGGGAGCAGCGCTGTCGGAGATCGCCGCGTGGGGTCTGGACCCAACACGGATCACGAGTGAGGTGATGGCGCGGGACACCACTGGAGCGGGGGGCCTTCCGGCGGGGGAGCGGGCTGTGTGTGCCATGGCCGTTCGGTTTTTCTATGAACGATTGGTGTACCAAGGGCCTCCAGAACTCGAGGTTTGGGTTCGACGGGAGCTGCTCGAACGCTCCCGCGAGACGCAGGTTTCACTTGACCACTTGGATAGTGCGGTCGAGGCCCTGCCGGATCGGGTCGTCGCATCGATGGGACGTGTCCCTCCCCTTACCGACAGGGATTTGAAGTCGTATCTTGCGGCTGTGCGCGATGAGCTCGATCGGGACCTGTGGACCTACCGTGCCGGCGGTCAGGTTGCCGGAGTGATGACGTTGGGACGCTGGTCGAAGGCGCGCGCATGGATCGACACTGGTTATGTCCCGGGTGGGGAAGGGCATGATCAAGGCGCGGCAGGATTTGTTGACGTTGATGAGTTGATCGACTCCTGCGAGCGACTCGTGCTGCTCGGGTTGCCTGGAAGCGGCAAGTCGTGGTTCGCCCGGCGGTGTGCCATGAGGGCCGCCGAGATGGGTCGTTCGCAACTGGAGGGGGGTCAGGATTCCGGGTCGATCGAGGTTCCCCTCTTTGCCCGGTACACCGACTTTGTCGCTTGCGGGGGCCGTTGGCCCGACTTCATTGATGCTGCCGTAGACGGTGTTGGCGCCTCCTTGGAGGGAGATCGCTCCGCGGACGCCGTCCGGAAGGGACTTAAAGCGCGTCAAGGCCCCTTCCTTGTCGTGCTGGACGGGCTCGACGAGGCTGAGGGTCGAGGTGATGACGACATCCTCGACCGCCTGGTGCGCAGCAGGGCTGGGGGTTTGCGTGTCGTTCTCACCTCGCGGGCCGCTTCGTGGCGGCGCCAGCTGGAGTTGAGACCGGACCCGGCCGTCAGAGGGGGCAAGGTCCACCGGCTGGCGGAGTTGGCGCCGCTGCGGTACCCGGAGGATGTTCATGGCGTCATTGAGTCCGTGCTCGGGAAGGACTCGGCACGGACCGGGGCGCTCATTGAAGTGCTCAATGATTCACCCGAATTGGCGGAAGCGAGCACCACACCGCTGATCTGCATGCTCTACTGCTTGCTCGCCGGTGGGGACTCGGAGCTGCCGCGGCAGCGCTCGGCACTGTTCGAGCGGGTGGTGACTCGTCTCGTGGCCGGGGGGTGGCACGCTGGAGACGGAGGGGGCACCGCTGTCGCTGAAGCCGCCCGGATGGCTCTTCGGGGGCTTGCCTCAGCGTCGGCTGTGGACGACCCGTTCTCGGGCCTTGGCGCATGGCCGGACGTCGTCTCCGAAACGCTCAACGACTCGCGGCCGGCGGGGGTCTCGATGGCCATGTCGCATGTCGCGCCCGAGGTCCCTTACCACCCGGACCTTCGGGGACGACACCGTCGCTTCGTCCACCGCGCTCTTCGCGAACACCTGCTCGCCGAATTCCTCGCTGGATTGGCTCCGATCGAAGCAGCTGAACGGATGGAGCCACACCTTTGGTACGACCCGGAATGGCGGACGGTCATCCCGGCGGTACTGGCTCTGCATCCCAGGCGGGACGTCGTGCTAGCACGACTTCTGACGGGACGGGAAGGGGTGGAGCCTGGCAAGCTCGACGTCAGCCGTCGTGACGGATTCGGCGAACTGCGACGCCTCCTGACAGAGCTGGCCACGATGACAACTCCCGACCAGTGGGGCGCGCGGTCGAGGGCGCTCATCGATGGTCGGAACGAGGACCTCGAGGCCGCTCGACAGGGGTGGCATGGTTCCCTCAGTAAGCCAGAGCGCCTCCGACGGCTCGTTGACGGGGACCTGTCATGGACTGCTCCTTACTCCGTGCTCGATTGGATCTCGGCGCTCGGCCTTGGCGTCGCTGACAAACGGAGAATCACCGCGGCACTCGTCGGCCGACTGCAGGAAGGGGCACCGATCGGCAGATCGTGGCCGTCGGGCTGGGAGGTTGAGGCAGCATCGGCACTGGGTGCGTTGGGAGTCGACGAAGCCGGACTTCAGGCGACGGTCGAAGCCATCCAAGCCCGCTTGCGCCTTGACCCAACCGTGTCGGATGCCCGCGCGCTAGTCGTACTAAGCGGGGGGCCTGCACCCCGGTCGGTTGTGGATGACGTCCTCGCAAGGTTCGACGCCATGATTTCGGACCCTCCGTGGACCGACCATTATGCTATTCGCCTATTGGAAGTGCTCGAGGAGGCCGGCGCCGGTGACGAGGTGCTCTCGCGATGCGCCGTCTTCATAGGGGATCGGCTAGGTAGCGGGTACGAGGGCGCGGAGGACGACCCGTTCAGGGGGAGAGACCGTCGTGGCCTGATACTGGCGATCGCTCGATATGGTGACGACGAGCAGCGGGCCAGCGCCATCGACCTCCTGCTGCGCCGGGCCAGAGGAATGGACAGCAGTAGGAAGGAACAGCACCTAGCCCTGATCAAACGTCTGTTCCCCGATCATTCTGGTGGCACGGTGCTGCGCCATCTCTGTCAGGTTGGCGGCCCCTGGGAGAATAGGAAGATGGCCGGTGAGGTTCTCACGCAGCTGGCCGCCTCCGCGTCTGGGGGCGACGTGCAGGCAGCCACGGGCGAGTTGCGAGGGCGCATCGAGAGGTCAGGGATCGACCAAAATCTGTATTCGTTGAGTCATCACTTCTCCGTCCTCGACCCAGGCGAAGCCGATTGTGAGGCGGCCGCAGCGAGCCTGCTGGAGCGGCTGCCAGAAACGCCCAACGCCGTCATTGGCTCGCTGGTGCTGCCGCTACGAGAGATTGGGGTGACAGACGAGCAGCGAAATCGGGTCATCGAGGACCTCGTGCGCCGCATGGACAGAATCCGGGACGACCCGGGACTGATGGTCCAGGTGGTCCGGATGATCTGTTGGTTCCACCCACCCACTGACACCCAGAGCCGCGTCATCGCGGTCCTGGTCGAAATTATCCGTGTGGCGAGGGAGTTCGACTACCACATGCGCATAGCCGTCCGGGAGCTCTACGTCAGCCTCGAGGATCGGAGCCAGATACTGGACGCACTGGTCGGTCGCGTCGAGGTGTGGCGAGCGAGGGAGGTGGAGGGCCTGGCCTACGACATGACCGAATGGGCAGTCTCTTCGGCTCAGCGTGAGCAAGTGGTCG
The DNA here is from genome assembly GCA_038236535.1 of Actinomycetales bacterium. Taxonomy (GTDB): domain Bacteria; phylum Actinomycetota; class Actinomycetes; order Actinomycetales; family Dermatophilaceae; genus UBA4719. Next base: position 14,348 of record JBBRZQ010000043.1, read on the forward strand.
AGGCGCTCGCGCGGCGCCTGTCCGCAACGGACGACCTCGACGACGCCGAAACCCTGATGGAGATGCTCTGGTCGCTCCAGGCGCCGGATGCCGTCCAAGAGCAGGCGGTCCGTATGGCCTTGGCGCTAGCCAGCCAAGCCCGAAAAGAAATGCGGTACCGACGGTGGATTGAGGTTCTTCCGGGTGGACTCACCCGGGACGAGACGTCGAAGGTTGTCGAATTGCTCCTCCCCGTTGCCGGGGACGAGGTTGCCTTCGACCAGGACCGCCTATCCTTGATGGAGAAACTCGGCCCCAACACTGAGCAGGACGCACGGATCACCGACTGGCTGGTCGCGGCGATGGAGGGGTACGCGTACACGGAGCCGCTTAGCAAGATCTGCGAGGCGATCATGCGTCGGAAGGCAGACTATGGCCAGCGCAAGCGGGCGCGACAGCAACTCATTCGGGTGATTGGTGCCGACCGCCGCGGCCGCCTCGACCGGTACCAACTCGCGGGGCATGTGCGGTCACTGCGCGTCTTGGGCATAACCGCCTCGGAACGCCGAGAGGTGGCCTCCATCCTCCTCGCGGCTGCCAGGGCGGGAGATCCGGCCGGCTTGGATGTCCTCCCCCAGCTTGAACCGTATGACGACGACACGAGGCGTGAAGCGCTACTGCTCAAACTGGATGACCTCGGTGAGTGGTTAGGCAAGTGGAGTTTGTCCCCGGGGGACGCCCAACTCTTGGCCCAACTGCGACTCGACGGCAACAGTCTCGCTGAGTACGCCCGGACGGCCCAACCCGACGAGAGTGTCCTTCGTGCGCTCGGTGCGACTTTGAGGCGCACTATCAGCGCCGAGGACTGGTATCAAGCTCTGGAGAGGTTGACCACGAAGACCACCCAGGCATGATTCGCGTGAGGGTCCCTCAGCCGCGTACGTGCACCCGGCGCGGAACGGTTGCTGGCTCGTGATCCGGACCTGCAGATGTTGACAGCACGTCGCGTGTGGCGCGCGAACTTGACCCCGTGGCGCGTGTGTGGCACACGACGTCGAGAACGGCCCGCAGTTGCACGGGATCCACCACAACCACAGGTCCTTCGAGCAGGCGTCGGGGTCCTGGCCCATCTTCATGATGGGCGACTTGTCGATCTTCAGCTCGCGCACGGGCAGGTTCGTCAGCTGCCCGAGTGCGGGAGTGCGGGCGGAGCTCGGCGACGCCGGGTTTGCCGTGCTGGCGGACGTCGAGCGACGGCGCCGGGGACTTCGCGCTGACCCTGGCGGCCGCGGCCGGCTGAGCGAGCCGGTCGGTCGAGGGCGAGCTGGTTGCGGCAAGCGCCACCGACGGCCCTGATGGCGTCGAGCAGCGCGTCGGGTGGTGTGCCCTTGAGGAGGTACCGCTTGACGCCGGCGGCCATGGCCGCCTTTTCCCACGAGGGCGTGGAGTGGCTCGTGAGCAGGATGACCCGGCTGCGCGGGCTGTTGTCGAGGATCTGTCGGGTGGCCTCGACGCCGTCGACGTCGGGCATCGACAGGTCCATGAGGACGACGTCGGGCCTCGTCTCGATCGCCATCTGGACCCCGGTCCGGCCGCTGTCCGCGGACCCGCACCACTCGAGGTCGCCCTGCATCTCGACGAGGGACTGCAAGCCAATCCGGACGAGCTCCGAGTCATCGACGATGAGGACGCGTACCACGGCGTTCATCCTTCGTCAGGTCGGCCCGCGATTGAGGGCCGGTCGTCGGGCGTGGCCTGATCGTCCTGCGCCGGACCGGGGTGGGCAATCCGACCTTGGTCGTAGTACCCATCCAAGGTATTCGCAACCGCGCCGAACGGTCTCTCCCCAGCACGAGGTGCTCGCCGGAAAATCGTCAGGTCCGGGCGACTCCCGCGGGGCGCAACAACGCGCGCTCCCAGCGACGAGAGCTCGTCCGGGACGTCGATCGCCGCACTCGGGGTGACCTCAGCCGAGCGGGACCACCGCCTCCGCGAGCAAGGAGAAGTAGATGGCGAAGCACCCAGCTCACTTCGAGCTTCCCCCGTCGCTTTTCCACGCGAGTGACGATCGTGCGGTCGCGGTCCTCGCCGCCTACTACAAGCCGCTTTCGAGCAGGAGCGGCGGATACACCGGCGGGCAGTCCGACGCGTTCGATCCGAGCGGGACTCGATCGGCCTCCGCGAACACGTATACGGCCGATGACCTGGTGGCCGTCACGCTTCTCTCGGTCGAGGTACCGGGGCGTGCGGCGATGGAGCTGCTGGTGTCGCAGCGTCGGCGCTTTGAGGTGCTGTCGGAGAGCCTCGGCACTGACAGGGACTTGGCGAACCAAGCATCCGTGGCTGAATCCGACTTCCTGGCTGCGTGGCACCTGTGGCGTGCGCTCTCGGGGCTCCCCGGCCTCGGGCCGACCATGTCAGCAAACTCATGGCTCGGAAGCGTCCCCGCCTCATCCCGATCTTTGACTCGGTCATCAACAGGGCCGTCCTCGGTGGCACGGGCGTGCTGTGGTCGACGATGCACGCTGCTCTCACGCAAGATGATCGTGCCCTCCACGAACGGCTGCTCCAGGTTCGAGCCGTTGCCGGACTACACGAGGCCATCAGTGCTCTGCGCATATTCGACGTTCTTGCTTGGATGGACGGATCAGGTAACTCGGAGAGTGTCGTGGAGGCGGAGGCTTGAGGTGCTCGGTTTGGGCTGCCCTGTCGTGAGCAAGTCGTGAACTGACAGAACGACTTCCCGCTCGGTTGCGTGGCTCTTCAGGGAGTCACTCATCCGAATCGCTCGTCGCCTTGTTCATGGCCAAGGCGGAGGAGGTGAAGTCTTTGCTGTCAAGTTTTCGTGCAACGAGTCGTGCAACCTTGGCTGCATCTCGACAATGCAGCGATGCGACCCTGGTATCTCACACACCACCATGCGGTCACCGGCACCCAGCGCATCCCACGTACCCGTGACGCACAGCGTGGTCCAGACGTGACGCGCCCGGGACACGCTTAGCGGGTCGGGCAGGCGGTGATGGTCGGCACCGCGGTCGGCGCGGTGGGGCGGGCCGCGGTGGTGGGGACCGCGGTGGGGCCGGCCGCGGTGGGGCGGGCCGCGGTGGTGGGGGCGGCAGTCGGCGCCACAAGTCTCGTGGCGACGGCGGTTGGCACGGGGCACGCAACCGGCGCGGTGTTCCTCGTCGTAGTCGTGGTGGGTGGCGTCGTCGCGGTCGACGACGTCGTCGGGGTGGGTGGCGTCGTCGAGGTGGACGGCGTCGTCGGCGTGCTGGAGGTGGTCGTGGTGGTCGACGGTGTCGTCGGCGTGCTTGAGGTGGTGGTCGTGCGGGAAGGGGTCGTGGAGGTCGTCGGGGCGGTCGTCGGCGTGGTCAGGGCGATGATCGGCATGACCGGCGGCGGGGTCGTGGTCGACGTGGGTGGCGGGGCGGCCGTGAGGGACGGCACGACCTCGGGGGGCATGCCGAGGACCGGTGCGGGGGTGACCGGCTGGCGCGGCGTCACCGTGGCCGGCACGGTGCCGGGTCCGTCGCTGGTCGGCGTCGCTCCGTCGCGGTAGGCCATCCCCCACGACAGCACCGACTGGAGGTAGGGCATCGAGTGGTTGTAGGTGAGGATCGCCTTCGCGAGGTTGGCGCCGACCGAGAGGTCGCCCCCGCTCGCGCAGAGGTAGGAGCCGGCGGCCAGGGTCGCGTCGTAGACGTTGTGCGGGTCGGCGACGCCGTCGCCGTTGCCGTCGCGTCCCCACGAGCGCCAGGTGCCGGGGAGGAACTGCATCGGGCCGACCGCCCGGTCGTAGACGGGGTCGCCGTCGTAGCGCCCGCCGTCGGAGTCCATGATGACCGACGTGCCGGCGAGGGAGCCGTCGAGCCGCGGGCCGAGGATCCGGCCGCGGGTCGTGCCGGCAGCGTCGACGCGGCCACCGGAGGCGTGGCCGGACTCGATCCGGCCGATGCCCGCCAGCACCCACCAGGGCAGGTGGCAGGAGGGGGCACTCGACGCGAGGCTCTGCTCGGCGCGGCGGTAGGCCTCGAGGACGGTGGCGGGGATGCCGGTCGGGCCGGCGGCGCCGGCCGGGCCCACGACGACGTGGTCGGCGAGGGCGACGGCGGCGGCCTGGGCCGCCACGGCAGGGTCGACCGCTGCGGACGGCGCGGCGTCGACGACGGGGATCTGAATCGCGACCGGCTGGTCCGGGGTGACGCCGAACGGCTGTCCGGGGTCGTTGCCCTCCAGCGAGAGGCCCAGGCCGGCCGGAGCGGGAGCGGCGGCCACGAGAGAGACCAGGGACAGGCTCCCGGCGTTGACCCCCGGCAGGATCGACCCGGAGACGACGAGGACGAGCCCGAGGGGGAGCCCCAGCACCCGCGCCAGCGAGCGGCGGCGCACGGTCGTGGGCTGGTGGGCGGCACGCGAGAGCGCGAACGACTCGGCCAGCGCCTCTCGGCGGCGCCAGTCAGCGACTGCCTCGGTCCCCCGGACCAACCCGACCTTGCGCATTCCCTGTTCCTCCCCGATGCGCGTGGCACCTGCTCCCGATGCTGGCCACGCGAGGAACCATTTAGGCCGCTCGGCGGGCAGCGCTGGCAGTTGCGGTATCCGGTGGTCCGGCGGCGTGGACGCCTTCGGACCGAGTCAAGCCGACGGGAGGCCTTCCCGCCAGGGACCAGCGTCCCGGACGGACCCCCGGAAAACCTTGGGCACCGGGCGACGCCGGTGGCGACGCCGGGCGGCCGGGTAGCCTGGGGCTATGCGCCGACCCCAAACCCGCCGCGTCGACGTCGTGGGGACCGGCCGGGCCAGCGCCGTTCCGGACGTCGTCCGGCTCGACGTCGGCGTCACCTGCAACGGCGACGACGTGTCGGGGCCGCTCCGGGAACCCTCGCCGGTGCGATCGTCGGGCCGGTCGTCGCGGGAACCTTCGCCGTTAATGCTGCTGGCGCGTGGGCTTGGGCCGGGCTGAGGAACGCGCTGGGGGCGTAGGTTAGGAACTCGTGCGGTGAGCAGCCATCTGCTTCAAGGCCGAGTCGTGCTCGATGTCGAGGATCGGGCGTGCTTCGGAGCACACGAGTGCATCGCGGATGATGGTGAGTTCGTTGTCCTGAAGAGTTTCACCCGACGTCGACCAGTTCGTGGAACCCGAAATTCGCCACAGGCCGTCCACGATCACCATCTTTCGATGCATGATCGCGCCCCTCTCAGAGCCGCCGATGGCAACAGAGTTGCCGGTCATGTCATTCGCGTACTTCGCCAGCAGTGCCTTCTCATGGGCTCCGGCTGCCTGGCTTTGGTCCAACGTGATCTGGACGTAGATCGCGGGGTTCTTCAACGCGGTGTCGAGCATGGCAGCCAGGACATCATCGTCGTAGCCATACATTGCCACCACGATTGACTTCGACACGCTTGAGACCACGGTCTGAAGGACCTGCGGGACGTAGTCCTCGGGGCTGTAGAACGTCCTGATGTTCGCTGGGTATCCACTGGGCGGGCTTGTCACCTTGAAGATGTCGAGATCGGTAATCGCGAGATTGTGGTGCGCGAGAACCGGCGGCGGGCCCGAGGCGGGTGTTGGGCTAGCCATCGATGGCCGCGGCGCCGCCGCTGACGTTGTCGCTACGGCGGCCCGTGCTGTCAACGTGACGATTCGCCACGACGCTGCGTTTGTGCATAGTGCTCTCCTTTGGGTCGCTGCCTACAGTCAGGTGTCGACGACCAGGTGATTCCCCGGGCGTGGGCTGTCCTGTTCTTTCTACTCCGGTTTCTGAGCTGATGTCGAGCCCACTGGCCGGGTCGTTTTCGAGGTCGTCAACCGCACCGTTGGAGGCCCGTGGGGGAATCCCCTGGGGGACGAGCGACATAGTCGCCGTTCGCCCGTTTTCAGGGTTGTGCCCTGGGCGGCTCATGTCGGAGAGACGGTCCATCAGATCTCCACACGGCCACGCTTGGATCGGTGAAGAGTGACACCCGCTGCCGCATCTACCCATGCTCCTCACCAGACGACTGTCTATCGACCCCACCCAGACAGTGTCAAGTGTGCGCATCTGGCCAACAAGCGTATCCCGTTGTCCGACCTACCCGGATCGCAGGTAGCGGTAGAGGGTGGCCCGGCTGATGCCGAGGACGCGGCAGACGGTGACGGTGTCCATGCCTTTGACGGCTAGCATGTCGCGGGCGACGGAGACCTTGTCGGGGTCCATCATGCGGGGTCGGCCGCCGGTGCGGCCGCGCGCTCGCGCGGCTTGCAGCCCGGCCATCGTCCGCTCCCGGATGAGGTCCTTCTCGAACTCGGCGAGAGCGCCGAAGACGTGAAAGATGAGCTTGCCGCCCGGCGTGGAGGTGTCGATGCTCTCGGTGAGGCTGCGGAAGGCGACGCCGCGGCTTTCGAGGGCTTGGACGGTGTCGATGAGGTGCCGCAGGCTGCGGCCCAGCCGGTCGAGTCTCCAGACGACGACGGTGTCTCCGGGGCGCAGCTGGTCGATGAGGCTGTCGAAGGCGGGGCGGTGCTCGAGCTTGCCGGACGCCTTGTCGACGAAGACCCGGGCGCAGCCGGCGGAGCGTAGCGCGTCGACCTGGAGTGCCTCGTGCTGCTCCAGGGTGGACACCCGGGCGTAGCCGAGCATCCCGTGGTCGGCCGGATTCTCGATACCCATGCGTGGGGCTCCTTCTGAGACGTTGTTTCTGGACACGGGTTGTGGGGCAGTGAGAGGCCCCGCCAGCGGGCTGCCGGCGGGGCGTGTCAGAACCGTTCGTTTGTGGGACACCCGGGGGTGGGCCGCGGGTGAGCGGCCCCACCCCCGGGGTTGGTGCTAGGTGCGCAGTTGTCCTCGTCCCAGGTTGGCCGCCGCCTGCCAGGCGTCGACCAGTGAGTCGAGGGCAGCCATGTCGGATACCAGCTGCAGCGTCGGTCCGACCCGGACGGCGAGGCAGGTCTGCGCCCCGCCGGTGACGGCACGCAGCAGCTTGATCTCGCTCTGCTGGGGACCGCTGAGGTGGACCTGGACCGAGACGACCACGAGGCCGGACTCGTCGCCCGGGTCGCGGGGAGGCCGGGTGACGATGTGGAGGGGTCTCATTCGTCATCCTCGTCGAAGGGCCGCGCCCTGCCGTAGGGGCCGCCGTAGCTGTCCCCGCCCCAGCTGATTCCTGAGGCTGGGAGGGGGTCGCCGCGGCCGAGGACCTTGACGACTCCTTCGACGGCCTTGGTGCAGACCAGGACGACCGCGGCCAGCTCCCGCACCAGGTGGAGGCTGGCGGAGCCGGCCTCGGGGGACCGCTCACGCAGGCGGTGGTAGCCGACGACGACCACGACGGCGGCTGCGGCCACTCCGAGGACGATCAGCACGCCGACCTCCCCGGACAGTCCTGGGCCCTCTGGCCCGTCATGAGGTGCCAGGACGTCGGGTGGCCGCCTTGCGGGCGCGGGCCTGCGTCTGCTGCATCGCGCGCCGCTCGGCCCGGTTGCGCGGCTCGGCGTCCTGATCGGACGTGCTCGCTTCGAAGACCTCACCGGCGTCCGTGACGTGGGAGCCCCGTCCGCAGCGGGGATCGCTGGGGATCGACTCGTCAGGGGAGTCGACACCGTGCCTCGCGTCCCGTGGCCTCCCTTCGTCAGCATTCCCCGCGGTCGAGCAGGCTGCGGGCGTGGTGACGCGTGATGTCGTCGTCGGCACGAGGAGGGCCGTCGGGGCGGCCACAGCAATGACGACCGGGAGGACGACAGCCTGCAGGACGGCGCGGATCCACCTGGCGGGGACCAGCAGCGACAGCACCCGGTGGAGGACGAACATCCGGCTGAGCGGAGCCACCGCCGCCAGGGCGCTCCGCGCGACCTGCAGGGTGGCGAGGGTGAGCCGGTGTCCGCCGACCCGGGCTCCGGCCGCCCGGGTGCGGGTGCCCCACCGCTGCAGCGTCTCGAGGACGGCGGTGCCGGGGGTCCCGGCTCGGGTGAGGAGGGCCTGGGTGGCGGCCCAGCCGCGGCGCAGGAGGTCGGCGCCCCAGCGCAGGCAGGTGCCGACCCCTCGGGTCAGCAGCCGCCGGATCGGTGGAGCGGTCGCGGCGGCCAGGCCGACGGGGAGGACGCCGACCCGGGTGACGAGGGTGGCCGAGGCCCGCAGGGCGCGGCCGGCCCACCCGGCGGGGTCGGTGCGCAGGACGAGGGTTGCGGCGGTCCGGGCCTGGCGCAGCGCCCAGTCGGCGGCCCGGTGGGGCAGAGCGGCGGCGAGGTCGAGGGCCTGGCGGGCGATCCGCCGCAGCCGCAGCAGCCAGCCCATCCGTGACAGCTGGTCGGTGGGTGGCGGGACGACGTGCAGGTGAGGTGTTGCGGTGCTCATGCGGTGTTGACTCCTTCGATGATGGTGAATGGTGGCCGTGCCGGGGTGGCGCGGCCGGGCCGCGCGGACGGGGGTCAGGGCGGGGGTCTGGGCATGCGAAAGGCCCGCCGCGGTCAGCGGCAGGCCTGGGGGTCAAACGGGGTGGAGCGGGCGGAACGAGGCGCGGGGCTAGGTCGTGGATGTGGGGCGGATCCCGAGGTCGACCAGGCGCTCGAGCAGCCGCGCGAGGCGGTAGCCCGGGTCGCAGCGCAGGGCACGGTCGAGGGCTACCCGGGTCAGGGCCCCGTCGCCGCGCCACCACGTGAAGCAGCCCAGCACGGTCAACGCCGCGGTGGCGTGCTCGTCCGGCAGCATCCTGCACAGCCGGATCAGCCGGTCCTGGACGCCGTTGAGGTTGGCCACGACACGGCATCCCGCGCCGTCGCCCTCCCGCTCGCCCTCGCCTTCGACGGGTGACGGGTGCGGAAGGGCGGCCAGGACCTCCTGGGCGTCGCGGCCGAACACGTTCGGGTCGAGGGTGCCCGGGGTGAGCCACGCGACCAGGGCGTCCCGGACCTGCACGTCGCGCAGGCAACGCGCGCCGTCAGCGGCGTCCTCGACGGTCAGCGGCGCGGAGGCTGAAGGGAACCCCAGGATCCTCCCGAACAGGGCCGCCGCCTCTGGACCCGTTCGCGGGGCGACGCCGACGCCCGCGGAAGCGAGGAGCTGGCCGACCGGTCCAGAGTCAAGGCCGGCCTCGAGCGCCGCGGCCAGGTCCGCGCGGGTGGCGTGGGGTGAGACTCCTGCGCCCACGAACTCGGCCGCGACCGCGGGGGCGTCGACGGGAAGCGGGACGGGAGACCCGTCCAGCGGGCAGCAGCCCGGGTCTGGGCAGTCGAGCGAGCGCCAGCGACCGCCGCGGACGACGAGGCGGTCCTTGAGGCGGACGCCGTGGGAGGCAAGGGCCTGCGTAATGGTCTCCAGGACCGGGACGCTGTCACCCGGGGTGTCCTCGTAACCGAGCAGGACGGCCGTGTCCAGCTCCTCGCGCAACAGGGCCGGCAGGAGCGACTGGGCCAAGAGGGCCGCCGCGTGGGAGGTGGGGTCATCCGGCAGGTCGACCCTCGCCGTCAGGCCGAGTCGGTCATCGCGCAGCGTCAGGACCACCAGGCTGTTCTCCGGGTGGAATCCCAGGAGGAAGGGCACGGCGGTCAGCAGCTCCTGCGAACTGCGTAACCTCAAAGCATGGGTGGACATGAGTCTCCTTCGATCTCGCGGGAAACCGCGTCTGGACATGGAAAAGGCCCGCCACCGGTCGGTGTCGGGCCCGCAACGAGAGGGTTTCTCCAGCCCCTTCTGGGCGTGGTTATCCCTGCCTCGTATGAGTCGATTATAGCAGGTCTGCGGAACGAAATCCACTGGGAGACAGGCTGACCCGTCCACCGCCGACGGACGAGCCCACTACGAACACGAGCCCACTACGAACACGAGCCCACTACGAACACGAGCCCACTACGAACACGCCACTCGGCTTCGGGAGTCGAGAGTTCAGGCTAACAAGTGGCGTAGACAGGCACGGATCGGCGGCGATTGCGGACGGGCCCCGTGTCAATGGCCAAGCTCAGGTCCCCATCGACCCTTGCACTCGCCGACCCCGATGATCGGCAACCCCAGCCCGACGTGAGAGAGAATGATTCTCATGAGCGCAGTCGCGGTGGACCCGGGTGCGGTGGACCTTCCCCGGGTCTCAGGCCGGCACAGGAACCACGCCCTGGCCTCCGCGCGCCACGCATGCGCGATCCGGCTGGTGACGGAAGGCAAGACCTATCAGCAGGTCGCCGACGATCTGGGCTACAGCAACCGGGGCACGGTGCACCGCCTCGTGCGCAACGCCCTCGAGAGGGAAACCGCCGACTCGGTCTGCGAGCTACGCCGGCTCGAAGGTGACCGCCTCGACGCGCTCCTGCGCAGCGTCTGGGACCGGGCAATGTCCGGGGACCTCCAGGCCGTCAGGACGGCCACGCGCATCGTCATGGCGAGGGTGAAGCTCTTCGGACTCGAAGAGAAGGAGCGGCAGCGGACCACCACCGGGCGCACCGTGGTTCTGCTGCCTGAGGAGCTTGCGGCTCTGGGGCTCGACTGAGTTTTCTTTGTAGCGGTGCCTGCCAGCGGGTTCGAGTCGACCTACACCACACCCCTCAGATGCCCTGACGGAACCGGCGCGCTCGACATCTCCAGGTCCACCGGGCGGGTGGGGGCTGTCCAGACCCCGCGCGAGCGGCCGAAGATCCGACTCGGCCACGGCACGGTCCGGCCTCTTCGGCCGGCCTCGTGGCGAGGGGGGCCGGTGCTCGTGCCGCCGGGTCGAGGTTCAGATCTCCGGCCAGTCGGCGGGCGGCGCGGCAGGACCTCTCGCGGGGCCCGCTTCGCCAGCCATCTGGCGGGCGCCCCGATAAGTCCTGCCGGGTAGCCCGCAGACCAGCGCTGCGCCCCCACCGCGCACAGAGAAGAAGGCCAGCAGGTGGGCGATGGTCGCGGACGACAGCTGAAAGGTGGGCCTGATGAGCGCGACGATGGCGTCCACGCCGGGATCGTCGGCGAGCGTCTCCAACGCCGTCCTCATCTGCGCCAGGGAGGCGATCTGGGTGGTGTTCATGGGCTGCCTCATGCAGGCTCCGGGTGGCAGGATCAGACGCATCCTGGCGTCCGTGTGTTGGGTGACGTGAGCCAGGAGCAGCCCGGCCCTCTCGATCTCGCCCGCGGCCCGCTCGCCCAGCTCCGGACAGTTACCGAAAACGGCTAGCCGACCCCCAAAGGGCGTGGTCCGGGCGATGGCCGCAGCCAACGAGGATGCCCGTGTCACAGCCATGGCGGCATCCCTGGTGTCGAGGTTCGGCCCCCGGCGTCGGTCGCCGCGAATGCGCCGTCCCCACGCGCCCGACACGTCGGCAACGACTCGTCAAGCCACTCTCCTCCTGTGCAGGACCGGCTGAGGTGACAAAGGTCCCGACCACGATCGAGCCGGACGGGTGCATGCACTGCGGACGCTGGCGCATCACCGCGCCGCGATCACTGGCCTGGCCGACCCGATGCTCGACGGCGGCGCTGGGATCACCCCGACCCGACGGTTTCGGGTTTTCGGGATGGGAATCGCCTGCCTCGACGCAGCAGTCGGGACGGGATGGGGTTTGGTGCCCCAATGGGTTCGTTCTGAGGTTTCTCTCTGCAGCGAAGGGAGGAGCGGGATCCCGCTGTGGGCCTTCCAGTCGTGACCGCCCGTCGCGGCCATCGGCAGCGCCGAGGACTGCTCGCCAGCCACCGGGCGGCAGGCCCAGAGAATGCGCAGATCCACTTCGCGCCTCATACGGGTCCGGGTAGTCTTCGCAGGCGCCCGCGGCGTCGTCTCGGGGGCGGCGTCGCGGGGTACCAGCGCGCGGGCGCCCGCGGCGTCGTCTCGGGGGCGGCGTCGCGGGGTTCGGTCTTGCACGCCGTTGAAGGTTGGCCGCGACACGGCATCGTCCGGCGCCGCATCCTTCCCAGTGGCCCTGGCTGTCGCCCGGTCACTTGACGGGTGACGGGTGTGGAAGGGCGGACAGGACCTCCTCGGCGTCGCGGCGGAACACGTTCGGGTCGAGGCTGCCCGGGGTGAGCCACGCGACCAGGGCGTCCCGGACCTGCACGTCGCGCAGGCAGAGCGCGCCGTCAGCGGCGACCTGGTCGATCAGGGGGACAGATACCGGGGCCGGGTCAAGAATCCGCCCGAACAGCGCCGCCGCCGCTGGACCCGTCCGGGGTGCGACGCCGGCGCAAGCGAGGAGCTGGCCGACGGGTCCGGCGTGAACGCCGGCCTCGAGCGCCACAGCCAGGTGTTGAGCGCCGGCGTGGGCGGACATGACGGCGTCAAGTCGTGCAGCGGAACTGTGGATAACCTCTTGGCCGACGCCGACAGCAGCGTGCACACGATCCCGGCCCCTTGACTCGCACGGGCACGGCCCGCCCTCCAACCGCACGAACGTGGCCTTCAGCAGCTTCGCTCTCTCCGCGTCGTGAAGGATATCCAACCCGCACACGTTCCTCCCCGTTCCCCGTGTCCCCGTCGTCGTGCGGGGGCCGCATCTGATTGCAGCCAGCCTGCTTAGGCGGGGGTCTGAGCCATCGGCGGCAAGGCAAGGACGGTAGACCGGGACGACCGCCAACGGCGAGGGCCAGCCGGGACCTTTACCCTCCCCATACTGTCGAACGGTCTAGCCCTCGGCGTTGTCCCTGAGGACACGACGCGTCGCCCGCCGAACGGCCGAGGTTGGTTCAGATCTGCCTCAACCTGCTCTCCTGGAGGTGTGTGAGAGCGACCCCCGACCGCGCAGGGGGCACGGTCTCGGGGGTCGCAATGCAGCTCGCACCAGTTGTGAATGCGGGGCCAGTCCGTTGCTGTGAGGTGGCGGCGCGGACGGCGCTGCGTTGACCACGCTAAAGACGTGCGACGGATCAAACATCGGCCAAACGTCCTTCCCTTGCTGTCCAGTCCGTCCCACAATGATGGGATGGCACCCTCACCCGCGCGCGGAGTGAGGGTGCCGCTGAGCGACGGGACGCCCGCTCGACGCCGTCGGCCGAGGGGTAAGAGAGCGATCCCCCTCGACCGGGAGGACCGGCCAAGGGGGATTCGCAATGCAGCTCGCACCAATCGTGAAGGCCCACTCGGACGCCTGTAGGTGTGAGCACGGACGGCGCTGCTTCGACCACGCCTAACCTCGCATCGACGGAACCAAAACCGGCCAAACGTCCTTACCCTCACAGAAAGGGCCCACAGCAGCGACCGGGTGTTCTCGTGGGTGAACAGGGTGCCAGCCGCGGTAGCCGACATGGGAAGCCCATGCCAGTCCGCAGCCGACGAGGACGCCGGCGACGACGTCGGACGGGAAGTGGACGCCCAGGAAGACCCGGTCGGCCGCCGTGAGGGCGACGAGGAGCGCCGCGACCCGAGCACGCGGCATACCGGGCTGTCGCCGTCCTGAGCGGGGGCCAGACCATGAGGGTGACCACCGTCGCGGCAGCCGCGGTGTTGGCCGCGTGCCCTGACGGGAAGCTGTAGCCGGGCGCGTGCGAGACGGGGTCGGCGATCACGGGGCGAGCCCGCTGGACGAGGTACTTGAGGTCGAGGGCGATGTTCCAGGTCGCCATCATCCTCACGAAGCCCCAGACGGCCCGGCTCCTGAGCCCGCGGACGAAGGGGTGGCCAATGGTGGCAGGGCATGAGGCATATCGGGTGACCCAACCCGCAGCGCGGGAGGTCACGGTCGAGACGGCCAGTTCGGGGACGAGCGTGGTCCGCGCTCGAGGAGCGTTGGTGGAGGTCGACCGACTGGCCTGCGAGGCAGTCCTTCATCTGCTGGCTGTGGGTGACGGTCCGGTGGTGTGTGACCTCACCCGCGGTCACGGAGCCATCTCGCCCGAGTCGACCGCGCTGCTCGCCACCCCGGCGAGGCATACCCGCGACTGGCCCGGGAGCCCGATCGCGTTCGCCTGCCCACCGGGCCATCTCAGCTTCCACCTCGCCCGTGCGGGCGGCCCGCACGTCGTCGTGACCCACCGGGTCGCCGACGCGATGACGCTGCTTCAGAACCAGCCCACGGTGACGGCGATCCACCGGCGCCTCCCCGCTATCCCACGGTCCGCGCCGGTGGTGGCACGGAAAATGGTCGCCCGCGCCTGCGACGAATGGGACCGACCCACCCAGCTCGGACCCCCCGGCGTCATCGTCAGCGAACCGGGTTCTGACCACTCGGCCCTTCGTGCACCGAGCGTCAGAAGCCGCTCAACCTCAGGTCGTTCCCCGGCTGGTCGGGCCACGCCGGGTTCGTCACCTTCGAAGGCATGGCCCTGACCGCCGCTGCGTCCATTCGGGTCCTGCACCGTCGGCCGGTCTCGGTTCTGCCGCCAGCAGAATCCCCGGGACCTTTGGCCCGGGGCGGGAGCCCCGGATCGGAGCCACGGTGTGCTCATCCAGTCCTCCCGAGAGGTGGCCTTCATGGCCCAGGATGACGAGGCGCTGACCCTCGAGGCGGCCTCCGACGCGCCGCAGGTCGTCCCGATCGACCATCGCGGGATGCGCGTGCTCACGTTCGACGAGTGCCTCGAGCGGCCGCGCGGTCAGGCCATCGGGCGGGTGGCGTTCGGGCGCGACGGGGAGATCGTGGTGCTGCCGGTGAACTACCACCTTGACGGGGTGGACGTCGTCTTCCGGACGACCTACGGCTCCAAGCTCCAGCAGGCCGCTGACGCGGGCCGGGTGGCCTTCGAGGTGGACTGGTTCGACCTCGACGCCACCACTGGCGGGAGCGTCCTCGTCCAGGGCGGGGCCTGGCTCGTCGACGACCGGGCCGAGATGCGTCGGCTCGATCGGGGCGTCGACCCGGCGTGGGTGGCCTCGGCGCAGTGGTTCTGGGTCCGCGTGCGACCGGCGGGAGTGTCAGGTCGCGTCATCGTCCGTGACGGTGACGTCCAGTTAACGGACTCGCCGAAGGCTCCTGTGTACCCGCCGGGACCGCAGTGATGCAGTAAGGCAGTAGTCACTGACCCGGTGCCCGGTAACCATCCGGTCCAGAGGAATCGTCAAGACTGGCACGGTCAGGTTGGAACGAGGACGGCCTTGCATTGGTCTCGAGCGGCGATGCCGTCAAGGGGACGTGTTCGTCCGGGACGTCGCCCGGTCAGCCTTGGGTGTAGAAGGCGTTGGTCTGCGAGTGAGAAGGGTCGGTCGCCGTTGCGTCGAGAGCGGCGAACGTGAAGAGGATCTCGTCGGACTTGTTGGTCGCGGGGTTGTGGCAGAGGTAGTCCCTCGGCCTGTTGACCCCGAGCCTTTGGGTGCATCCCTTCGTCGTGATGTACAGGTCGTCGAGCTTGGCTTGGACGACGCCCACCTGGTCGGTTGACCGCACCACGGCCGTGGTCGAGCTTTGTGAGAGCACCGTGCCCGGGTTGGTGGGCAGCGGGAACGCGGCCGGCCAGGTGCCGGATGTTCCGCCTCCGCTGGCCGAGGCCGCGCCAGGGTTGAGGACGAGGACCGCAAGCGTGGCGGTGGAGACGGCGATCGCGGCGAACTTGTTCATGAAACTCTCCTCGTGAACCAGATTCTGACGGGTGTCCTGCTCCCCGGTGGGGTGACCCCTAGAGTCGCCTCGCCGCGGTACCAGCAGCAATGGAACGTTGGTGTTAGTACCCCCGTACCGGGGGCCGACCAGCCGTCACGGACACCTCACGTCTTGCGACGAGCACGTCTGGGTCCTGCAGGGGCTCGGGCCGGGGTCTGCCGGGCGGGTGGCCGATGGTCGTAGTACCAGCCCGAGGAATGCCCGAGGACGATGAGCGATGGTTGCCCTGTGGCCGTCGACCGGCCCCCCGACAGGTCGGCGGCCACCCCCCCGGGTGACGGCCGACCTTCAAGCGACCCCGACGGCGCCGGCCCACCCGGGTGGCGGATCGCCAGGGTCGACGAAGCAACCAGCCCTCGCCTCCTCACCTTCCGGCGGGGGCTGAACGGAAAGCGTCCCGAGGCCGCGGATCAGGCCTCACGGACACGGCCCGTGCCGCACCATCACAAATGTTGGGGAAGGACCGTCATGAACCACAAGACCCTCTACGTTGCGGCCGTCACCGCCGCGACGGTGCCTGCCCTGCTCGGGCTGTGGGGCAACGCCTCCTTCTCCCAGGACGTCCCGGTCCGGGTCCCGGCGATCGCGCAGCTCGGCGACAACCGCACGCCCGAGCCCGGCGGGAGCGCTACCACGCCGAGCGGGAGCGCCACCACGACGAGCGGGAGCGCCACCACGACGAGTGTCGATCACGGGGCCGGCGGTGCCACGGCGACCGCCGCCGCCGAGCCGGGGGTGGACCACGGCGGCACCCTCAACTCCGGCACGTCGGGCTCCGGTGAGGGGGCCGCTTCCGCCACCTCGGGCCGCGGGCACGCGGCGGCCACCTCGGGCCGCGGGCACGCGGCGGCCACCTCGGGCAGGTCCGCCGCCGCGGTCGAGTCGGCCACGACAGGTAAAGGCTCGCCTGCCTCCTCCGACCCCGGGACCAACGGCACGTCGGGTTCGGGCCACTCCGGCTCATCCGGCTCCGGCTCATCCGGCTCCGGCTCGTCCGGCTCCGGCTCGTCCGGCTCCGGTGGCCATGGCTCGGGGGGCTGAGGTGACCGCCACCCACGACCCGACCCCCACCGTGCGGCATGACCCGGATGGTGGGGTGCAGTCGTGGTGGGACACCTTCCCCATCGAGGAGCAGACGCACCCTGCGACCGACGCGCCGTGGGTGAGCGTCTCCGGCCCCAGGCAGGGGATCGTGCGCGAGCCTGCCCTGCGGCGGGGCCGGATCTTCGCCCAGGTCGTCGCGGGGGCGCTGCTCGTGTTCGCGGTGGTCGGGGTTGGCGGCTCGATCGCCGCTCTGAGGCTGTCCGAGCGCGAGGCCGTCACGGAAGCCTCGACCATCGCCGACGTGATGGCGGACGGCGTGATCCAGCCGGTGCTCACCGACGGGCTGCTCACCGGCGACCCCAAGGCGCTGGCGACGATGGGGCAGGTCGTGCGCGACCACGTCCTGAAGGCCGGGGCCGTGCGGGTCAAGATCTGGACGCGTGACGGCACGGTCATCTTCTCCGACAACACGCAGATCATCGGCCAGCGGTTCGCGCTCGGCGACGACCAGCTCGCGGTCCTGGCCCAACCGCGGACGGTGGCCGAGGTCTCGGACCTCGCCCGGTCCGAGAACGAGTTCGACCACGTCGTCGGCGACCGGCTCCTCGAGGTCTACCGGCCGGTCTGGACCCCGAGCGGCGCCGAGCTGCTGTTCGAGGTGTATACGCCCTACGACTCGGTGAAGCAGCGCTCCGAATCACTCTGGCGCGGCTTCGCCGGAGTGACCCTCACCGCGCTCCTGCTCCTCGTCGTCCTGCTTGCGCCGATCGGGTGGCACCTCATGTCGCGGCTGCGGCGCGCGTCCGTGCAGCGCGAGCGCCTCCTCGAGCGGGCGGTGGACGCCTCGGCCCAGGAACGCAAGCGCATCGCGGCGACCCTGCACGACGGCCCCGTCCAGGAGCTGGCGGCCACGTCCTTCGCCGTCGCGGCCACCGCCGAGCGGGCCGACTCGGCAGGGCGGTCCGACCTCGGCGACGAGCTGCGCGAGCTCTCCGGCACGGTCCGCTCGAGCATGCGGGCCCTGCGCTCGCTCCTCGTCGACATCTATCCCCCGAGCCTGACCGGCTCGGGTCTCGGTGCCGCCCTGACCGACCTCGCCCAGACGGCCAAGGGGCGCGGGGTGACGATCACGACCGACATCGGCGACGTCGACGACCTTGCCCTCGACCGCGACGGTCAGCGTCTCGTGCACCGCGTCGCCCAGGAGTGCCTGCGCAACGTGGCCAAGCACGCGGCCCCGTGCACTGCGACCCTCGCACTGCGCGCCGAGGGCGAGACCGTCGTGCTCGAGATCGTCGACGACGGTCCGGGCTTCGACGCCGAAGAGCTGCTGGCCGCGCCGGCGCAGACCCACTTCGGCCTGCGAATGCTCTCGGACCTCGCCGCCCAGGGGGGCGGCCTGCTCGAGGTCGCCACCGCGCCCGGACACGGCACCCGCTGGCGCCTCACCGTCCCTGCCCGCGCGGAAGGAGCGCCAGAATGACCTCGGTGTTCATCGTCGACGACCACCAGATGGTGCGCGCGGGGCTCGCCAGTTCTTGGCGATGGTCGTGATCAGGTTCCCCGTCTCCTTAGGCCGGCCGCTGGCGATGGACCGACGACCGGCTGTCGCCGATCAGGCGGAGATCGGCGTCGGGTAGCCGGCGGCGGCCTGGATGCGGACGCTGGTCAGGAGCTGGTCGAGGAGGCGGCAGGCTTCCTCGATGGCGCCGAGCCCGGCCAGGGTCGCGGACCCGAGGGACTCGCTGTCGGTGATCGTGGAGGAGACCTCGTGGTGGAGCCGGACGACGGCGTCGACGAGGGGGGCTACCCCGTCTCGAGTGGTCTCGTTGGTGCCGGCGAGGAGGCGGGTGAAGGTGGCTCGGATGCCGGGGCCCGGGGCGCAGCCGAGCTCCTCGGCGAAGAGGCGGCGGCAGGTGTCGTAGGCGCGGACGCCGTCGGCGTGCTGACCGCGGCGCTCCAGGGACTCCAG
>JBBRZQ010000044.1:0-30743 GCA_038236535.1 Actinomycetales bacterium
ATGCTGCGCGGCATCTACGGCGACCCGGAGCGCTACAAGGAGACCTATTGGAGCCGCTTCCCGGGGATGTATTTCGCCGGTGACGGCGCCAAGCGCGACGCAGACGGCTACCTGTGGCTGCTCGGCCGGGTCGATGACGTCATGAACATCTCGGGGCACCGCCTCTCCACGACCGAGATCGAGTCGGCCCTGGTCTCGCACCCCAAGGTGGCCGAGGCCGCCGTGGTCGGCGCCAGCGACGAGATGACCGGTCAGGCGGTCTGCGCGTTCGTCATCCTGCGCGGCAACGCCGAGGAGGGCGACGACATCGTTGCCGAGCTGCGTAACCACGTGGCCAAGGAGATCGGCCCGATCGCCAAGCCGCGCCAGATCATGATCGTCAACGAGCTGCCCAAGACGCGATCGGGCAAGATCATGCGCCGTCTGCTGAAGGACATCGCCGAGAACCGTGAGGTTGGTGACGTCACCACCCTGGCGGACTCGAACGTGATGGACCTGATCAAGACGGGCCTCACCTCAGCCTCCTCGGAGGGGTAGCCAGGACACCTGACACCAGCACGTCAGGTGAGGGGTATCGGGTGCTCAGGCGCCCGATACCCCTCGCCTCTGTCCTGACCCGAGGTCCGCCGTCCTGCCGGCCGGTCCGCAGCCTGCCAGCACGTCCGGGGCTTGTCGGCCGGGTCGACGCCTGAGCCGATAGACTCACCGTGGTGTGCCGGGAAGTCTGGTCGGCGGAGTGTTCGACGACCCCGATTGGCAGAGGTGGCACATGAACGGCCCTCCCGCACGGACCCGGCGACTGTTCCGGCGGTCGAGCTGGCCCGAGGCCCAGTACGTCGCCAACGCTCTGCGCACCGAGACAGTCGGCGGCGCCCTGCTGCTCACCGCCGCCGTGCTGGCCATCATCTGGGCGAACTCTCCGTGGTCGGACGGGTACACCGCACTGAAGGCCTTCGAGGTCGGCCCGGCGTCGTTGCACCTGCATCTGTCCCTGGGTCAGTGGGCGGCCGACGGACTGCTGGCGATCTTCTTCTTCGTGGCCGGGCTGGAGCTCAAGCGAGAGTTCGTGATCGGCGACCTGAAGGACCCGGCAAAGGCCGCGCTGCCGGTGGCCGCAGCCATGTGCGGCGTCGCGGTCCCGGCCGTCCTGTTTCTCGTGGTGTCCTCCGGGGTGGCCGGCGGCTCCAGTACAGGCTCGGACCTGTTCTCCGGGTGGGCCATCCCCACGGCCACCGACATCGCGTTCGCACTGGCCGTGCTTGCCCTGCTGGGGACCCACCTGCCTGCTGCGCTGCGGTCGTTCCTGCTCACCCTGGCCGTGGTCGACGACCTGGTGGCCATCACCATCATCGCCCTCTTCTACACCGACAGCCTCGACGTCAGGGCACTGCTGTGGGCGATAGTCCCGCTGGCGTTGTTCGGCGTCCTGGTCCAGCGGCGGATCACAGCCTGGTGGCTGCTGCTGCCGATCGCCGTCGCGGCCTGGGCACTGGTGCACGCCTCCGGCATCCACGCCACCGTCGCCGGAGTCGTGCTGGCCATGCTCGTGCCGGTGCGCCGCGGTGCCGGCGAGGACCCTGCCCAGGCAGGCCTGGCCCAGCGGATGGAGCACCGGATCCACCCCCTGTCCGCCGGGTTCGCGGTGCCCGTGTTCGCCTTCTTCGCGGCCGGTGTCTCGATCCTCGGAGGCGGGCTGGCGGCGACCGTCCAGGACCCGGCGGCGATCGGGGTCGTGGTGGCACTGGTCGCCGGCAAGACCATCGGGGTGTTCGGCGGGACGTGGCTGTTCGCCCGCTTCACCCGTGCCGAGCTGGACGACGAGCTGGCCTGGTCAGATGTGTTCGGCATCTCACTGCTGGCCGGAATCGGGTTCACCGTCTCCCTGCTGATCGGCGAGCTGGCGTACGGCGGGGGCTCGGAACGCACCGAGCACGTCAAGCTCGCCGTGCTCGTCGGATCGCTGCTGGCGGCACTGCTGGCCGGTATCGTCCTGCGCCGTCGCAACCGGGTCTATCGTCAGATTCACCTTGAAGAAGAACGCGATGACGACGGCGACGGTGTTCCTGACGCTTTCCAGTCCGGCACTGAGTAGGGTCGTGGAGACATATCACCGGAGGTGAGGTTCGATGACCAGCCAGAATGACGACTCCGCGGAGCGTACCCTCGGCCAGCTCGTGTCCGATGCGACCCAGGACATCTCGTCGATCGTGCGCAGCGAGGTGGCCCTGGCCAAGGCCGAGATCGCCGCCGACGCCAAAAAGGCAGGGCTTGGCGCGGGGATGTTCGCCGCGGCCGGCATCTTCGCCTTCCTGGCACTGATCCTGCTCCTGATCGCGGCTGCCTACGGGCTGGTCGCGGCGGGTCTGGCTCCCTGGCTTGCCTTCCTGATCGTGGCCCTGGTCCTGCTGATCACCGGCGCAGTCCTGGTGGCCGTCGGCAAGCACAGTATCGACAGCGTCCAGGGCAAGCCGAAACGCGCCATCAAGAGCACCCAGGACACCATCGCTGCCGTCAGACCCAGCAGCAGCTGAGCCACGCACTGTTTCGTGACCACATCCAGCCGCGCCGAAGCGAGATCCATCCATATGACCAACGATGCGTCATCTGTGCTCATCGACGGACCGTGGGAGCATCGATTCGTCTCCGCCAACGGCGCCCGCTTCCATGTGGCCGAGGTCGGCCAGGGCCCGCTGGTCGTGCTGCTGCACGGTTTCCCGCAGTTCTGGTGGGCCTGGCGGGATCAGCTGAGCGCCCTGTCCGGGGCCGGCTACCACGTAGCGGCTATTGACCTGCGCGGCTATGGAGCCTCGGACAAGCCGCCCCGCGGCTACGACACGTTCACCCTCGCCGCTGATGTCGCGAGCATCGTGCGATCACTGGGCGAGAGCGAGGCGGTCGTCATCGGGCACGGCTGGGGGGGCTGGATCGCCTGGTCGATGCCCACCATGCAGCCCGCGGTGACCAGGGCTGTCGGAGCCCTGGGCATGCCGCATCCGCTGGTCCTGCGCCGCGCCTCGGTCAACAACCTCGCCCAGGTCAGGGCCAACGGCTATCTGGCAGGGCTGCAGCGCCCCTTCGTGCCCGAGCACCAGATGACCAAGAGCCCCGACTACGTCGAGCACCTGCTGGGCGCCTGGTCGGCCCCCAGGGGGCTCTGGCCGCCGCGCGACCTGGCGCTCCGCTACGCCGAGGCGATGGCCCTGCCGTTCGTCGCGCACTCCGCCGCGGAGTACTACCGCTGGGTGGTGCGCAGCCAGTGGCGTCTGGACGGCCGGCGTTTTGCCCACTGCGTGAAGTCCGCGATCACGGTTCCGGTGCTCCAGCTTCAGGGCGACCAGGACCGCGCGGTGATGCCAGACCTGGCCCCGTTGTCAGCTGAGTACGTCGAGGGCTCGTTCGAGCAGCACTTCGTCGCCGGGGCCGGGCACTTCCTGCCCGAGGAAGCGCCTGCGGAGGTCAACGCCCACCTCGTGCGCTGGCTGGCCACCCTGCCCCTTGCCTGACCTGCGACGCACTCGCCAGCTGACCTGCGACCCACTCGCCGGCTAACCTGCGACGCACTCGCCGGTGCTCACCGGCGAGGATGAGCTGCTCGCGACGTCAAGAACGGGCCGGGCCTCATCGAGCGTGAGGGCGTACCCGGTGTTGTCGTCGTCGAGCGACCTGGCGAACACGATCCCGACGACGGAGCCTTTGGGCGACAGCAGCGGCCCGCCCGAGTTGCCGGGCTGCACCCTGCCGAAGAGCGAGTAGACCTGACGGACGACACCCGGCTTGCCGTAGATGTCGGCGCCGGTGGCGGTGACCACGTCGCGCACCCTGGCCGGGTCAAGGCGGTAGGGCCCGTTCAGCGGGAAGCCGGCCACGATGGCGCCCCCGGACCGTTTGAGGTCCGGTCCCAGCGTGGCCGCCGGGGCCGGCAGGCCCGGCACCGAGAGCACTGCGAGGTCACGCCGGGGGTCGAAGACGACCACCTCGGCGTCGTACGAGCGCCCGGCTCCCTGGATTCGTACGTGCTCGGAGGTCACCCCGGCAACGACGTGGGCATTGGTCACCACGCGCTCAGGGGCGAGCACCCAGCCGCTGCCCTCCTGCTCCCGGTTGCAGGACGAGGCCACGCCGGTGATCTTGACGATGGACCCGGCAGCCCGGGCGACACCCGCCCCGAGGGACAGCTGGTTGTCTGGCGGGCTGATCGGGGCGATCGGCTCGGCCCGGACTCCTTCAAAGACGCGGGGGAAGCCCTCACGGTCGAGAACCGACTGGAACCCGGCAAACAACCGCCCGGTCTGTGCCGGTACAAAACGGTCGATCGTCGAGACGATCCGCGAGGTGCCGATGGCCTTGGCCAGCGGAGTCTGCGCGCCGCCCCGGACGGCGCCGGCCAGGAACCAGACGAGCACGGAGACAGCCAGCACCGTGGCCACCGCGCCCAGCACCGAGTCCGCCACCCGCCCAGGCTGGTCGCGTAGCCCGCTGCGCAGGCGGAAGCCCATGGCGACGGCGATCGACTGGCCCATCGCAGCGATCAGGAACACCCCGAGAACCAGCACGACGGTGCGCAGCAAGACGTTGTTGTCGACGGTGTCCCAGTGCCGCAACAGCTCGGGCAACAGCAGCATGCCGAGCGCCCCGCCGGCCAGGAAGCCGACCAGGGACATCACGCTGACCACGAACCCGTGCCGGTAGCCGATGAAGGCGTAGCTCACCAGCACGACTGCGAGCACGAGGTCGAGGCCGTTCGCCATCATCTCGGACCCTCTGGCAACTCAGGGTGCGGCCAGGTCGGTGGCCTCTTTGCCGGCCCGTTCCGCGAGCCGGCGGGTGGCGGCGCAGAGACGTCGTCGGTGCTGATCAGATCCGGTGCCACGGGGCGACGGTCGGATCTGTCCCAGGCCCGTTCGAGGCCGGCCAGCTCGAGGACCTTGGACAGGATCCCGGCGGTGAACCCCCAGACGAGCAGGCCGTCGACATCAAACGCCGGGCCGACAAAGCCACTGGGGTGGGTGACCGTGAACCGACGTGCCGGGTCGGTGAGCTCGGACAGCGGCGCCCGGAGCACCCTGGCCACCTCGAGGTGGTCGACGACGCTGATCTGGCCCGGCTGGGCCCACCAGGCCAGCACGGGAGTGACCACGAAGTTGCTGGGCGGCAGGTACAGGTCCGGCAGCTCAGCGACGATCTCCACCCCCGCCGGGTCGAGGCCCACCTCTTCCTGAGCCTCGCGCAGGGCAGCCTCGACCGGACCGGCGTCACCGGGGTCTAGCGCACCGCCCGGGAAGGACACCTGGCCCGCGTGCGAGCGCATGCTGTGCGACCGCTCGGTCAGCACCACGTCCTCGCCGTCGTCCCCCGGCCCGAACAGGATCAGCACGGCCGAGCGCCGACCACCCTCGTCGGGAGGCAGGAACCGGCTGAAGAAGCTCGGGTCCTGGCGGCCCAGCTGGGTCACCAGGTGCGCCATCCACTCCGGCTGCGGCACCCGTGGCCCGACCTGTCCCACCGGCGGGCCGCTCATCCCGGGGCCCTTCATGGCTTGACCGGGCTGAGCTCGTACCTGAGCAGCAACAGGGCCTTGGCGGGGTCGGTCTCACCGTCGCCGTAGGACGGGCACCAGCTGGCGACGGGGCAGGCGCCACACGCTGGCCTGCGCGAGTGGCAGGTACGTCGGCCGTGGAAGATCAGCACGTGCGAGAGCATGGTCCAGTCCCTCTTGGGGAACAGTGCCCCCACTACCTGCTCCACCTTGACCGGGTCTTCCTCGGCCGTCCAGCCGAAGCGCCTGGCCAGCCGGCCGAAATGTGTGTCCACGGTGATCCCCGGGACCCCGAAGGCGTTGCCCAGGACCACGTTGGCCGTCTTGCGTCCCACCCCCGGCAGGGTGACCAGATCCTTGAGCCGGGCAGGCACCTCGCCCCCGAACCGCTCGACCAGTGCCGTGCCAATCTTGATCAGCGAGTCGGTCTTGGCACGATAGAAGCCGGTGGACTGGATCATCGTCTCGAGCTCGGCGCGGTCCGCCGAGGCGTAGTCAGCGGCGCTGCGATACCGGGCAAAAAGCGCCGGAGTCACCAGGTTCACCCTGACATCCGTGGTCTGGGCAGACATCACCGTGGCCATCAGAAGCTGCAGCGGAGTCTCGAAGTCGAGCTCACAGTGGGCATCGGGATAGCGCTCGGCCAGGGTCCGGTAGACCTTGCGGGCGCGGCGGGTCAGGGCGACCGGAGACTCGGGCTTTGAGGGGGCAGGCACCCTGCCAGAATAGAGGTCATGGTGGACGGCCCGAACCGCACATAGAGGCTCTGGCAGACTATGCGGCGTGGACATTGATGTCGTGAGACAAGCACCCCTTTTCGCCGCACTTGATGATGACGCTGCCAACGCCCTGATGGAGTCGATGACGGCCTCACGCCTGGAGCGTGGCGACGTTCTCTTCCGCGAGGGCGACCGGGGTGATCGGCTGTACGTGATCGGCGAGGGCAAGATCAAGCTCGGCCTGACCAGCATCGACGGCCGGGAGAACCTCCTGGCGATCCTGGGGCCCGGTGAGATGTTCGGCGAGCTGAGCCTGTTCGACCCGGGGCCCCGCACCGCGACAGCCACCGCCGTCGCCGAGACGCAGCTGATCGCCCTCGGCCACGAGGACCTCACCGTATTCCTGTCCGGACGCCCAGCGGTCGCCTCAACCATGCTGGCAGCCCTCGCCCGGCGCCTTCGTCGCACCAACGAGGCACTGTCCGACCTGGTCTTCACCGATGTGCCCGGACGGGTCGCCAAGGCGCTGCTGGACCTGTCCAACAGGTTCGGC
This sequence comes from Actinomycetales bacterium, assembly GCA_038236535.1. Classification (GTDB taxonomy): domain Bacteria; phylum Actinomycetota; class Actinomycetes; order Actinomycetales; family Dermatophilaceae; genus UBA4719. The sequence goes on from JBBRZQ010000044.1 coordinate 6,809, forward strand.
CGGGCCTCAGAGGACGGCATCCTGGTGGCCCATGACCTGACTCAGGAAGAGCTCGCCCAGCTCGTGGGTGCCTCCCGCGAGACCGTCAACAAGGCGCTGGCCGACTTCGCCACCCGGGGCTGGATCAAGCTCGAGGCCCGTGCGGTCGTGCTGATCGACATCGAACGGATCCAGCGCCGGGCCCGCTGACCCAGCCGCCCGCTGACCGTGCCGGGTCAGGGGTGGGTGCGCAGGTACTCCAGCTGGGCCAGCACGCTGAGCCGGGCCGCCGGCCACAGCTCACGGGGGACGTCGGCATACACCGTCTCCAGCACGGCATCGGCGTCCGCGTCCGCGTCGGTGAGCCCGACGGCGGCTCGCACCTGCTCCAGCCGTTCCGAGCGGTGATCGAGGTAGTAACGCACGACACCTGCGGCATCCGGCAGGGTGGGACCGTGGCCCGGCAGGATCTTGGTCACCTCGCCGGCGCCGGTCATCGCCTCGATCCGCTGCAGGGACGCGAGGTATGCCGAGAGCTCACCATCGGGCCAGGCCACCATCGCGGTCCCCCTGCCCAGGATGGTGTCGCCGGTCAGCAGAGCATTCTCGGCGGCCAGCAGGAACGACACCGAGTCGCCGGTATGCCCGGGAGTGGCCACCACGGCCAGGTCCAGGCCAGCAACCCTCAGGTGATCGCCGCCGGCGAGGCCGTCGTGGCCCGCGCCGAGCGCCCGGACCGGCGTTCCGGTGAGCTCGCCAAAGCGGCCGGCCGACTCAGCATGGTCCGCATGGCCGTGGGTGAGCAGGGTGAGCCCGACCCGCGCCCCGCGGCCGGCCACGACGTCCAGCACCCGTTGCAGATGCCGCTCATCAAGGGGTCCGGGATCGACCACGACGCACTGCGCCGAGCCCGGCTCCATCAGCACCCAGGTGTTGGTGCCCTCCAGCGTCATCGCGCCCGGGTTCGGCGCCAGCACACAGGTCGCCCGCGCGGTCACGTCGCCACCGGTCCAGCCGGGCGTCATTCCCCCGCCAGCGGGAGCGGCTGAGGTCCGGTCAGGGTGCAACGGATGACCAGGGCGTCGTCGACCTGAACGGGCACCGGCATGATCGGCGCCATCCCGACCTCGGCGGACAGGAACTCGGCCACCGAGCCGGCAGCGGCGGCCTGCTCAACGCAGACCACGGTCGGCGGCAGCATCAGCGCCACCCCGCTCGCGTAGTCCTCGAGCAGGCGGACCGGGTCGGCCCAGTCGGCGTGGTCTGCCTCACTGGTCTGGTCATCCGCGATCTGCCCCTGCGGCAGCAGCGCGGCGAAGAACCGGGTGTCGTAACGCTTCGGCTCGAACTCGGGGGTGATCCAGTGGGCCCTGGCTCGCAGCAGGTCCGAGCGCAGCACCAGGCCGCGGCCGATCAGCAGCTGGGCCAGCGAGAGCTCGCGGGACAGCAGGGCGACCCGCTCGGCCTGCCACGCCGGACCGCTCACGTCCCCGACCACGGAGCCGACGTCGGGCCCGGCCAGCAGCACCCCGCACTCCTCGAACACCTCGCGGACGGCCGCCACCACGAGCTCGCGCGCGGTGGCCTCGTCGGCGATCAGCAGCCGGCCCCACTCGGCCGGTGAGGGCCCGGCCCAGGGAAGGCCCGGGTCGGCATCGCGTGGATCCACGCCGCCGCCCGGGAACACCATCATCCGCGGGGCGAACTCCATGCTGGCCGAACGCCGCAGCATGAAGACATCCACGCCGGAGCCGGCCTCCTCGCGGTCCCTCAGGATCATCACCGTGGCGGCGGACCTGGCGTGGACCACCGCGGGGCGAGGGCCGGTCAGCCAGTCCCTGGCCCGGCCGGCCAGCGCCCCTGCGGCGAAGTCACGAACCTGGCTGGTGATGCTCAGTCACCTGACCGCGACGATGATCTCGACCTCGACCGGCGCATCGAGCGGCAGAACGGCAACGCCCACTGCCGAACGCGCGTGGACCCCGGCGTCGCCGAAGGCCGTGCCGAGCAGCTCGGAGGCCCCGTTGATGACGCCGGGCTGCCCGGTGAACGACGGGTCGCTGGCCACGAAGCCGACGACCTTGACCACCCGGGTGACCTTGTCCAGGTCGCCGACCAGGGCCTTGACGGCGGCGATCGCGTTCAGGGCGCAGATCTGTGCCAGCTTCTTGGCGTCCGCGGCGGGGACAAGTCCGTCCCCGTCACCCACCTTGCCCGTCTGCGTCAGGGCACCGGAGACCATCGGCAGCTGGCCCGAGGTAAAGATGTGGTCACCGTCACGAACGGCGGGCAGGTAGGCGGCCACCGGCATGGCGACATCCGGGACCGTGAGGCCCAGCTCGGCAAGGCGATCTTCAACTGCGGACATGCTCTATTCCTTCTCTCGCTTGAGGTAAGCCACCAGACCGTTGCCGTCGGGGCCTGTCACGACCTGCACCAGCTCATAGCCGTCCTCGCCCCATTGGTCGAGGATCTGCTTGGTGGCGTGCGAGATCAGTGGAACGGTTGCGTACTCCCAGGTAGCCATGAAGGCAGCCTAGACCGGGTTGCCGCCCTGCCCGCACGGCCGGCCGGGCTCGCGCTTCACTGCCTCCCGGGTTGCCCCGGCCCCTTAGTCTCTTGGGTATGGCACCGGAATCGGCGTCGGCCCGCGACGCCGACTGGGACGGCGTGCGACTGCACATCGTCACCGGCAAGGGCGGCACCGGCAAGACCACCGTCGCGGCGGCCCTGGCCCTGGCCCTGGCGAGTCTGGGAAAACGGGTGCTGCTGGCCGAGGTCGAGGGGCGCCAGGGCATCAGCCAGACCTTCGAGGTCCCCCCGCTGGCCTCGACAGAGACCCGGGTCGCCCACGCCTCCCGCGGTGGCGAAGTCTTCGGACTCTCGGTGGACGCCAAGGCCGCGCTGCTGGAGTACCTCCAGATGTACTACAAGCTCGGCCGGGCTGGCGGGGTCCTGGAGAAGTTCGGCGCCATCGACTTCGCCACCACGATCGCGCCCGGGGTGCGCGACGTGCTGCTGACCGGCAAGGTCTATGAGGCGGTACGACGCCGCAAGGAGCATCGGGCCAAGGGGCCAGGAGCCGCCCCCGCCTACGACGCCGTGGTGCTGGACGCCCCGCCGACCGGCCGGGTGGTGCGCTTCCTGAACGTCAACCACGAGGTCGCGGACCTGGCCAGGGTGGGACCGATCCGGTCCCAGGCCAACTCGATCACGGCCATGCTGAAGTCCCCGCAGACCGCGGTGCACCTGGTGACCCTGCTCGAGGAGATGCCGGTCCAGGAGACGGTCGACACCATCGCCGAGCTGCGGGCCGTCGGGATGCCGGTCGGTGGCATCGTGGTCAACCAGGTGCGCGAGGAGATCCTGTCCCCGGACGTGCTGGAGACGGCAGCACTGGGCACCATCTCGCGCGCGGACGTCGCGGCAGACCTGAGCCGGGTCCACCTCAGGCCCACTGACGCCGTCGTGACGGGACTGCTCACGGAGGCCAGGGACCATGCCGAGCGGATGGCTCTGGAGCGCGACGAGGCCATGGTCATCGCAGGTCTGGGCCGGCCGAGCTACCGGCTGCCCTCGCTGTCCGAGGGCGTGGACGCCAACGGCATCCGCGAGATGGCCGAGCTGCTCGTCGCCCAGGGGATGGCCTGATGACGGCCGTTCTGGACATCGACGCCCTGATCGACGATCCGCAGATCCGGATCGTCGTCTGCTGCGGAGCCGGAGGGGTCGGCAAGACCACTACGGCGGCGGCGCTGGGACTGCGGGCCGCCGAGTCCGGCCGCAAGGTCGTCGTGCTGACCATCGACCCTGCCCGGCGCCTGGCGCAGTCGCTCGGCCTGACCACGCTGGACAACACGCCGAGACCGGTGGACAACATCGACATCAGGACCGGCGGTTCCCTGGACGCGATGATGCTGGACATGAAGCGCACCTTCGACGAGGTCGTCGAAGCCCATTCCACCCCGGAAAAAGCCGCCCAGATCCTGGCCAACCCCTTCTACCAGGCAGTCTCGAGCTCGTTCGCCGGGACCCAGGAGTACATGGCGATGGAGAAGCTCGGCCAGCTGCGGCTGGAAGCGGACCGCGACCCGGACAACCCGCGCTGGGACCTCATCGTCGTCGATACCCCGCCGTCCCGTTCGGCCCTGGACTTCCTGGACGCACCCAAACGCCTCGGGTCCTTCCTGGACGGCCGTTTCATCCGGATCCTGGCCGCGCCGGCCAAGGCCGGTGGCCGGGCGTATCTGAAGGTGTTCAGCGCCGGCGTGAACGTGGTGACCAAGACCCTGACCAAGGTGCTCGGCGGTCAGATGCTCACCGACGTTCAGACGTTCGTGGCCGCCCTGGACACGATGTTCGGCGGGTTCCGCAAACGCGCCGATCACACGTATGCGCTGCTGAGCGACCGGACAACCACCTTCATCGTGGTGGCCGCCCCGGAACGGGATGCGCTGCGCGAGGCCTCGTTCTTCGTAGACCGCCTGGACGAGGAAGAGATGCCGCTGGCCGGGCTGGTGGTCAACCGGATGTACCGCGTATCGGCGCCTGGCCTGTCCGCCGCCCGAGCGCTCGGGGCGGCCGAGGAGCTGGGGGACGAGGGCAACGGCTCAGCCGACGCCCCGGCAGAGGTCTCCGTTAGCACGGCCATCACGCAGGGCCTGCTGCGGTTGCACGCCGTTCAGGCCGAGATCGCGGCCCGCCACGAGTCCCTGGCCAAGAGGTTCATCGCCGGGCATCCCGGCATACCGATGGTTGAGGTTCCGGCGGCGTCAGGAGACATCCACGACCTGGCAGGGCTGCGCGCGGTGGGTGCGGCCCTGGCGGGTCACTGACCGGGCAGGACTGCTCGCGGCGGGCACGACGAGAAAGGGCGCGTTTGCGGCCGGCGAGAGCACACAGGCCGAGCCTGCGCACCTCTGGTCAGGACGCGGGGCGTTCCTGACGCATCCGGTCGGCCTCGAACAGCGCCCGCCAGGAAATGACACCCGGACGACGCTTGAGCAGCGCACGACGCTCGCGCTCGGTCATCCCGCCCCACACCCCGAACTCGGTGCGGTTGTCCAGCGCATCGGCCAGGCACTCGGCGATGACCGGGCAGCTCATGCAGACCTGCTTGGCAAGCTGCTGGGCGGCTCCGCGGACGAACAGGGCGTCAGGCTCAGCCTCGATACATGCTCCCTGCAATGCCCACTGCTCAACCCAGGTAAACTGCCCTGTCGAGACATCTTCGTGATGTGTCGTGGTAAGTGACATGCTGACCTCCCCTGAGAAATCCGTGCCATGCGGTATGCCGGACATGGTCGCTCGCTCTATGTCTCAAACGATATGGAGTGACGGATATGACGGATATGACGCTTTGGGGTAGTTCCGGCACACCGAAGTAACTAGTCACTTCTGCTTTGCTGCGTGCGATCCACCGAGGTCCCCGGCTACCCTTGGCACATGCAGGCACGCGGCTCGAACCTCGCCAACGTATTGAGCCTCCTCGGAGCACTCGTTGCGACCTCTGTGGTCCTCGGCCTGCTTGGAGCAGGGCTGATGATGCCCACCGTGGCGGCCACCGGAGCCGCTGCCCGCGGGGGCGTGGCCGTCTTTGACGCACTGCCCGGGGAGTTCACCCAGAACCCGCTGTCCGAGCAGTCCCGAATCCTGGCCAGCGACGGCACCCTGATCGCCACCCCGTATGACGAGAACCGCGTCATCGTGCCACTGGCCCAGATCGCCCCGGTCATGCGCCAGGCCCAGATCGCGATCGAGGACAGCCGCTTCTACGAGCACGGAGGCGTCGACCCCCAGGGCGTCGGCCGCGCCATCGTCTCCAACCTGCGCGGCGGCGGCACCCAGGGTGCGTCCACCCTCACCCAGCAGTACGTCAAGATCACGCTGCAGGAGAACGCCCTGCGCAACGACAATCTCGTGGCCGCCAGGGCTGCCACCGCCAAGAACTACACCCGCAAGCTCCAGGAGCTCAAGTACGCCGTCACGCTGGAGAAGACCGAGACCAAGGACCAGATCCTCACCGGCTACCTCAACCTCGTGTACTACGGAGGCCAGGCCTACGGGGTCGAGGCCGCGGCCCGCCACTACTTCGGGGTCAAGGCCTCCAAGGTCAACCTGGCGCAGGCCGCGACCCTGGCCGGCCTGGTCCAGGCACCGAGCGTGACCGACCCGATCAAGTACCCCGCGAAGGCACTGACCCGGCGCAACGTCGTGCTCGACCGGATGTACCAGCTGAAGCTGATCACCACCCGGGAGTGGAAGTACGCCAGGGCGTCCAAGATGGCACTCAACCCCAAGCCGGCCCAGAACTCCTGCTCACTCTCGCCGTACCCCTACTTCTGCGAGTACATCAAGGAGTATCTGAAGGACCTGCCCGCCCTGGGCAAGACCCGTGCGGAACGCGACAAGCGGATCAACCGCGGCGGACTGACCATCCAGACGACGCTCAACCCCAAGATCATGGCGGCCGCCCAGAAGGAGCTCGACGCCAAGGTTCCGCCCGGCAGCACGATGACTGACGCCAACGGAAAGCAGACGCCGGTCGGAGCCGCCGCCGCCGTCATCGAGCCCGGCACCGGCAATGTGCTGGCGATCGTCCAGAACACGACGTATGCCCTCAAGGACACGCCCGGCAAGACGTCGGTGAACTGGGCGGTCGATGCCAAGTACGGCGGCGCCGGCGGGTTCGCGTTCGGGTCGACCGCCAAGATGTTCGCCGTGGCTCAGGCGCTCAACTCCGGCATGCCGATCGACTCCTCCATCAACGCGCGCGCGGCCAGCCCGACGGCCGCGGCGTACTTCACCCACGGCGACTACCCGCCCGGCGACCAGTGCTCCGTCGTGCCAGGCACGACCTGGGCGGTCCACAACGACGAAGGTCGGCGTAACGGGACACTCAGCCTGACCGAGGCGACAGCGTTCTCCGTGAACACCGCCTTCGCCGGGCTGGTCGCCAAGCTTGGCGCCTGCAAGGTCCGGGACATGATGACCAACCTCGGGCTGCACCAGGGCGGCAGCGGCAAGTACATCAGCTACAGCCCGGTGACCAAGCAGTCCAGCGGCCCGTCCGCGATCACGCTGGGCTCTGACAGCGTCTCGCCGCTGACCCTGGCCTCGTCCTACGCCGCCATCGCCTCCGGCGGCATCTACTGCGAGCCCTCCCCGGTGCTCACCATCACCACCAGCGACAAGAAGCTGCTCCCGCTCGGCAAGGGCCAGTGCCGCCGGGCGCTGTCACCCGAGGTGGCCAGCGGAGTCACCCAGATCCTCGAGGCCGTGATCACCAACGGCACGGGCTCGGGCAACGAGCTTGCCGGTGGACGTATCGCGGCAGGCAAGACCGGCACAGCCGGCAACTCCACGGAGCAGGGCGGCACCAACGAGACCTGGTTCGCCGGCTACACCCCACAGCTGGCCACCGCGGTCTGGGTCGGCACACCGGTTGACGACCGCCAGAGAGCCAGGATGCAGGACCTCACCCTTGGCGGGCAGACCTACGGCGGTGAGGTCTTCGGTGCCACCATCGCCGCGCCGATCTGGAAGCAGATCATGGACCGCGCGTCAGCCGGGATGCCGAACCTCGGCTTCGGCAGCCCCGGGAACAAGGTGCAGTCCGGCGACCTGGTCGACATCCCGAACGTCGGCGGGATGAGCGTGGCCGGAGCCATGCAGGCGATCAGCTCGGCCGAGTTCAACCCGGTGGTCGGCGGCTCGGTGAGCAACTCCTCCTACCCGGCAGGCATGGTCGTCGGCACGCTGCCCGCGTCGAAGGCACTTCGGGGCACCACGGTCGTCATCCTGACCTCTGCCGGGTTCGTCCGACCGGTGCCCGCACCGGCCGCGTCGACCCCGAACAACCCTGGCGCCAACCCGCGCGGAAAGCTGCCCAAGTGCACCCCCGGAGGTCCAAGGCCCTGCCGGAGGTAGCCACCCGGCGAGGCTGAGGCTGCCTACCTCGCGGCCAGCGCCGACTTCACGATCGCCGCAACACGTCCGCCGTCGGCCCGGCCGGCGACCAGTGCGCCGGCGGCCTTCATGACCTGGCCCATCTGCGCCATCCCGGTGGCGCCCGTCTCGGTCAGGGCCCGGGCGACCAGCACCTCAAGCTCGGCATCGGTCAGCTGGGCCGGCAGGTAGGCCTCCAGGATGACCAGCTCGGCCTCTTCCTTGGCCGCGAGCTCTGGCCGCTTCGCCTCGTTGTACGCCGAGGCCGCCTCGCGCCGCTTTCTGGCCTCCTTGGCCACCACCCGCAGAACCTCGTCATCGGACAGCTCGCGAGCGGTGCTGCCCGACACCTCCTCGTTGGTGATGGCGCTCAGGGCCATCCGCAGCGTCTCCGAACGCACCTTGTCATGCTCACGCATCGAGGTGTGCAGGTTGGTGCGCAGGGTGGCCTTCAGCTGTGCGGTGCCCGGTTCTGTCATATCTGCAGTCTGACACTGCCCAGGTGCCAGCAGGTGCCGCGTTTGCGAGGATGGACCTGTGAGTCATACGAGATCCACTCTGCGAGCCGTCGCCGGTCTGACCGCCCTCGGGGCCGGGGGCCTAGGCTACGCATCCCTGATCGAGCGCAACGCCTTCACCCTGCGCCGGTTCAGCGTCCCGGTCCTGCCTCCCGGCGCGGCCTCGCTGCGGGTCCTGCACCTCTCCGACATCCACCTGGTCCCCCGCCAGTCGAGAAAGATCGCCTGGATCCGCTCGCTGGCCGCCCTGGACCCGGACCTCGTCATCAACACCGGCGACAACCTGGCCGACCTCGAGGCCGTTCCCGCCGTGCTGCGAGCGCTGGAGCCCCTGCTCACCGTCCCGGGGGTGTTCGTACTGGGCTCCAACGACTACTTTGCGCCGACCTTCAAGAACCCGGGGCTCTACCTGACCAAGGGGTACGCCAGCTCGCGTGCGAGCGTCCCGTTGCCGACCACCGACCTGACCGACGCCTTCACCCGGGCCGGCTGGGCGGACCTGTCCAACACGCGAGCCACCCTGAACGTCAACGGGCAGGCCCTGGAGTTCGTCGGCGTGGACGACCCGCACCTGAAGTACGACCGTTACGACATGGTGCGCGGGCCAGCCGACGCCTCAGCCGCGCTGACCGTGGGAGTGACCCACGCGCCATACCTGCGGGTCCTGGACGCGATGACAGCTGACGGCGCCGGCCTGGTGATCGCCGGGCACACCCACGGCGGGCAGCTCTGCCTGCCGTTCTACGGGACGCTGGTGACCAACTGCGACCTGGACCGCCACCGGGCCAAGGGCGTCTCGCGGTGGTGGCCTGGCGCCGGCGCAACGCCCTCATCGCAGGTGCCGGCCGGTGCGGCCTGGATGGAGGTGTCAGCCGGGCTGGGCACCTCGCCGTACGCTCCGGTGCGGTTTGCCTGCCGTCCCGAGGCGACGCTGCTGACCCTGACGGCCAAGCCTGCCACCGGCTGAAACCGGACCCGATTCGGCAGTAGCCGCCCTGCTCCGATAGTCTCTTGCATCGCTGGCCGCATCACGATGCAGCCGGCGGGTTACGGGGTGTGGCGCAGCTTGGTAGCGCGCTTCGTTCGGGACGAAGAGGCCGCAGGTTCAAATCCTGTCACCCCGACCAGTATTCCCGCAGGCCAGAGGCCCCCACCGGACTAGGTGAGGGCCTCGCTTGCTGCCCGGGGTCCCCAAAAGGAACGCTGAGGGGAACACGAGGGAACCCCATGGAAAGCCGGAGCCCACTTCGACGGTCAGAAGAAGACCCGGTCTCCCGGCACGAGGCAGCAGACCCCGCGGCACAGCAGGGTCCTTCAGTGCACTGTGATCCCCCGTCCGCAACGAAGGGGCCTTCGGTCGGGACGTCCGCCGGATGCAGTCTGACGACGTGCACCCTCCGGCAGTAGTTGGCGCCTGGTCGGCAGCAGATGGCTCATTGTCCTGGCAAACTACCCAATAGAACCCGTAATCTACATAAGATGATCGTGGGTTAGCGTGTTTGGTGGCTTCTCTAGGAGGTTCTGTTGCTGTCGTTTGTGGATCTCGACCGGTCGCTGGGATTCGTGCCCGGTCCGGTCGTCATGCAGCTTGCCCAGATCGATATCGGTCGTGGCCGACAGGAGTTGTTCCGCAACCAGCTGCCTGCCCTGCTCACCGAACTGGCGAACCGGGCCCGGATCGCCAGCATCACCGCATCGTCGGCCCTTGAGGGGGTGGTGGTGGATGACCAAGCGCGCGCGGCAGCGATCATCGTGGGCAAGGTGACAACACTGCGGACCCGCAGCGAGCAGGAGTTCGCCGGCTACCGCGCGGCCTTGGACTACCTCTTCGGCCAGGACTGGCGACCGCTGAACGTCGGCCTCTTGCTGCACCTGCACCGGAATCTGTTCGAGCAGACGAACGTGGGCGGCGGCCGGTTCAAAGACAGCGACAACCTGGTGGTCGACCGATCGCCGGACGGGTCAGTGGAGGTCCGTTTCGTCCCCGTCTCGGCAGCCAGCACCGAGTACTTCACCGTAGAGCTCATCGACCGGTACAAAGACGCGCTCACCCAAGGCCGGCACCATCCGGTGCTCTTGGTCGGGTTGTTCGCGCTGGACCTGTTGACCATCCACCCGTTTGCAGATGGGAACGGTCGTGTCGTGCGGGCGCTCACGAACGCCTTGCTCGATGACACCGGATACACCGTCGGCAGATACGTCTCGCTCGAGCAGCTCATCGCCGAGTCGGCCGACGGCTACTATGCGGCTCTCCTGGCCTCCACCCACGGTTGGCATGAGCAGACCAACGACCCCTGGCCCTGGTTGGCGTACTTCACCCGCGTCCTCGCGCGGGCCTACAAGGGGTTCGAGCAACGGGCCGCGTCCGACAGGTCGACAGGGACGAAGCAGGACCGCGTCCGTGAGTATGTGCTGACGCATGCGCCGCAGATCTTCAAGATCGCCGACGTGCGGGTCGCCCTGCCCGGGGTCAGCGACCCGACAATCCGGCTAACGCTCGAGCAGTTGAAGAACGAGGGCAAGGTGAGGCCAGAAGGTCGAGGCCGGGCCGCGGCCTGGGTCAAGGCCCCCGGATTCCCACAACGATGAGTCCCCGTCACACCCCGAAGCGGACATGAAGCCAGGGAACAAAAAAGGAACAAACCCGAGCACATCGGATCGCACTGGACGAACCAGACGCACCACTATCGTGTTCAGAACGCCACCGCCCGTGCTCAATGGCACGGCAGCGCACTGTGGTCCCCCGTTCGGGACGAAGAGGCCGCAGGTTCAAATCCTGTCACCCCGACCATGTTTCCGCAGGTCATCCCTGAAGGCCCGCGCCAGAGATGGTGAGGGCCTTTCTGCTTCCAGTACCGCAGCAAAATACCGCAAGTACCGCAACAAATCCGGACCTTGACCTGCTCATCGAACGGGCTCCCCCAGCCGGCATTGCGCTTCGCTGGGACGAAGAGGCCGCAGGCGAAGAGCCTGTCACCCGACCAAAGGTCCCGCTGTTCGTCCCGGAGACCTCGACTCACTCGCGCCTCGGAAATACACGTGTGCGACGAGTCGTTCGCTTCGTTGGGTCAGTCAGCCTGCCTGGCGGCTCGGCAGCCGATAATGGCTGCCTGCCGCCGGGTCGACGGTGCCCGCGTCGTGCGATTGGCACCCGGACAGCGCCCGCCTGCGCAGACGCTGCCCTTGGGTCGGCGCCAGTCGGGGGTGTCGATCAGCGCGCGGATCCCGGCGCCATACCGGGCAGCCGGGTCAGCCGGGACTCCGCTCGTCGCCCGGCCGCGTCGCTCTCCACGCCTGCGCGGCGGCGAGAGCCTGCCGCAGCGATTCGGTGACCCGAGGTGTCGCGGTGAATACGGAGTCCGGCCCGATCGTGGTCAGGACCCCGGTCGTCTCCAGCTGGCGGTACACCCGGTCGCCGAGTCCGGCGAGCATCAGGGCGCTGCCCACCTCGTCGAGCTGGTCGCAGTAGCGTGCCAGGACCGTGATGAAGGTGCTTCCGAGCTCCTGCTTGCCACGCAGGCGAATGATGACCACGGACCCGGTCGAAGCCACGGTGACCCGCGGCAGCTGCTCCTCGAAGACGGGCGCGGCTGCGAAGAAGAGGCTGCCGTAGGGCTGCAGGACGACGGTCTCGCCCGCCGGCAGCTCGGCCGGCACCGGCGCTTCGATCGCGAGACCATCCGGCTCATCGAAGACCCACCTGGTGATGGTGACCCTGTTGGACTGCGAGGCGACGTAGAGGACGACCGACAGGCCCACGCCGACCAGGACCGCGTACTGGAGCGGGATCAGGAGGGTGAGCACGAACGTGGTCACCATCACCGTGGCCTGGGTGCGGCCCGTCCGCCATACCATGGCGACGTTGTCTGGCTTGAACGTTCGCATACCGACGAGGATGAGCAGTCCGGCCAGTGCGGGCATCGCGATCCCGCCGATCAGCCCCCCGACGGTGAGAATGAGAACCGCCATGGTGAGCCCGGCGCTGAGGTTCGCCAGCCGGGAGCGTGCCCCTGACACCGTGACCAGCGAGGTGGCCGACATGGAACCAGCCACGGGCATGCCCTGGAAGACGCCGGCCGCGACGTTGGCGATGCCCTGCCCGCGGAAGTCTCCTGAGGCATCCGGGTAGCGCCCGTCCGGGTTGGGCATGGAGCTGCTGATGGCTGCGCCCTGCACCAGGCCGACCAGCGCGAGCGACAGCGCAGGCAGCAGCAGTGCCGGCACCAGGGCCAGGTCAGGGACGGTCGGGTGCGGAAGCATCGACGGGATCGTGGCGATGTCGCTCAGGGTCTTGACCGCTGCCAGCCCCAGAACAGCGGCGACGGCCGAGGTCACCACCACAGCGACCACGAGAGCGAGCGCCCCCACGCGGGTCCGCTCGAGCAGGAGGATGAGGGCGATGGTGGCCAGTCCGATCGCGAGGGTCGCCCAGTCGAAGGAGCTCACGTGAACAAGGGTGTCGATCGAGCGTGTCACCCGGTTGCCAGCGTCGGATTCGTATCCGGTGAGGTTCGCCAGCTGCCCCAGGACGATGTTCACCGCGACAGCATTGATGAACCCGGTCAGAACGGCGTTCGGGATGAATCGCACGAGCCTGCCCATCCGGAGCAGACCGAGAGCGAGCATCACCAGCCCGGTGATCATCGAGAGGGTGAACAAAGCCCTGGCCGCATCCGGGCCCGTTGTCACGACCGGCACGTCAGCAATGATCACCGCCATCGCTCCGGTGGCCTGGACGGTCATGAAAACCGAACTGGTCGCCAACGCGCCGGCAACCGTCCCGAAGAGGTACCCGTAGAGCCCGAAGACGGGATTCACCCCGGCCAGGAGCCCGGCGGCCAGCCCGTCGGGGATGCTCTCCACACCGAGCACCAACCCCGCGCGCAGGTCCTGACCGGCGTTCTTGCGGGACCACACGAGCGACATCATTCACCTCGCAGGTTCAGTCGAGCACTACGTCGAAGGCTCGCCTGGCCAACCGCCACCGTCCTTTCCAAGAGGCTGTGGGACGGTTCCCGCAGTCCCCTTCACAGGTGGCCCGCCGACGACTCCCGCGTCGATCTGCTTGCCAACCGAGGTGTCGACCATGATCTGAACACCATCGGGCACCTGACCATCAAGTGCCTTCATCAGCTCCGACACGCTCGGTGGCTCTCCGGGGCAGATGATGCTGATCACCGCTGTTCGAGACTCGACGGTCACGCCGGTGACGCGCGCTCCAGGAACCTGCCCGACCCAGGCCTGGGCGGCGTTCGAGACGCGCTGGGTCCACAGGGCGATCAGGGTGGTGGCGACGGTGTTCGCCAGCAAGGGAATCATGACGAGCACCAGGCCGGCAGCGACGGCGGTGTAGGCGCGGCGGCGGCGCAGATGGCCGACCGGCCCGCCGGTCGCCACCTCCGTCGCATACCCGTATGCCGTGAAGGTGAGGGTGCCAGCCAGGACCATGGCCACCATGTTCGACGCGAAGAGCACGAACGCGCCCAGCGCCATCTCCCACAGGCCCTGGCCGGCGCATACCCCGACGACGCCGAGCGGCGGGACCAGTGAGATGGCTATCGCGACCCCGGGCAGCACATCGCTCACGTCGCGCCGGGACATGCCCACCGCGCCGGCCAGCCCGGTGGCGACAGCGGCAATCATGTCCACCAGCGTCGGCGAGGTGCGGCCGGTGACCTGGGGATTGGTGAGCAGGTCGGTCGTGCGAGGCAGCATGGCCGAGGCGACCAGGCCTATCCCGACCACGAGGACGACGCCGCCTGCCACGAACGCGCCCGATCGGGCCACCAGGCCACCTTCGCCTCGGACGATGCCGAGGGCGACGCCCATGATCGGCACCCCGAGCGGGGCGATGATCATGGCGCCGATCACGGTGGCCGTCGAGTTACCCAGCACCCCGGCAACCGCGATGACCCCGGAGAGTGTCAACATCGTCCAGAACGCAGACACCTTCGAGGCGCGGTCGCCATGGAGCAGGTCGAGATGGTCACGCAGGTGCCCCAGATCCCAGCGCTGCGACGCCGGTAGGACCCTGTCCCGCATGGTGCTCATCGCTGGATTACGCCCCCGTTGGATAGTCCTGACCTGTCTACTCGCGCATCACTTGCCGTTCTTACGTCGTGCTACCCCTTGCTATCGGAGCCTTCCTCTGCCATCTTCTTCTGGGCGTCGGCGAGGGCGCCCTTGAGTGCCTTGACGTGATGACCCTCGGCTTCGCCGACGACCTTTTGCAGGGCGCGGGTCACGGCCGGTTCGACCTTTTCTGCGGCCGAGCGCGGATACGCCACGATCAGGCCCGCCCCACCGATAGGGATGGTGTCCTCAGCCATCTTCTCGACGCCGCTGCCGATCCTCTTGTGCAACGCCTTGCCCCCCCACGGCGCCCAGTTCCGCCCCGATCGCGGTCGCGGCCAGCAGCGGGGGTGCGAACAGGCCCACGACGAACCCGACGCCTGCAAGCCCGGCGGCACCCTCCTCGACCGTATGGTCACTCTGCTCCAGCGAGACGGTGCCGTCGAGGTCCTTGCTCACCACGACCGAACCCCACAGGCGCTCCCCGCAGCCCAGGACCGCCTCGTAGTCCTCATGCGCGGCCTCGCTTGACAGGTAGCCGCCGATCAGGACGTCGGTCGTCTCGTCATCGATCTTCATCGGGCTCTCCTTTCGTCCTGGTCATTCCGACAAGGCGTGGGCCGCCTGGCCGTGCTGCTCAGCGGTGTGCACATCGAGCTCGTCCTGCGCGGAGACGTGAGGCGCGATGTCGAACACGACCTTCTTGACCGTGCCGGTGAACGCGAAGGGCTTCTGGTTCTCGTAGGCGCGGTCCGCACCGGCAGACCCATCGGGCAGCCTGTCCCGTCCCAGCGTTCAAAGGAGTACCCGAACGACCTGCGCACGTCCGGGCCCATCGCCGGTCGATCCTCGGCCACCTGCCGCGTCAGGAAACGCAGCAGCGGCAGCCCGCTGAGGTCAACCTGGTAGGTCGCGGCGCGGTAGCCGATGTCATCACCGAAGATCGCTGAGACCTCGAAGGAGTCGGCGTGACAGCCAATCCAGGCCAGCAGATCGCAGTAGTACACGACCGCACGCTGCCCGGTGTCCAGACCGACCCGGTCCGCCAGACGGCAGGCGATGATCGCCGACCGGAGCATGTGCTCCATCGGCTGGCCCAGCCCGAGGTCGAGCGCGAGTGACAACGCCGCCACGACCTCCGCACGGCGTGGCTGGGCTTGGACAGCGCCGACTGCCCCCTGCTGGACCACCTCAACAGGCTGCCACCTGCCCGCCACAACAGCAACGCCTCGCCCCGGGCACGTCTCAGGCTCCCAAGATGAGGCAGATGCCCCATGCACCTGCAGGCCGGGACGGCAACCATCATCGCAGGGATAACGAAGAAGCGAACCCCAGGAGGTGCAGGAGATGAGCAGCAAGGCAGTGATCAGCCTCACGACAGGGTTGGAGGACCCGGACAAGGTCACCGTGGCCTATCTCGTAGCCCTGGGCGCCGCCGATGGTGGGCGCCCAACACTGATGTTTCTCACTAAGGAGGCGGTCCGGCTGACGGTGCCGGGTGTGGCCGTCGGCACGGCCTGCGAAGGATGCCCCCCGTTGGCCGAGCTCACCAAGAGATTCGAGGCAGCAGGCGGAACCTACCTGGCGTGCCCAATCTGTTTCACCGCACGGCACCTCGACCAGTCCGCGCTGGTCAACAACGCCACCCTGGGCGGCACCGTTCCGATGTGGACCGCAATGGTCACCCGGGCCGACCACACCGTCGCGGTCTTCCAGGTCGACAGTGTCGAGGAGTATGCCAAGTCCGCCTTCCCCACGCTGCAGGTCTTCGGTAACACCGACCACGCCGCGCTGCGGCTGATCACCTGCGGCGGAAAGTTCAACCCGGCCAAGGCCAGCTACGAAAGCAACATCGTGGTCTACGCGCACCTGGTCTCAAGCCACCGGGCCTGACGCCCCTCCTGCGGGGGCGGGGTTCACACACCAACTGCCCTGCAGCGATGGAAGTTCCTCATGACCAGCTCGACTGGGGGTCTGGCTTCTGGAAATGCCTCACTGGTCACCGGCGCACCCGGCTCCGTCCTCCTGTACGCCGTCCTCGCCCTGGCCGTGTGGCCACAGCGCGATGACCGCGCAACCGGCGCCACCAGGGTCGTGGTCGCCACCGCCTTCTGAGTCCTGGGCCAGAACGTGGGCCAGCTGTACTCCGGCCAGTCCACCGACCCCAACACCGGCCCGCTCACCGTCGTCATGGCCCTGGCGCTGGCCTGCACGGCCAACCCAGAGCGCCAGACAGCGACCGCGGCACGCCCGCACCACGAGACCAATCCGGGAACGCCGGGGCGACGAACCACCAATAACGGCAATGCCATCGACGATGACGGATCGAGGAACGACATGAAGAAGCCCAAGGCACAGCTTGCCCTGCTCATCGCTTTGCCTCTGCTGCTGACCGGATGCGCCGCAGCGGTCGCGTCACCCGACGCCGCATCACCGGCCACGTCCATGTCAGCAGGGATGTCCATGGCGCCTGGTCAGAGCATGGGACCGGGCATGTCGATGCCCGCCAAGACCACGACCTCGCGGGTGGTGCCAGCCGAGAGCGTCGGTGCCGGACCCTCGAAGTCCGCCGCGATGATCTGCCAGGAAGAGACTTCCGCAAGCGTGAAGACGTTGATGGGTCTGCATAGCCCGCCACCGACCAGGTCCACCTGGGTTGACCACCTGTACACCTGTACCTACCAGGTGGCCGGCGGACCCCTCGTCCTGTCCGTCAAGGAGTCGACAGGTGCCGCGACCGCGCGGGGCTACTTCAACGCGCTGCGACCCCGGCTCGGCCATACCACTGCCGTGACCGGTCTCGCCGGGCTTGGCCTGCCCGCCTATCAGAACACGACCGGCAGGGTCGTCTTCCTCAAGGACAACGCGACGCTCCCGGTCGACGCCACCGCCCTGCCACACCAGGTCGGACCGCAAAAGACCTCACGGGCCGACCTGGCCTCCACCGTCGCCACCGACATCCTGGCCTGCTGGGCCGAGAAGTAGCCGAAAACCAGACCCTGGCCACCTCCAGGGATCGCGCAGCACCACGAACAGACCACAGGAAGGCCACATCATGAGCATCAAAGCAAGACTGCTCACCATCGCCGCGGCAGGACTGATCGTGGGACTCTCCGGATGCGGGTCGGCTGCAACCACCGCCACCACCTCACCCACGACGTCGCCGACGTCGGTCGCACCCACCTCACCGGCCGCGGCGCCGAGCCCGAGCCAAGCCGTTGCGCAGGCAGCCTTGATCAGCATCAAGGACTTCAAGTACACCGTGCCGGCGTCGGTGGCACCAGGGTCGAAGGTGATCGTCAAGAACATGGACAGTGAGAACCACACCGTCACCTCAACCACGCACGGAGCCTTCGACGTCAAAGCCGAGCCCGGCGCGACCGCCACCTTCACAGCCCCGACCAAACCAGGCAGCTACCCCTTCACCTGCATGTTCCACTCCACCATGATGGGAACACTGATCGTCACATGAGCGCCACCGACCAGGCAGGCACATGGACGTCACCGGCAAGGTTGGCGCTGCGGGGGCTGATCGCTCTCGCGCTGGTCATCGACGCGGTGGTCCACCTCCACCTGGCCTCCGGTTACCAGCTCTCCGCGCCCTCCGGTATCGGCGGCGGCAACCTGTTCCGCCTCCAGTCCGTCTTCGCCCTGGCAGCGGCAGCCTTCGTCGTGGTACGCGGCGACCGCGCCTCGTATGCGGCTGCCTTCCTGGTCGCCCTTAGTGCGCTTGGCGCGGTACTGCTCTACCGCTACGTCGACGTACCGGCGCTGGGTCCGCTTCCGGCTATGTACGAGCCGGTCTGGTTTCCCGAAAAGACCCTGACCACTGTCGCAGAGGCGCTCGCAGCCATCTTCGCCGGCGCGGTGCTTCTCGCCAAGAGTCGCGCAACCAGCCGGTCCCGCGACCACCCACAACGACGTGCAGTCGCTGGGACTTCAGGCAGCACCCGCCAATCCGGGTCCAGGCCCCCCTCCGAATGACCGGCAGAGCGATCCGTGCACCGAGACCTAGTCACCAAGGAGAGTCCAATGAACGCCTCAACCTCAGGCCTGGTGCCAGCAGGCACCTTCGACGCCCTGCTGAACCTGACTGCACGCGGGAGCTCAGGCACGAAATTGGCCGCTATTGTGACTTCGGCGCACCAATAGCCCACGATGGTTCACATGACCCTGGTTCCCGACGGAGCGCCTGCCTCAGCCTCCGGGACCGTCGTGTCATCGGCGAACGCAGAGCTGGCCCAGCTACTCAAGGCATCTTCACTCGGCGAGGAGGCTGCCTTCGCCAAGCTGTATGACGCAACGGTGGCCCGGTTGTTCGGTCTGGTCCTTCGGACCGTGCGGGACCGTGCCCAGGCCGAGGAGGTCACCCAGGACGCGTATCTGGACATCTGGCGGAACAGCTCACGGTTTGACCCCGACCGGGGAAGCGCCATGAGCTGGCTGATGACCATCGGACACCGCAAAGCGGTCGACCGGGTGCGGTCGGCAGAAGCCACCAGACGCAGGGATACCGCCTACGAAGCCCGCGAACAGGGCCCCGCCATCGACCAGACGGTCGAGGATGCCCACCGCAACCTAGACGCGCACAGGGTCCACCGGGCGTTGGACACCCTGACCGAGACCCAGCGCCGATCCCTTGAGCTCGCCTACTTCGGCGGGTACACACACCGCGAGGTGGCAGCCATGCTGGACATCCCACTGGGAACAGCCAAGACTCGCATCCGCGACGGACTCATCAGACTGCGCGACACGTTGGGACTTGAAACATGAACAACGACGACATTCACAGCCTCTCGGGGGCCTACGCCGTCGACGCTGTCGACGACGTCGAACGGGACCTGTTCGAGGCCCACCTGAGCGACTGCCCTCAGTGCCAGGCGGAGGTGGCCAGCCTGCGAGGCGCCGCCACCGAGCTGACCTCACTTTCCACGACCGCCCCGCCGGCCTCGCTGCGCGCAGCAGTCCTGCGTGACATCGGCGCTGTCCGACCACTGCCTCCCAAGATGACGGTCGAGTCGGCAGAGCCCGCCATCGCACCCTCGGCCTCGTCGCCGCTGCCCACACCCGCGAGCCTGGACTCCAAACGCGCTGAACGCGCTCGTCACTTCCCTCGGCGGTGGCTTGCCGGCGTCGCCGCCGCTGCTGTCCTTGTCACCGGCGGTCTCACCTGGCACCCCTGGTCGTCCGGCACCAGCGCCGTGCAGCTGACGGCGATGCAACAGATACTTCACGCCAAGGACGTCCAGCGCTTCGAGACGAAAGCTGGGCAGGCCACCGCGACAGTGATACGTTCCGCCAGTCTGAACAGGGCAGTCATCACCACAGCGAACCTGCCCGCAGCCCCCCAGGGCAAGGTGTACGAGCTCTGGCTCAAACAAGGCCAGACCCTGGTCAAGGCCGGCTTCATGCCCGGCGGTCCATCCAACACCGCAGTGCTCCAAGGCGACGTGACCAACGCGGTCGCTGCCGGCATCACGCTCGAGCCGACGGGTGGATCGCCCGTACCGAGCCTGCCACCGGTCGCCCTGATCAACTTCGCCTAAACCCGACCGAAAGCGAAGACAGGAGGCGGAGCCGCGTCATCCTCGACCGTGGGGGGCGTCATGGACAGAACCGATGTCTGGCAGGTCATCGACTCCCGGCCGCACGGCAAGGCTTTCGAACCTCTCCGGAGAGGGCGCCGAGGCACTCACTGATCAACTGCAGAACGCCCGCCACTAAGGGAGAGGCCAGCGAACCCCGCTGAGCCGTCTCAAACCGGACATCGACCGCACTCGATCGCCGTATGACGATCCTTCAACGCGAATGAGGTTCCCGCCCACGGAGTCGGCGCGAGCCTGGCTCGGGAGGCCCAGGCGGACGCCGAGCAGATGCCCGCCGCCCCCTTGGTGATGGGCGGGCTTCCGGCATACCGTTGGGGCCGTGGAGCAGTGGGCGCGTGAGCGGTTCGCGGCTGGGCGGGTGGCGCGGCTCGCCACCATGTCTCCGGGCAGCCGCCCGCACCTCGTGCCAGTCGTCTTCGCCGCGGCGGGTGACACGGTCTGGACCGCCGTGGACGCGAAGCCGAAGTCCACACGGTCGCTGCGACGGCTCGCGAACATCGCGGCGAACCCGCGGGTGAGCCTGCTCGTCGACCACTACGAGGAGGACTGGACCGCCCTTTGGTGGGTCCGAGTCGACGGTAACGCAAGGATCGTGCCCGTTGGGTCGGCTGAGGGTGCGGCCGGGGTGGCTGCCCTGGTCGCGAAGTACCCGCACTACCAGGCCGACCCGCCGCCGGGGCCGGTCGTGGTCATCGCCGTCGCCGGCTGGAGCTCCTGGTCCGCCCGATGAGCGGACCTGGGACTGGGCCGAGAACCGTTGAAGCCTGCCAGTGACCGAATGACCAACCGGCCTACGGGCACGTGCGAAGGCCTCGGCGTCATGGCAAATATGGTGCTGCACCGGAGGTCCTCGCCTGCTGAGGGTTGTTCGTCCTGATGTTAGGCACTAACATCAGGTATGGCGGTCACCATCCCGAGCAGGACTTCGCGCACCCGTGCCCTGCTGCAGGGGGTGGCACTCAGGCTGATGTCCGAACAGGGGTACGACGCGACGACCGTCGAGCAGATCGCGCTGGAGGCCGGCGTTAGTCACATGACATTCTTCCGGCACTTCCCGACGAAGGATGCAGTCGTCCTCGATGACGGCTTCGATCCGGCGATCGCGGCCGCGGTGGCTGCCGCACCGACGGGCCTCCCGCCCCTGACGCGCGTGTGCGCGGGCCTCCGCGCCGCGCTCACGCACGTGGACCTACCAGGGCAGGAGGACGTCCGGATCCGGGTCAGGATCGCCGCGGGACATCCGGCGCTCCGCGCCGGGACCTACGCCAACACAGAGGCCACCCAGGAGGCGATCGCGGCGGTCCTGGTCGCGGACGGTGTCAGTCCGTTCGAGGCGCGCGTCGCCTCGGCTGCAGCGCTGGCCGCACTCACCGTCGCCCTGCTCGAGTGGTGCCTCAGCGACCAACACGACCCGATGTCGAGCCGGCTCGGCGCCGCACTCGACGTGCTCGACGGGACGGCGCGGTGATGAGCGCGCTGCAGGTCCGCCGCCTGGCGCACCGCTACGACGACACCGTGGTGCTGCACGACGTCGACCTCACCGTCGCTCCTGGCGAGGTGCACGCGCTGGTCGGTTTCAACGGGGCCGGGAAGTCGACCCTGATGCGCGCCGCTCTGGGGATGATCCGGCCCGAGGGTGGTGTCGTCCGCATCGATGGCGTAGAGGTTGCGCACCTCGACAGTGCGGGGTGGAGCCGGGTGGGACACCTGATCGACACGCCGTTCGTCTACCCCGAGCTGACGGTCCGGGAGAACCTCTGGGCGGCGGCGCGGCTGCATGGCGTGCCCGCCTCCGCAGCCAGGGTCAGCGCCGACCGCACGCTGGCCAACCTCGAGCTCGGGCCGTGGGCGGACTGCCGTGCATCGGCGCTCTCCCAGGGCAACCGGCAGCGCGTCGGCCTGGGCAGCGCGCTCGTGCACGAGCCGCGGCTACTCGTGCTGGACGAGCCAACCAACGCCCTCGACCCGGCCGGGGTGCTGCTGCTCCGCGAGTTGCTGCTGGGGGGCGCCGTCGCCGGGGTGGCCGCGCTGGTCTCCAGCCACCACCTGGACGAGGTGGCTCGGATCGCCGACCGCGTGAGCGTCATCCATGCGGGCACCATCGTGGGCGAGCTGGACCCGCACGGCGTCGACCTGGAGCGAGCGTTCTTCGCGATGGTGCACGCCGCCGACGAGGCGGCCCGGCGCGTGGAGACGGTCCGATGACCGCGGCGTACGCCGTCGAGGCGCTCAAGCTGCGCCGCTCCCGAGTGGTCGCCGTGGCGACCGTGGCCCTGCTCCTGGTGCCAGCACTGCTCGCCCGGGCTTTCCTGATCGCCGCCGAACGCGGCGGTGCAGACCCGATGAGTGCCAAAGCGTCCCTGCTGCTGCCGGGCGCCGGCTGGACCGGCTACCTCGGCGGCCTCATCCAGATCTACGCCACCGCCGGGGTGGTCGGCTCCGGCATCGTGGTCGGTTGGTGCTTCGGAAGGGAGTACGCCGACCGCACTGTCGTCTCGCTCTACGCCTCAGCCACCCCCCGAACCTCCGTCGCACGGGCCAAGCTGGTGCTCCTCGCGGCCTGGTCAGCCGCGGTGGGCATCGGTGTGGCCGCGGCCGCCGGCGTCATCGGGATCGCCTCCGGCCTCGGGCTCCCCGACGGGCACGACGGACGCGTCCTCGGGCGGCTCGCGGCACTGGCGGTCCTGTCCGGACTCCTCTCGATTCCCGTCGCGCTGCCTGCCAGCATCGGACGAGGCTATCTGCCTGCGGTCGGTAGCCTGATGGTGCTCGTCGTCGCCGCGCAGGTCGCGATGGTGGCCGGTGCGGGCACCTGGTGGCCTTGGTCGGTGGCCGCGGTGTGGGCCATGGGTACGGAGGCGGGGATGCAGCCGGTGGCTCCGGTGTGGCTGACGGTGGTGCCGTTGGTCGCCGGGCTGGGTGGGTCCGCCACGGTGGCGTGGTGGCGGCGGGCCGAGGTGGTGTGACCAGGCAGGGGAACCACACGGTGCGCCTTGGCTTTGTCGTCACCCACATCATCTGATATCCGTAGGACCTCGGGCAGACGGTTGACATGCAAGGGAACGGGACGACATGGGAATGGCTCCACGCTGATCCCCGTTGTCAACGCACGATGTGCACGACGTCCGTCGTGAATGATCACCGGATGCCGATCGAGCCTCGGGACGCCCGAAGGCGGCTTGCGGGCTGTGGGGCTGTGAAGTTCAGCGCTTTGGGCGGCGTTCTGTGATCGATCTGTATCGCTAGCTTCCGCTCGCCTCTCGCCTGACCGAAGTCGACGACCCCCCGCCGTCGTCGCTTACGTCGCGTTAAGTGGTGCTCCGGAGGTAGCGTTTCGTACCGCGTGGCGCACGTACATCACGCCATTGCCGAAACTTCGATGGTCCAGTAGCTCGAGGTCGAGTCGTACGCCTCGGGGCAGAGCCGGCTTGCCGCCGCCCACGAGCACGGGGCACAGGAGCAGCACACACTCGTCGACCAACCCGTGCCGGAACGCCTCCGCCGCGAGGGTCGCGCCGCCGATGCTCAGATCCGAGCTGGAGGTCTCCTTGAGCTGTCGTACCGTCTCGGGCTCGAACTGCCGCTCGATCCTCGTACGCGCCGTCGACACCCCTTCGAGCGTCGAGGAGTAGACGACTTTGTCGGCGCCGCGCCAGATCTCGGCGTACTCGCGGACGACCGCCGGCTCGGTCGTCAACCAGTCGTCGTTCTCCCAGACGCGCATCGTCTCGTACATCCGCCGGACGTAGAGCGATGTGCCGATGTGCCGCTCGTGCTCGATCCAGAACCCGTGCACTACGTCGTCAGTCACTG
>JBBRZQ010000045.1:0-30536 GCA_038236535.1 Actinomycetales bacterium
AGAAGTCACGACAGAGTGACCACCAACGCGACACCCTGAACACCAAAGCCCCGCCGGAACCACCGGCGGGGCCTTCCTTTCAGCTCAACACGTCCTCACCCACGGTGACGCCGCCATCATCAACCGGCGCGACCGACAACATAGATCCGTCAAGATGTGCCACTAATGTGCCACAGGGCTACTGCCTAGTGGCGGTTCAGGCAGATCAGGAGGGCGGGCCCAGGCCGCCGACCTGCGCAAACACCGCTTGGAGCCACCAGGGTCGAACCGACGACCTGCGGATTGAAAATGAACAGGCTGCCTATCGCCTCACAATGTGCCATGAAATGTGCCCATTTGGCCCTTCTCCGGGGCGGTTCGGTAGGGCTTGAAAGCAGATCCTAAGCCTCTGACCAGCACAAACGCATGGTGGGCCCCGTCGGGCTCGAACCGACGACCTACGGATTAAAAGTCCGCAGCTCTACCAACTGAGCTAGAGGCCCGGGGTATGGGAACAACTCTAGGAAGAACCTAGGAAGAAACCACACGGATGCTTACCTTAGCGACTCCGGCAACCAGCATCGTCGGGAGGCCAACGTGATGTGCACTTCGGGTCGCTGACAACCTCCCGTGACTGGGTGTCCCATCTGGGTTCCGAGTCGGCCCGAAGCCCCAAGCGCTCGCCCGCTCATGGGCGAGCGGTAACCGATCAAGATTTGCTGACGTGCAGACTGCCCTCGCTGCCTCGCCCGGTCAGCTGCGCGGTCAGCCGCTTTGGATTGGAGGGAGCCAACTGGCAACCCAGGGCAGAAGTGACCGATTTCTCTTGGGATCCAACCCCGCGTGGGGGTACGGTGCGGTTCGCTACGACCCGAGTGATCCGAATGCATATGTGCGTGACGACACGTGGGGCCTGATGTCTTCCTGACGGTCTTTTTAGCTCTGTCCTCCGTTGCGTCTTTCGCCGCCGGTGTGGCTGGGTGGCGAAGGCGCCTGCCCAGCTGGCTCCTCAAACGCTGACGTGCCCCATCATGACTGCCCGTGCAGAGTTGCCGATGTCCCCAACGATCATGTGGTGTTCCTCGGCCGGGCGCAGGGGAAAGCCGCGGACGCTCAGCTTCGTCAACCTCGCCAGGCGCTTGGTGCGACAGTCTTCACGGCTGGTCGGGGAAAGGGGTCTTCGGTGGTGTGTCGGGGCGTGAAGGGGATGACGACGTCGCTCGCGTGCCGGGTTCGCGGCAGGCTTGTGTCGTGTGCCCAAAGCCACGCGCCGAATCTCTCGGCTGTTGTCGGCCGCAGGTAGAGAAACCCCTGAACTGCGTCGGCCCCGATGGTTTCCAGGTACCGCTGCTGTTCTGGAGTCTCCACTCCTTCGGCAATGGTCCGCATTCCCATCTGGGCCGGCAGGGAACGGAGCGTCGTCAGTGCCGAGTAGCCAGTTCCGAAGTCGTCGATAGCGATCCTGACGCCATGGGCGGCCAGGATATTGAGCTGGTCAATTGCTGCCTGAGATGAGATCA
The DNA here is from genome assembly GCA_038236535.1 of Actinomycetales bacterium. Classification (GTDB taxonomy): domain Bacteria; phylum Actinomycetota; class Actinomycetes; order Actinomycetales; family Dermatophilaceae; genus UBA4719. The sequence goes on from JBBRZQ010000045.1 coordinate 1,500, forward strand.
CCATGGTCTCGGTGACTTCCAGGACCAGTAGGTCAGGGGGCAGGCTGAAGTCACTGAGGCATCGAGTCACGCTCGCTATAAAGCCTTCTTCGTCAAGCTGCATTCCGGAGAGGTTGACGTGAACGGCCAGTGGCGTTTCTGGCTGGGCCTTCTGCCATTTCGCTGCATCGGCGCAGGCGCGGCGCAGCACGTAGGCGCCGATCTGGCCGATGGCATCGATGCGCTCGGCTGTCTCGATGAAGGCGTCGGGATAGAGCACACCTCGTTCGGGATGCTGCCAGCGAACCAAAGCCTCCACTGCGGTGCATCGCGCGTCCGGCAGGGACAGGACGGGCTGATAGTGGACGGTGAGCTCACCGTTGGACACTGCCGCCGCGAGCTGTCGTTCGAACACCACCTTGGCTGAGTCGACCTCAAGCAAACCGGGTTCGAAGACCTGGACTCGGGCTTTACCTTTGGCCTTGGCCGCGTACATCGCCACGTCAGCTTGGTGGAGGAGCTGCTCCAGACCAGACTGGCTCGTTGCTGTGGCCACGCCCACGCTAGCGCTGACCCGCGCGACCCACCGCCGACATGCATCGTGGCCGCGATCGCTGTGACGATCCGCTGTGCGACCTCAGCCGCTTCCGCAGCTATGGTGCCGGGCAGCAGCACGGCGAACTCGTCCCCGCCCAGACGTGCGACCAGGTCGCTGGGATGAGTGGCCCGACGAATGCGCGCCGCAACCTCCTGGAACAGATCGTCACCCGCACCGTGGCCGAACACATCGTTCACATCCTTGAAGTCGTCGAGGTCGACGAAAAGGACGGCCGTGCTGCACGTTGGCCCATCGTTGAGGGCCGCCACCAGACCGGCGTTGAAGGACGACCTGTTGGCCAACCCGGTAAGGGAGTCCAGCGTGGCCTGTAGCGTCAAACTCTGATGGACCTCCCCGTTACGCAGCGCCAGGGTCACCTGGTCGGCCAGGGTCCCGATCGCAACGATCGCCTCGGCGGGCATCTTGCGCGGCGCCCCGAGGAGCAGCCATGCACCCTGTTGGGTCGCCAGCTCGGGTAGAGGCAAACAGGCCCAGACGCACGAAATACCCGCCAGGGTGTCCAGATCCGCGCAGCGATAGGCCCTCTCACGGTCCCCATTGCCGGTGCCCACTGACAGGGCCGTTGCCGGCAGCGTCGCGGGCGTGGTGGCGAAGCCGTCGGTCGCCCGACCCACCCGCAGCACCGCTCCCTCCCTGACGACCTTCACTACGCGCAGACCAGGGGTGGCCCCGCAGATCCCGGTGATCGCGGTCCACGCGATCTCACGGATCTCGGCGGCATCGGTCTTGCCCAACAGCTGTGACCCCATCGAGGCATGCACCGCGTCCCGCTGTGCCGCCTGCTCCCTTGACCGCAGGCTCTGAGCCAGATGTCTCCCCACGATGACGGTCAGGAACAGCGTCGGAAAGACACCGACCAGCGGGCCGATCGCGGCACCCCCGCTATGTCCGGGCACATGCGACCACAACGCCAGGGCGGCGCCCAGCGCACCGACATACAGGACGCAGCGCAGCACAGCCCGGGCGGTCGAGCCATATAGCGATCGAAACCACACGGCGGCGAAGATGAACCCGAAGCTGGCGCTTGGCTCTGGGCAGGCCAGGGTAAAGGCCACGATGGCCGCGGCGTCAGCCACGTCCATCCCCAATGGAGAGCTCTTTCGCACGTAGCCCACGTTTCAGGAGACGCCCAGCACCAAGGTGCTCACCAAGACCACCGGCAGCATCCTGTGATCGGCGGCGGTAAGGGGTGCCAAGAGCGCGAGGAACAGGGACACAATGGCCAGTAACGCAAACAGCCAACGCGTCGCCTCGACCATCTCAGCGTTTCGCTACGGTCGCATCCACCCGAGGTAGCGCACTGGCTGAGTCCCTGACTTCCACGAAGGCAGGCACGTATGGCCCGCGTTGAGGCGAACGTACCGGCCGCACGCAAGACTCTTTGGGGACTTCATCAGCCACTCGCCCGTTTGCTGCTCAAGCCCGCCCGTCCGGCTGGAGACGCTCGACATGTCTACATGTGCCAGACATGTCTTCATATGCCATAGGTTCCTGACACTGAGTCCGGGGGCTTCTTGAGCTACCGACCACGATGGCTGCCTACGAGTCCGCCTTCGGGCATCGGACCTGCCAGGCCGTCCATTGCCAGAGCAAAGGGGGCGAAAGCCCGCGGTCTGTGAGGTTTCGGGCGTAGCGTGATAAATGGCCGACCAGGAAAGCGGCCAGCGGGCTGGCTGCGACGCCTACCTTGTCACGTCGCTGCGGTACAAGGAGCTCTACGAGGTCATGGAACGCCTCCGTGTATGAGGCCCAGCCGCCCGCCTCACGGGCCACGCCGACGGATCGGACTCCAGCATGACAGCGCCGGCCAGCATCCTCATCGTCGACGATGAGCCTGCGGATTGTCGCCTGCTCCAAGCCTTGCTCGAGCCCAAAGGCTATGTCACCCGGACCGCGGCCAGCGGCGAAGAGGCACTGGCCTTGATCGCAGACGACCCGCCAGACCTGATCCTGCTGGACGTCTTGCTGGCCGAGATGGATGGGCGCCAGGTGGCCAGCGCCGTCAAGGCCGACCCGGCCACCAGCAACATCCCGATCGTCATCTTGACCTCACAGACCGACCACAAGGCACGTCTGGCGGCGCTGGATGCCGGGGCCGAGGAGTTTCTGACCAAACCCGTCGACCGGACCGAGCTCTGGCTGCGGGTGCGCAACCTCCTGCGGTTGCGGAGCGAGTTCGACGGCCTGGTTCAGGCCGTGCCTGACGCCTTGGTGGGGGTGGACAGCTCCGGCCTGATCCGCTTCGTCAATCGCCAGGCGGAGACGATGTTCGGCTTCGGGCGCGGCGAGCTGGTCGGCGTGCCTGTCGAGATGCTGGTGCCGGACTCCTCCCAGCAGGCCCACTCCGGGCTCCGGGAGGGTTACGGCGCAGCGACCGGGACGATCCGGCACATGGGAACAGATCTGAGGCCGAGCGGCCGGCGGGCTGATGGCAGTGAGTTCCCGGTGGATATTGCGCTGTCCCCGATGGATACAGCGGACGGCCCTGTGGTGGTGGCCGCGGTGCGCGACATGACCCGGTATCGGGACGCGGAAGCCGAACGCCATCGGCTGGACCTGCTGGCAGCCGTGGTCGAGTCCAGCCATGAAGCCATTATCGCCAGCACCCTGGACGGCACGATCACGAGCTGGAACCCGGCCGCCGAGATGCTCTTCGGGTACTCGGCGGCAGAGATGGTTGGCCAGTCCGGGGGCCGCCTGAGCCCGGGGGACCGGAACCAGGAGATCATCGACACCCTGGCCAGGATCGGTGCCGGAGAGTCTGGCGAACGCCGCGAGTCCAGGCGTGTCCGCCGTGACGGGACGGTGTTCCCGGTGTCTTTGACCATCTCACCGATACGCGACGCAGCGGGTCTGGTCATCGGTGCTTCCACGATCACCGTCGACCTGACAGATGTGCAGGCACTGAAGTCCGCCAGGCACATAGCGTCGATCGTCGAGCATTCGGCCGAGGCCATCATCAGCGCCACCCTCGACGGCGTGGTGACGAGCTGGAACCCGGCAGCCGAAAGGCTTTTTGGATACACGAGGGAAGACATCATCGGCCGGTCCGTCAAGGTGCTGATCCCGAACAGTCGAACGGGTGAGGCAGCCACCGTCCTGGCGCAGGTCAGGGCCAGTCAGCAGGCAACGACTGTGGAGTCGATGCGGGTCCGAAAGGACGGCACGAAGTTCCCGGTCTCGCTGACCGTCTCCCCGGTCTGCGATGCGCAGGGTGTGGTCATCGGGGTCTCCACGATCGCCCGTGACCTGACCAGTCAGAAGGAGGCGGTGGAGCTCTCCCGCTCCATGATCGAGGCAAGCCTTGACTGCATGGTCTCCATCAGCGTCGAAGGCACGCTCACCGGTGTCAATGAAGCCACCGTCGCGCTCACCGGGGTTCCCCGCGCACGGCTGATAGGGACCCCCTTCTCCGACTACTTCACCGATCCCGGGGAAGTCGACCGGATCTATCGGCAGGTCCTTGCCGAGGGGACGGCCCGGGACCACCCGCTGACGATTCGTCACCGCGACGGCTCCCTCACCGAGGTTCTCTACAACGCATCGGTCTACCACGACATCGCCGGGAAGGTCCTTGGCGTGTTCGCCGCGGCCCGCGACGTGACCGAGCAGGTCCGGGCCGAGAGGGACCGGGCCAGGCTCAGAGAGGATCTTCGCCTTCAGCTGGCCAATACCGACCCCCTGACAGGGCTTCCGAACCGGCAGGCCCTGTACTCCCTGGGACCGGCGCGCCTGCTGAAAAGGCGGGGCCGGGGGCGTGCGCTGCTGCTGCTGGACCTGAACAAGTTCAAGGAGGTCAACGACAGCCTCGGCCACGACGCCGGAGACCATCTCCTGATTGAGCTCGCTGCCCGACTGCGCGACCAGGTACGCGACGAGGACCTGCTGGTGCGCCTGGGCGGTGATGAGTTCGCTGCCCTGCTTCAGGACGCAGGCCACGAGGAGGCCATGGCTGTCGCCACCAAGCTGCAGGCTGCGCTGGCCGAGAGGATTGTCCTGAACGGAGTGGCGCTGCACAGCTCCGCCAGTATCGGGATCGCCCTCTTCCCGGCTGCCGGCCCTGGCCTCAGCGCGCTGCTGCGAAAGGCCGACATCGCCATGTACAAGGCCAAGACCTCCGGTGACGGCATTCATGTCTACGGAAGCAGCGACGACAACGACGGAGCCGCCCGCCTGCGCACCGAGGACGAGCTGCGGACCGCCATGGCCTGCGACCAGCTCATGCTGCACTACCAGCCCAAGATCGACCTCGACACCGGCGATGTTCACAGCGTCGAGGCGCTGGTCCGCTGGGACCACCCCACCCGCGGTCTGCTCTACCCTGAGTCCTTCCTGGCCCTGGTGGAGGACTCGGGCCTGATGCGCACCATGACCCAGCGGGTTCTCGAGATGGCCCTCGATCAGGCAGCGACCTGGCAGAGCCAGGGTCAGCACCTGACCATCGCGGTCAACCTGTCGGCCAGCTCGCTGGTCGACGCCGACCTGCCCGACCAGATCATCGCCATGCTCGAAGCCCGGGGCGTCCCACCAGAGGCCCTGCAGCTGGAGATCACCGAAGAGTTCCTGATGGCCGATCGCGACCGGGCCCGCAACATCCTTACCCTGCTGCGCCAGAGCGGCATCCAGCTCTCCCTAGACGATTTTGGCACCGGCTACAGCTCACTGAGCTACCTGCGCGAGCTGCCCGTCGACGAGCTCAAGCTCGACCAGTCGTTCGTGATGCCGATGGCCGACGACGCCCGCGCGGCGGCACTGGTCGCCTCCACCGTGGCTCTGGCTCACAGCCTGGGTCTGCGCATGGTCGCCGAAGGGGTCGAGAACCCCGTTGCCTACGCAGAGCTCAAGCGCCTGGGCTGCGAGCAGGCCCAGGGCTTCTTCATCTCCCGGCCAGTCCCGGCCGCAGCACTCGAGCACTGGCTGAGCACCCGGGTCCCGGTCGATCAGTCCACCGACATCCCCGTGCTGAACTGGGCAGCGGCGCAAGCCGAGCCGCACCGGCCCCGTTAACCCACCTGACGCGCTGGTCAGCTCCTGGCGTGGCCGGCCAGGTCGTCCATTTCAGAGCAAATGGGACGAAAGCCCACGGTCTGTGAGGTTCGGGCGTAGCGTTTTATCAGGCTCTGATAGTGCCCATCCCCAGCCCCCCGCTATTGACGACAGGGAAGCAGATCTTGCCGACGATGACGATCACCGGGTTCGTGAAGGGCTGACATGACGGTTGTCGAAAAGAGTAACGACAAGCTGTTCAAGGTCCGCAGTGCCTTGTCGGACGCCATCGTCAAGAGCGCGTACTTCTGGCAGATGGCCACCGATGAGCGGGGCGTCATCCAGATCTTCAACGTGGGCGCTGAGGCGATGCTGGGCTATGACGCGCTCGAGGTGGTCAACCGGATCACCCCTGCGGACATGTCCGACCCGGGCGAGCTCGTCAAACGGGCCGCGGGGCTCAGCGCAGAGCTGGGCACGCCCATCGAGCCCGGTTTCGAGGCTCTGGTCTTCAAGGCCAAGCGCGGCATCGAGGACATCTACGAGCTGACGTACATCCGCAAGGACGGCAGCCGCTTCCCGGCGATCGTCTCGGTGACTGCGCTGCGCGATGCGGGAGGGGAGATCATCGGGTACCTGCTGATCGGTACCGACAACACTGTTGGCAAGGAGGTCGAGGCGGCCCAGACGCTTCTGGACCAGCAGCTGCGCGATCAGCAGTTCTACACCCGTTCGCTGATCGAGTCGAACATCGACGCGCTGATGACGACCGACCCCCAGGGCACGATCACCGATGTCAACCAGCAGATGATGACCTTGACGGGGCGCACCCACGCTGAGCTGATCGGTGCCCCGTGCCGGGATTACTTCACCGACCCGGCGCGGGCCGACGCAGCCATCGCCCGGGTGCTGGCTGAGCACAGGCTCAGCGACTATGAGCTGACGGTCCGCGCCAGCGATGGTCAAGAGACCTTCGTGTCGTACAACGCCTCGACGATCCATGACCGGGACGGCAAGCTGCTGGGTGTCTTCGCGGCTGCGCGCGACGTGACCGACCGCCGGCACATCGAGCACACGCTGCTGGAGAAGAACGTCGAGCTTGAGCATGCGAGCCGGATGAAGTCGGAGTTCCTGGCGACTATGAGCCACGAGCTGCGTACTCCTCTGAACTCGGTGATCGGGTTCTCCGAGGCGCTCAAGGACGGCCTCCTGGGCGAGCTGACCGAGAGCCAGCAGGAGTACATCGGGGATATCTTCACCAGTGGTCAGCACCTGCTCTCGCTGATCAACGACATCCTGGACCTGTCCAAGGTCGAGGCCGGGATGATGGACCTTGAGCTGGAGCTGGTGGACGTCAGTCTGCTCTTGTCCAGCGCCTTGTCGGTCGTGCGCGAGAAGGCAGCGGAGCGCAGCATCGGTCTTGGCCTTGAGCTGGACGAACAGCTCGGCATTACCGAGCTGGACGTGCGCAAGACCAGGCAGATCGTCTACAACCTGCTGTCCAACGCGGTGAAGTTCAGCAGCCAGGGCGGTCAGGTGTCGCTGCGTGCTCGGCCTGTCCCGCGAAGCTGCGTCGGGAGACTGGAGGGCACCTGGCCGGTGCGCAGCTTCGAGCTGGCCGACAGCGAATTCGCCGAGTTTTTGGAGATCAGCGTGACCGATGGCGGCGACGGCATCTCCGAGCACAACATGGGCAAGCTCTTCCAGGCGTTCACCCAGATCGACAGCAGCCTGGGTCGCAAGTTCGAGGGCACCGGGCTCGGCCTGGCGATGGTCAAGCAGATGACCGAGCTACACGGTGGTTCCGTGGCCGTGGCCAGCCAGGAGGGCCAGGGGGCGTGCTTCGGGGCCTGGATACCATTTCGTGAAACACAGACCCACCCCACCGTCACCGAACCCGAGGGCCACGAGCGCGTCGCGCTGGTGGTCGAGGATGATGACAGGGCGGCAGATCTTCTGCGCATCCTTCTGGATGCTGAGGGCTTTACTGTCCTGCGTGCCTGCAGTGCTCAGGAAGCGCGTGCGACGGCACCGCGGCAGAGCCTCGACCTCATCACGGTGGATATCCGCCCGCCAGGAGCCGATGGCTGGCAGTTCCTGACCGACATCCGTGAGGATGCCCACCTGGGCACGGTGCCGGTCGTGGCCATCTCCGGCATGCCGGACGGTCCATCGGTGGCGTTGGCCGGAGGCGCGATCACGGTCATGCAGAAGCCGATCAGTCGATCCGCCGTGAACAAGACGCTGACCGACACGGGCTTCCACGAGATGCCGGACCGGACCCACACCGTGCTGGTCGTCGACGACGACGCCAAGGCGGTGGAGCTGATCGCCGGGTACTTACCGACCTCGGCCTATGCGACGGTGCGGGCCTACGGCGGACAAGAGGCCATCGGCCTGGCGCGTCGGCTGCTACCCGATCTCATCCTGCTCGACCTGCTGATGCCCGATGTGTCTGGGTTCGACGTCGTCCGTGCCCTGAGCTCTGACCCGACCACGTCGGGCATCCCGATCGTGGTCGTCACCGACACACAGGTCACGGCAACGGACCTTGAGACTCTCAACCCCAATCCGGGCAACGACATTCACATTATCGAGAAAGGCGAATTCAACCGTGCTGACTTCTTGTCCGAGGTCCGGCGTGCTCTGCCGCGACGCTAGAAAGTGCCTCAGATGGCCACAGTGCTAGTCGTCGAGGACAACCCGGCGAACATGAAACTGGCCTCGCTGCTCCTGCGCCATGCCGGTCACGCCGTGCTGGGCGCTGTCGATGCGGAAACGGGGTTGAGGCTGGCTCATGCTGAGCGCCCTGACCTGATCCTGATGGACATTCAGCTGCCGAACATGGACGGCCTGGCGGCGACCGCCCTGCTGAAACAGGACCCCGCGACGGTGTCCATTCCGGTCGTCGCCGTGAGCGCGCTGGCGATGAAGGCCGACGAGGAACGCAGCCAGCGCGCCGGCTGCGACGCGTACATCGTCAAGCCGCTGCGGTACAAGGAGCTCTACGAGGTCATGGAACGACTCCTGCACGAGGCACAGCCGCCCGCCACGAAGGCCAGGCCTGCGGATCGGACTCCAGCATGACAGCGCCGGCCAGCATCCTCATCGTCGATGACCAGCCCGCGGATTGTCGCCTGCTCCAGGCCCTGCTCGGGCCCAGAGGCTATGTCACCCGGACCGCGGCCAGCGGCGAAGAGGCACTGACCTCTATCGCAGACGACCCGCCAGACCTGATCCTGCTGGACGTCTTGATGGCCGAGATGGATGGGCGCCAGGTGGCCAGCGCGGTCAAGGCCAACCCGGCCACCAGCAACATCCCGATCGTCATCTTGACCTCACAGACCGACCACAAGGCGCGTCTGGCGGCGCTGTATGCGGGGGCAGAGGAGTTCCTGACCAAACCCGTCGACCGGGCCGAGCTCTGGCTGCGGGTGCGCAACCTCCTGCGGCTCAAGGAGCTCGGCGATCTCCTTGAGATGCGGGCTTTCGACGCGGCCCGGTCGATGATCGAGTCGAGCCTGGACCCGTTGGTCGCGATCAGCCCCGAAGGGATGGTCACCGACGCCAACGAAGCCATGAGCAAGGTCACCGGGTTCCCCCGCAAGCGTGTGCTCGGCACGGCGTTCTCTGACTACTTCACCGACCCTCAGAAGGCTAACGCGATCTACCAGCTGGTCATCGAGCAGGGGATGGCGGTGGACTACCAGCTGACCATGCGCCACCGGGACGGTTGGTTGACCGAGGTCCTGTACAACGCGTCGGCCTACCCGGACTCCGGCGGCAAGGTGCTGGGCGTGTTTGCCGCCGCTCGCGACGTGACCAAGCTGATGCGAGCTCAGCAGGAGGTGGTCGAGCAGCAGGCCAGGGAGCTCAAGCTGCGCGCCAAGGACTTGGAACGGCTGGTGGAACTTGAGCAGTACCACCGGTTCACCGTCGGGCGCGAGCTGAAGATGATCGAGCTGAAGAAGGTGATCGAGCATTTCAGCCAGGTCGCCCCAACCGATACCAGCCAGCCCGGTGACCAGTACTGAGACGTGCGCCCGGAAGCGCGGGTGGTCAGTCGAGAAGCGCCTCACCGCCAATACCGAGTTCGCTGGTCACGTCTGCTTCCTGTGCAGCTGCCTGTCCCCGAGCCCCCGCCGTCCCTGCAACAGAACGGCGGGGCCCTGGCCTCCCCCCGGAGGATCGTGCCAAGTGCACTGAGCACTCAGAAGCGTGGGCTAGGTGAAGCGCCAACCAGTCAGGGAGCCAGGTTCGGTCGTGGGAGCTCGATCACGCCGTCGCTCGTCAACGGCTCCCCTTCGGCCTTGCGCATCCTGCTGCTGGTCGACCGGCGCTCCTGCCGGGCGTCGAATACCGCCCAGACGACCTTGCCTCCGTCGGCCTTTGGCAGAACCCCGTACGTGCGCGACAGGGCGCCGACGGCAACCTTGAGCATCTGCCCCTGCAAGACAGGGTGTGGCGGCCGCTGACCTGCCATGGCGGGACCGTGATCTGCAACCGCCAGACGTAGGGTATCGGCGTTCCAGGCGACGGACAGGTCAATGGGTGTGCCGGCATTCAATGACGAGCCGGCTACCAGCCGGCTGGCCACCACGCTCGCAGAGGGGATGACCCTTTCCAGCTGCCAGTCCTTCAGGACGCGGGTGATAAAGCTCCGGGCGGCCCGTGGCGACGTCGGGCACGCGTCCAGGCGCAGGCGCTCGACAACCAGGTCGGGGGTCGAGGACACCGCGGTGATTGCGGTGGACCTCGACCCGGTCACGATGAGGTGACGCCCCAGAGGGTGGGCGTTCAGCATCTCCCGGACGCGCGGGTCCAAGCAGGCTACGGCAACTGGTATGCCGGGCCAGTCGCGAACGTGCCGCCCTGCCGTCGCCAACATCTCGACTGCCCCTGGTTCGGCACCATCGAGCCCGCCCGCGACGTCACAGACCACACCGCGGGGTCCCTCCGCCAGGGCCAGCTGGATGGCCCGGTCCATATCCACGACCAGAGCACTGACCAGACCCGCAAGCTCCAGCGCCACGACCTGACCTGTTGGGCGCGCCAGGGTACGCAGCTCACCCATACCCGGACGGCCGGCTGAAGTCGCTGGAAGCATCGACAGGTCACCGTGGGCGTCACCAGTGGCGGGCAGGGTGAGGTGGTGGTCGAGATCTGTGGGCAGGGGATGAAGGAGGTGCAACTGCTGAATGATGGCGAACCTCGATTCGGTGGTCCACTGAATGTGCGGACACGGGCCACCGAGGTTCTGGAGCAGCACGAGAGACAGTTCATGTCCCCAGGGTCTGGAGAGACGTCGCCTACAAAGTCGCAGTTCGAATGAACGATGAACTGACGCTGAAGTTACGCCAGTTGTCCTTTCGAATGCTGTGAGCCAGGTCATATGCGCCTGTGGTGGCGGCGTCGTTCCCAGGGGTTCCGTGCCCTGCCTGCGACCTTGGTGTGACCGATCAGACACCCCTGAAAGCCCCAAAACACGCCCCGGGATGGATGCTGAGAGTCGCGCAGATATACCGATGGGTACATGCTGAAGTTCAGAAGCGGGGGAGGGCAGCGTGCACAAAATGGTGGGTGACCGCAAGTATCTGCGTGGTTCTGCTGTCGCGCACATGTACTGGTGGGTACATGCGGGAGGCCGGGCTTTGGGAAGGGTTGACATGCACGCTGTAGTGGGTGACCGGCTGCATGTGCCCAGTCGGGTTGGCGGGGCCTCGGACCGCACTGGCTCAGGGACGTTCACCGACGCTGCACCTTCCGGCGCGCCCGGTCCGGGCGGCTCACACACCGCTGGCTGAGGACGACATCTGCGTACAACGCGACGCTGCCACTTCGGCCCAAGGTCGCGCTCTGAACAGCGCGCACGAGGATACCTCCCTCGCCGAAGTGCAGAAGCAGCTCAGCGGGGGACGCTGACCTGTCTTGGCCGCAACCCTTTGTCGCCGGGCGCCCCGACCTCAGAACCGTCGAGCGCACGGCCATCCCACGTCAGGGCGTGCCAGCCGTCGCGCGGGCTGCCATCCAGAAGGACGACGCCGGTGTTGGTCAGCAGGCTTCGGCCAGCGAAGTCCGTCCCGACGTTGGAGGCTCGCGCCGCCGCCCAGGACCGGATCACCGCGCCGTGGCTGACGACCACAGCAGTTCCGACCCCCGAGAGTGCGATCTCGTCGATCACTGCGTCATACCTCGCATAGACCTCCGCCCCCGACTCGGCGCCGGGCATGCGGAGGTCGATGTCGCCGGCGCTCCAGGCGAACGTGATGTCCCCGTAGAGCTGGACGGCGGCAGCGTCTCCGCGCATCTCAAGAGAGCCTGCACGTATCTCGCGCAACCCCTCGCGGACACGAACGTCCAGGCCGAGGGACGCGGCGAGCGTCCCGGCGGTCTGCTGCGTGCGCACGAGCGTCGAGGTGTAGAGCACATCGACCGACTCGCCACCAAGCGCCCCGGGCAACGCTGCGGCCTGTACGAAGCCCAGCTCGGTCAGCCCCGCTCCAGGCTCGTCGGTGTCGAGCAGCCCGTCAACATTGGAGGTGGTCTGGCCGTGGCGAACAAGGATCAGGCGCATGGCTCGATCTTGGCACGCGCTCACAGGGGACCAGCGGCGCGTCCCTCTTCGTCGCTCGTGCCGGCGGGATGACAGCGGGGGGACCCTTCTGCGGGATGCCTGGCCCTTCGTGGCTCCTTGGGGCCCCTCTGCTCCTCGAAAAGGCCGCTGATGACCCGGGCCCCTCTGATCCTGCCCTTCCTTTGAGCCGGCCTTACTTCTTCTTGTTCCTGGCTGCTCGTTCAGCGCGCTCTGCGGAGTTGGCCGCCACAGCCGCGCGGATGAGCTGCCTGAAGGCAGCTTCGTCGACCTTCTCGCCTTCGCGGAGGTCGATCGCACGTCGCGTGCTGCCTTCCAGGCTGGAGTTGAACAGCTTCTTCGGGTCTTCGATGGAGGCTCCGCGAAAGAAGGTGAGCTTCACGACCTGCTTGTACGACTCTCCCGTGCAGACGCCGCCGTCATGGGACCAGACGGGGGTTCCGGGGGATTTTGGCTTCTGCCATTTCCACTCCTCCTGGATGTCGGGGTCGGCATCGTGGATGAGGTGGCGCACGTGAGCGAGGGTCTCCCCTCTCCAGTCGCCGAGCTCTTGAATCCGCTCGGTGATAGTCGCTGAGGCAGCGTCGCCGTTCGGAGGACTTGTCGGCGTCATCGTCAGGCCTTCTTCACGACCGAGGACTTGAGCTGCATCGCTCCGAACCCGTCCACCCTGCAGTCGATGTCGTGGCCGTCGACGCCGTCGACCAGACGGATATTGCGGACCTTGGTGCCCCCCTTGATCGGCGTGGGGTTCCCCTTGACCCTGAGGCTCTTGACCACGATCACCGTGTCGCCGTCAGCCAGAATGTTGCCCACGGAATCCCTGACCCCGGAGTCAGCCGCCTCCTCCACCGGCCCGGCGGCCTCCCACTCGTGGGCGCACTCCGGACAGACAAGCAGCGCGCCCAGCTCGTAGGTGTACTCGCTCGAGCAGTTGGGGCACGGGGGCAGAGAGTCGGTCATGGTCCTCAGGATAGCGACCCCAGGGCTGATCCCGGCCGACCTCGGCCTGGCCGGCCCGGCTCAGCTCTGCTGCTGAAGCTGCAGCAGACGGTCGATCAACAGCCGCTGACCTTTGACCAGCTTCACCCGGGCGACGTCGGCGGTGAACCACTCGGCTCTGTCGATCTCCGGGAACGACTGGATCGACCCTGATCGCGGGGGCCATTCGAGCTCGAACGTGTTGCTGACTGCGCCGGCCGCGTCGAAGTCAGCCTCTGCTGCCCAGGCCGTGACGAGCTTGCCGCCGGGCTGGCTGATGCTGCCGAGGTCGCGATACTCGGCCGGCGGCGGTGGCGAGCCCATCTCCTCCTCGAACTCTCGCTTTGCCGCCGTGAACGGGTCCTCCCCGGCCGCATACTCGCCCTTCGGTATCGACCATGCGGCGTCGTCCTTGCGCGCCCAGAACGGGCCGCCCATGTGAGCAAGCAGCACCTCGAGGATGATCTCGTCGCCCAGGTGGTGGCGGTAGAGGAGCAGGCCGGCGCTCAGTTTCCTAGGCATGAGACCAGCATGCCGGTCGACCTTCGTCACCTGGGGTCCGGATTGTCCGGATCCGGCAAGGTGGCTGATTGCGGCAAGGTGGCTACCGCGCGGTCCCGACGAGATCGCCGAACACGCCCAGGTTCTCCTCGTAGTGCCCGGTCTGCGCGTTGAAGGTCCCGCCGCAGGTGATCAGTCGCAGACCCGGGTGGTCGATGTTGCCGTACACCAGCGCGGTCGGGAACCGGTCCTTCGCGTAGTGGGTGACCTGGCTGACCCGGAATACCGGCCTGCCGCCGTCGGCCCGGGTGACCAGCACCTGGTCGCCGGGCCTCACAGATTCCAGCAGGTGGAAGACGCCGGGGCCGTTCAGGTCGACGTGGCCGGCGATGACGGCCGGACCACGCGGCGATCACGATGATGACGATGGCCAGCAGCGCCCTCGCGACCACCATGGCCCTGGGGCTGAACGGCCGGGGGTGTCGCCGCTCAGGACACGTCGTAGGACGGTGGTTTCCGATCCGGGTCAGGGCTCACGAGGGTCGCACCCTCCGGTGTGCCATCGGGTCCTCCTTCGTTCTCATGCCCCGACCGGCTTCGGTCAGCGAATTGACGGCGGTGTGCTGGCGAGCAGCGTGGAGGCGATCAGCCGGTGCCCCGCCGTGCTGGGGTGGTCACCGTCGTCAGCCAGCAGCAAGGTCGGGTTCCTGGAGCCGTTCGCCTTGAACGGCGCGTAGAGGTCGACGCAGGTGGCTCTCGAGCGTTGGGCCCCGTTGCAGATCTGTACGTCCGAGGCGCGGGTCAGGAGGTCGCTCCACCGCTGGAAGGAGGCGCCGTTCTTGGCGGTCCCGACGTCCCCGTCCTCGAAGACGTTCCAGTAGTTCGTCACCAGGATGGTGGCCGGCGGACCGGCCCGCGCCTCCCTTGCCGCGGCCACGATCTTTCGCACGTTGTTGCCGACGCTGGCGACCAGCGCCGAGTAGCAGTTCGTCGCGCAGCCGCCGGGCTGCAGGGCCGCCAGCGGGACCAGGTCATTGGCTCCGATGGTCACCAGCAGGATGTCCGCCTTGGCGACCTGGTCGTGGAAGGCGCCGGGCCGGGTCAGGCTCGCCAGCAGCTGGCTGCTGGTCCAGCCGGACACGCCCAGGTTCACCGAAGAGGTCCGCAGGCTCCGGGCGGAGGCCAGGCTCCGCGCATACAGCTCGACGAAGGTTTGGCAGTTGCAGTTGTTCCCGGCGGTCACCGAGTCGCCGATTCCCACCACGGTGATCTGCCGCATGGGGGCCTTTGTGGGGGCCTTTGTGGGGGCCTTTGTGGTGGGTGAGGCCGGAGCGCGGGTGGGCACCGGGGTCGACCGGGCGCCCAGCCGCTGGCTTCGTGCACCACCCAGGACTGTCTGGGCCCGAGCGGTCATTCCCGCCACGACGGCGACAGCCATCAGGGCGGCGATGACCCCCGCGACCTTGAGCGCAGGACGGCTCGACCAGGTCCGGCGAGGGCGCTCCGGGGTGGGCATCCGCCGATTTTAGGCTCCTCGCTAGATCGTGTGGGTAGGTTCCCGGGCTTCTGGCTCTCTTTGACGTAGTTTCGGCTCCATCTGAAGCCGTCGCGAAGGAGATGAGCCAGATGGATGATCCGGGGTTGTTCGTGTTGTTCGGGGCCGCTTTGGGGCTGGGGTCACCGTGGCAGGTGACGTCGGTAGCGTTCGAGGAGGAAGCCGGCAAACTCGTGATCGGACTGGACTTTCCGCGCGGCTCCCGGTTCGCCTGCCCCGTCCAGGGCTGTGGGCAGGCGGCCTGTGGGGTGCATGACGCTGTAGAGAAGAGCTGGCGGCATCTGGATTTCTTTGAGCACCAGGCGTTCTTGACGGCCCGTGTTCCCCGGGTGAGCTGCCCGCAGCACGGCGTCCACCTGGTCGCGGTCCCATGGGCTCGTCCGGGCAGCGGGTTCACCCTGCTCATGGAGGTGGCCATGCTCACCTTCGCCAAGCAGATGCCGATCGCTCCGCTGGCGAGGATGACCAGAGAGCACGACACCCGCCTGTGGCGGGTGGTCGAACACCACGTTGGTGCTGCTCGGGCCTCTTTGGACTTCTCGGGTGTCAGCCAGGTCGGCATGGACGAGACCTCGGCTCGGCGGGGTCAGGACTACGTCTCGATCTTCATGGACACCCAGGAGCGTCGGGTGATGTTCGCTACCCCGGGCAAGGACGCCGACACGGTCAAAGCCTTCGCCGGCGACCTGAGCGCTCATGGCGGCGCGCCCACGACCCAGGTCCAGCGGGTGTGCTGTGACATGAGCCCGGCGTTCATCAAAGGCATCGGCGCGTACCTGGGCGAGCAACCCGACACCGAGGTCAGCGGGAAGGGACCCGGCGGGGAGTCGCCGCAGCCAGCGGCCGAGCTTCATCGACCACAGATCGTCTTCGACCGTTTCCACGTCGTCGCCAAAGCCAACGAGGCGGTCGATGAGGTACGGCGGGCCGAGTCGAAGACCCGCCCCGAGCTGAAGCGCAGCCGCTACGCCTGGCTGAAGAACGACACCAACCTGAGCCTCAGACAACGCGACCAGCTGACCTGGCTGACCCGGCCCTCGATGCGGCTGAAGACCGCCCGGGCCGCCCGCTGGCGCGACGACTTCAACGGGTTCTACGAGCAGCCGAACCGTGATGAAGCGCAACGGTACCTACGTCGCTGGTGCTACGGGGCGAAACGTTCACGGCTACAGCCAGTCAAGGACTTCGTCGCCATGGTCGAGGCCCACTGGGACGGAATCATCGCCTGGCAGGACAACCAGCTGAGCAACGGACTTCTGGAAGGAACCAACTCACTGGTCCAGGCCGCCAAACGACGGGCCCGCGGCTACCGCTCGAAGACCAAGATGATCACCATCATCTACCTCATCGCCGGCAAGCTCCCGCTACCAGAAATCCACACGATCTAGCGAGGAGCCCGATTTTACCCGTCATTCCGACAGATCATGCGGTATGCCAAATCGTCAGGATCTCCCTGATGCGGTGAGCACCGGGTTGCTGACCACGGGTTGCGGGCGGGTCAGCTCCTCCAGCAGCTCGAGCACGTGGCGGTACGGTTCACCGGTCGCCCGGGTCATCCCCAGCTCGCAGGTCCGGTTGCAGGACGCGTGCGCGGTGGCGCCCATGGCGGCAACATCAGCGGCCTCTGCCGCGGTGGCCGACGCGGTCAGCTCCGGGTGCAGCATCCCGCGATCGCCCGCGAAGGCGCAGCAGCCCGCGTTCTCGGAGATCTGGACGCGTCCGGCCACCTCCCCGGCCACCGTCTTGAGGCTCTCGTTCAGGCCGAGCCGGGTGGACGAGCAGGTGGGATGCAGGGCCAGCGACTCGAGCCTGGCGTGGTCGGGCAGTGTCGGCAGGATGTGCCTGAGCGCGAACTCGACCGAGTCGATCACCGTCATCGGCCGCTCACTGTCGTCCGTCTCGATGGTGTGCCGCAGACCCTCGGTGCAGGATGACGCGTCGCAGACGATCGGGAGCTCGCCGTCTCGGGTCGCGATCCGCAGCGCTGCCAGCGTCTTGCGGTTCATCGTGGCCTGACCGGCTACCAGCCCCTTTGACGACCACGGCGTGCCGCAGCAGAGCTTGTCGATGCCGTCGGGCACCAGCAGGGTGATGCCGGCCCGTTCGCAGAGCAGCTCGAAGCTCTTCTGGATGCCGGGGGAGGTGTCGACCGCGGGGCCGAACATCGTCCCGACGCACGCCGGGAAGTAGACAGCCTGCGGCCGCGCGGTCGGTGCCGGGCGCTTGCGGGCACTGCCCCCGCCGGGCAGCTCCGCCGAGTACAGCGGCAGCACGTCCGTCCCGAGGACCTTGCGTCCGAGCTTGTCCGGTGCGAGCACTGCGCTGATCGGGACCCTGCGGACAGTGCTGAGCGCCAGGCCGGCGCCCTTGGTGACAGCTCCCCAGTGCTTTGCCGCGCTGCCCCAGACCCCGTTGATCGCCGGGCCCGCGTTGGCTTTGCGGAACCGCTTGACCAGGGTGGCCGTGTTGATGTCCACCGGGCAGGCTGTCTGGCACAAGCCGTCGACCGCGCAGGTGTCGACCGCGTCGTACTGGTAGTCCTTCGTGAGCTCGGCCGCCAGGGCGAGGTCGCCGTCCAGCTTGGCCTGCTCCAGGGCTCGCAGGGTGACGATCCGCTGGCGCGGGGTGAGGGTGAGGTTCTTGCTGGGACAGACAGGTTCGCAGTACCCGCAGGAGACGCACCGGTCGACCTCCTCGGCCACCGGGGGAGTGACCTTGATGTGCCGCAGGTGGGCTTTGGGGTCGTCGTCCATGAGGACGCCGGGGTTGAGCATTCCCCTGGGGTCAAACAGCTTCTTGACCTCGCGCATCACGTCGTACAGCTCGTCGCCGTACTGACGGCGCACGAAGGGAGCCATCACGCGGCCCGTCACATGCTCCGCTTTCAGGGACCCGCCCTCGCCGAGGACCACGTCCACCATGTCCTCGGTGAACGTGCTGTAGCGGTCCAGCTCCTGCTCGCTGTGGAAGCCGTCGGTGAGCATGAAGTGGATGTTGCCATCCTTGGCGTGGCCGAAGATCACGCTGTTCTGATAGCTGTACTTGTCGAAGAGCTTGATCAGCTCGATGCAGGTGCGCCCGAGCGCGGGTACCGGCACGACGACGTCCTCCAGCAGCGCGGTGGTGCCTTGGGTGCGGGCACCGGCGACGGCGGCGTACAGCCCCTTGCGCAGGTGCCAGAGCTTTGCCCGAGCTGTGGCGTCGGCGCTGAAGGCAGCCGGTGCGCTCAGTGGCAGGTGGTCCAGCAGGTCGACGCCGACCTTCTCGAGCCGGGCCAGCCGCTGCGCGCTGTCGGCGTGGTATTCCACCAGCAGCGCGGCGTGGTCCTGGACAGCCAGGTCCATGATGACAGGCGGAGTTCCCGGCAGGCTCTGGCCCACTTTCAGGGAGAGCGCGTCCATCAGCTCCAGGGTCGCGGCCCCGGTCTCCACCAGAGCCGGCAGGGCGGCGTTGGCGGCTTGGAGGTCCGGGAACACCAGAAGCCCGGTGGTCACATGGGCCAGCCGCGGGATGGTCCGGAATACGGCAGCCGCCACGAAGCCCAGCGTTCCCTCGCTGCCCACGATCAGGTGAGCCAGGATGTCCGCGGGACGCTCAAAGTCCAGCAGTGAGTTGACGCCATAGCCCATGGTGTTCTTCATGGAGAACTGGTGCTCGATGGTGGCCACCGAGGCAGGGTTGCCCCGCACCCGGCGGGAGAGTCTCAGCAGCCCGTCGTGCAGCTCGGGCTCCAGGGTGCGAAGCCGCTCGTCGGCGTCGGCGTCCCCGGTGTCGATCACGGTCCCGCTGGGCAGCACGACAGTGAGGGACTCCAGCGTCTTGTAGGTGTTCGCCACAGTGCCACAGGCCATGCCCGAGGAGTTGTTGGCCACCACGCCACCGATGGTGCAGGCACCCTCGCTGGCCGGGTCAGGGCCGAACTTCTGGCCGTAGGGCGCAAGGCGGGCGTTCAGCGCCCGCACGGTCACCCCGGGTTGAACGCGGACACGGGCGCCGCCGTCGAGCACCTCGATGTCCTTGAAGTTGCGTCGGACGTCGACCAGGACCCCCTCTGTGAGGGCCTGGCCGCTCAGGCTGGTACCGCCGGAACGAAAGGTCAGCGGAACGCCCTGCGTGGCGCTCGCGCGCAACAGCCGGCCCACCTCCTCTGCGTTACCGGCAACCACGACCGCCTGCGGGATGAGCAGGAAGTGGGACGCGTCGTGGGCGTTGGCGTGCAGGTCCATGGCACGGGTCTTGACCTGTGCTGGATCTGCCACCGCGCCGCGGAAGGCGTTGACCATGGCGTCCTGGCTCGCCGAAGAGGCAGGAGTGCGGGTCCGGTTGATGGCTCCCATCAGGGCACCATCCAGCCCAGAACCGGGGTGGACTGCAGCCAGACCAGGCCGGCCAGGAGGGCGAGCAGCCCGATGCTCCACCACAGCAGCTTACGGAAGAGGGTGTTCTCTCCGCCCTCCAGGCTCGCGGCGGCGGCTGCCACGGCGAGGTTCTGCAGGGAGACCATCTTGCCGAGCGCTCCGGCCGAGGAGTTGGACACGGCCATCAGCACCGGCGAGAGGCCGGTCTGGTTGGCTGCGGTGACCTGCAACCCGCCGAACAGCGAGTTGGACGAGGTGTCAGAGCCAGTCAGCGCCGTGCCGATCCAGCCGATCACCGGGGAGAGCACGGCGAAGAGACCGCCTGTTGCCGCCAGGGCGACCCCCATCGTGGTGGTCAGGCCGGACAGGTTCATCACGTAGGACAGCGACAGCATGAGGCTGACGGTGACGATGGTCCAGCGCAACGCGTAGACGCCCTCCTTGTAGACCTGCAGACCCTTGCTCAGGCTGACCCTGTACAGGGCCATGGTGGCGAGCCCGGAGAACAGGAGCAGCGTGCCGGTGGCCTTGATGTGGTCGAGCTTGAAGTTCTCAGCAGCAACCGGCTTGCCATTGGCCTTGGTCACGTCCAGGCCTGGCCATTTGAAGGTCACGCTGCCTATCGAGGTCAGCCAGTGGGTGACCGCGGGAATCTGGGCGATCGAGAAGACGGCGATGATGATCAGGTAGGGCGCGAAGGCCATCAGAATCTTCCCACCTGCCGGGCGGGAGTCGTCCTCTGCTGGTGTCTGCTCTGCCGTGCGGCTGGAGTGGCCGGCGGTCGCGGCACCCGCGAACGCCTCCGTCACGGACCTGGAAGCGGAGTACTGGCTGCCGCTGACTGCGTTACGGCCTGCGTTACGGCCTTCGGCACTGACCGCGACGAGTTCCGCAGCCTGGGCCTCCTCGCGGACCTCTGCGGAGCTGATCAGCTGTGCCGGCTGCCAGAAGCGCAGCATCACCATGACCGCGGCCACGGTGACGACCGAGGCAACGACATCGGTCAGCTCGATGGCTCCGAAGTTGGAGACCGCGTACTGGGACAGCGAGAAGACCAGGCCTGCGACAACCGCCACGGGCCATGTCTGCTTCAGGCCTCGACGGCCATCCACGATGAACACCAGCAGCAGCGGCACGATCAGGGCGATGATCCCCTGCCGGCCAGCCATGGCGGCAAGCTTGTTGACGTTGAGGCCGGTGACGCCGGCCAGGGCGATGATCGGCGCGCCCATGGCTCCGAACGCCACTGGCGCGGTGTTGGCGATCAGGGCGACGATCGCGGACTTCAGGGGTTTCATCCCGGCGGCGATGAGCATCGCGGCGGCGATGGCCACCGGCGCGCCGAAGCCGGCGAGGGCCTCCAGCAGGGCACCGAACCCGAAGGCGATGAGGATCGCCAGAATTCGGTGGTCCTTGGAGACGGACCGGATGGTCTGCCCGAGCACCGCGAACCAGGGGGTTGCCACGGTGAGCCGATAGACCCAGAGCGCGTTGATCAGGATCCACAAGATCGGGAAGAATCCGAAAGCAAGACCCTCGACGGTGCCGCTGAGCGCCTGGCCCAGCGGCATCTTCCAGCCGACGACCGCCAGGACGATGGCCAGGATGAGGCTGGCGAAGACCGCCTTGGGGGCCTTGACCCGGAAGACGCCGATCAGCAGGAAGAGGACGACGAGGGGTAGCGCGGCGCACAGCGCCGAAAGGACGAGGGACCCGGCGATCGGATCCGTGATCTGTCTGAACATTGGAATAGCCTCCACTGACTTCTTTGTCAGATTTCCAGGACGGGATGTTGAGGACTGAGCGTGTGGCGCGGGTTGCTGGGCGCGAACCCGTTGGGCGCTAGCTGGAGCGCGGCTCCACGAGGACGACGCGCAGGGCCCGCGGGCCGTGAACACCCTCGACCCGCGAGAGCTCGATATCGACGGTCGCGCTGCCGCCGCTGATCCAGGTGAGGGGTCGCCCGCTCTTGACCGAGTCACTGAGCCTGGCGACTGCTTCCGGAACGTCGCCGACCACCTGGTCGGCGGTGACGACGCAGACATGGATGTCCGGAACGAGCGTCAGGGTCCGGCGGCCCATGCCTGCGGTGTGGTCCAGCACGATGGTGCCGGTCTCGGCGATCCCGACCATCGCGCAGGTGAGGACGGCGTCGACGCCGTTAAGCTCGCTGGAGCTCAGCGGCGGTTCGTCGTGGACGATATCGAGGCATTCGGGGACCCACGACGGGTTGAACCCTGGCGGGATGACCACCTGGCGTGCATCGACGAGGAACTTTGCCACCGCTGCCGCGACGCCGTCGGCGGGGGTGCGGACCACAGTGGCCTTGTAGTCCTCGACCCGCTCGACGAACTGAGCCAGCCGGTTATCGTGCGTGCGGACGTGGGAGTAGTCGCGACGTATCCCCGTGGCCGGGGCAGGGACCTGCGCCGAGCGTACCCGCCGCAGGATCTCCTCGCGTGCAGTCATTTCTGGCCTCTTCCTGAACGAGCGCTGTCGGCGGCTGATCCTGTTTCCTTGTGTCCGCCATCGGTGCGCTTCCACCACTTGCGGAACGACTCCCGCGGCGGTGCGGGCAGGTCCCGGGCATCGGTCCAGCGGCTCAGCGGAGCAGGCAGCCGCCCGATCAGCCCGTGACGCCCGATCACCCGGCTCGACAACCCCGCGAGGGTCTGCAGCGCGGCAAGCCGGCGGCTGCCCCCGAACGTCCAGGACGCTCCGGTCATCGCCACCTGCAGCGCGCCGGGAGCTCCATGGCGATGGGAGTCGACGACCTGTTCGCGCAGGTGGATCAGGACCTCTGGGATGTTGATGAGGACCGGGCATACCTCGTAGCAGGCCCCGCAGAGACTGGAGGCAAACGGCATCGAGTCGGTCTGCGCGTCTACGCCGACACCGCGCAGCATCGGCGTCAGGATCGCTCCGATCGGACCGGGATAGACCGACCCGTAGGCGTGCCCGCCGGTCCGCTCATAGACCGGGCAGACATTCATGCAGGCAGAGCACCGGATGCAGCGAAGAGCCTGGCGACCGACCTTGTCGGCCAGCACCTTGGTGCGACCGTTGTCGATCAGGACGACATGCACCTCCTGTGGTCCGTCCCCGGGGGTGACCCCGTTCCAGGTGGAGGTGTAGGGGTTCATCCGCTCTCCTGTTGCCGAGCGGGGCAGCAGCTGCAGGAAGACCTCGAGGTCGGCCCAGGTGGGCACGATCTTCTCGATGCCGACCACGGAGATGAGAACCTCGGGAAGCGTGAGGCACATCCGCCCGTTGCCCTCGCTCTCCACGACGACCAGGGTGCCCGTCTCGGCGACCAGGAAGTTGCCACCAGAGATGGCGACCTTGGCCCGCAGGAACTTCTCCCGCAGGTGTCGGCGGGCCGCGCCGGCCAGCTCCGCCGGGTCGTCACTGAGGTCCGCCTGCGCCGCCATCCCGACCTTGCCCATCTCGCGCATGAAGATCTCCCGCACCTCAGAGCGGTTGCGGTGGATGGCGGGAACCAGGATGTGGCTGGGCAGGTCGTCGCCGAGCTGAACGATCAGCTCGGCCAGGTCGGTCTCCCAGGCTGCGATCCCGGCCGCCTCGAGGGCCACGTTCAGCTCGATCTCCTGGGTGGCCATGGACTTGACCTTCACCACCTCGTCGACCTTGTGGTGACGGGCGATGTCCACGACGATCTTGTTGGCCTCGGCGGCGTCCCGGGCCCAGTGCACGGTGGCTCCGGCCGCGGTCAGCGATGCCTCAGCCTGCTCCAGGTAGCCGACGAATCCGCCCAGGACCTCGTCCTTGATGTCTGCCGCGGCCTCGCGCAGCTGCTGGAAGTCATCAAGCTCGGCCACCCGAAGCGCGCGCGTCGCGCGGATGGTGTGGGTCGCGTTGCGGATGTTGCTGCGCAGCTGGCTGTCGGCCAGCGCCTTCTTGGCCCCGACGGGGAAGGGAGGCATGCCGACGAAGGTCTTGGTGGCGATCATGCTGCTACCTCCTGTGAGGCAAGGATCTCGGCCAGGTGCATGACCCGGATGCCTGCGCGTTGGCGGGTCAGCAGGCCCTCGATGTGCATCAGGCAGGAGTTGTCTCCAGCCACCAGCACCTCCGCGCCGGACTCGCGTACGTGGCGGGCCTTGTCGGCTCCCATCGCCACGGATACGTCGGGGTTCTTCAGCGAGAACGTGCCACCGAAACCGCAGCACTCCGTCGCCTCCGGCAGGTCAACCATGGTGATCCCGCGCACCGCCGCCAGGAGCTTCTCCGGCCGGTCGCCCACTCCGAGGAGCCGGGTCGAGTGGCAGGTGGGGTGCATGGTGACGCGATGGGGGAAGTAAGCCCCCACATCGACCACGCCCAGGACGTCGACCAGGAACTCGCTGAGCTCGTAGACGCGTGGCCCGAGGGCTGCGACCTCACTCACCAGCGTGGTGTCGCCTGCGCGTTCGGCCACGATCGGGTGCTGATGGCGCACCGACGCGGCGCACGACCCGGACGGGGTGACCACTGCGTCGTAGCCGGCAAAGGCGTCGACAAAGGCGCGAACGGCAGGAATTGCCTCAGGGACATACCCGGAGTTGACGTGCATCTGGCCGCAGCAGGTCTGGGCCTTGGGGAAGTCGACCTCCACACCGAGCCGGCGCAGCAGGTTCACTGTCGCCTTCCCGGTCTTGGGGTACATGGTGTCGTTCAGACAGGTGACGAACAGGGCCACCTTCACGGCAGGATCCGCGGGAAGTTGCCCAGCGCGGTAAAGTTGGCTGCTAGCACGAGAATCATTCGGTCTCCCATTTGTATGGTCTTACCAAATCTTGGGAGCACCTTACTATAGATACTGAAGGACTACGACCATCCGGGCAGATTGCCGCGGATACAGCGGATCGAACCTTGGGGGCTGCATCGTGAACCGGAGCAAGGGGAGTGCGGTTGTGAATGCCCGTGTGACCTCCGAGGGTGTCCATGGCGGGCGAGTCGATGAGTGGGCGCCCGTGTCGCGCGTCCGGACCTATGAGCTCGTCCTGGAACGCATCGAGTCCCAGATCGTGAGCGGTTCCCTGAAGGCCGGTGAGCGGCTGCCGCCGGAGCGCGAGCTGGCTGAGCTGCTCGGGGTGAGCCGCCCTGCCGTGCGCGAGGCCCTGCGCGTTCTCGAGGCTCAGGGAGCCGTGCGGTCCCAGGTCGGCCAGGGACCTGGCTCGGGAACGACGATTGATCGCCTGCCCAGTGACGCACTGGCACGACTGCTGCGCCTGCATGTGGCCCTGGGCTCGTTCGCGCTTGCCGACGTCATCGAGACCAGGGTGACGCTGGAGAAGTCCATGGTGAGCCTCGCGTGTCACAACGCGCTTCCTGAGAACCTGGCGCGGATGCGGACGGCGCTCCGGGCGATGGACGATCCAGAGATCAGCCAGGAGACCTTCAACCAGCTGGATATCGAATTCCACGTGGAGATCGCCGAGGCCAGCGGCAACCGCCTGATGTCCGATGTGACTCGTGCCATCCGCGAGTCGGTTCGGATCCCTTTCCTGAATGCCGTGTCCGCTATGCCAGAGGACGGAGAGTACGGCTGGCCGCTCATGCTGAGTCACCTGCGTGCCGACCACCATGCGCTCTTCGCCGCCATCGAGACAGGCCGCGGAGAGCTGGCCGCTGACCTCGTCGAAGCCCACATCCACGGCTTCTACCGGAAGCTGATCGCGGCAACCTGACAGGCAATCTGAAAGGCAGCAGACGCAGCCGTGGCGGCGTCGATCGGTGACGCGGCTGCGCGGGGCCACCGGCCGTCCCAGGAACTGATCCCGCGGATCAGCGTCCAGTTCGTGCGCTGCACCGGTCTTTGCCAGCCCGAGCCGGCGGAACAAACAAACGACGTTCACGCACGCTTCTCAAGGGCGCAGGGTCTTCTCCCGGCGGGGACGGGACGTTCGGCCCTGACAGGGGCCGCGGTGTGGTGGTCTGCTTGACCATCGGCATCCCGGGCACATGACGCGCCCCTGACTCTGTGACGTCACACCACCCAGACGAGACCCGAAGGAGATCGACGATGAAGGCATACGAGGGAGATCGCATCATCCTCGCGGCGAGCCACACGGACGAGCCCACCAGGGACGGCGAGGTCCTCGAGGTCAGGGGTCCGGACGGCCAGCCGCCGTATCTGGTCCGCTGGTCCGACGGTCACACCGGGCTCATGTACCCGGGGCCGGGGTCCGTCCTTCGGATCGAGTCTGAGCACGAGCACCAGCACGAGTTCATGCGCGTGCCCGCCGAGACGCCGCTGATCAGCCCCGACGGACCGGCCGGGGCCTCGGTGTCCGCCGTGCCGCACGTCCGCGAATGGCACGTGCGGGTGTCGATCTTCGAGTCCGGGAACGACACCAGCGCCAACGTCGTCCTGCTGACTGAGGCCCCGACCCACCTGACCGCCAGGGGCCAGACTCATCGCGGCACCAGGGACCCGTCCGTGCCCGAGATCGGCGACGAGGTCGCCGTCGCGCGGGCCCTGCGTCACCTGGCCGACCAGCTGCTCGACGCGGCGGCTCAGGACGTCGAGGCGGTGACCGGGGAGCACGCCCACCTGCGGCCCAGCTGAGACCAGCCGCACCGGACCGGATGAGCCGCGTCGGTCCCGACGAAGGCAGCAGGCGCCGGAGGTCTTTTCGGCAGATTCCGACGCACTGTCTTTAGTAAGGGATTTGTGACGTGACAATCATCTGAGTGCGTTTCCTTGGGGACCATGGTCCGGGCGGCGGCGATTACGCTGGCCTCCCTCTGGAGTTCCACGGAAAGGCGTGATCGTGCGCAAGGCATTTGCCCGGTTCCTGTTGTGGCTGACCCGCTGGCACACGGTTGGCGAGGTGCCCAGGTCCGGCGTCCTGGTCGGCGCGCCGCACACCTCCAACTGGGACTGGGTCGCCATGCTGCTGCTGATGTGGAGCGGCGGGGTCCCCCCGCGGGTCCTGATCAAGGCGGAGATCATGCGGACCCCGCTCGGCCCGCTGCTGCGCGCCAACGGGGGCATCGCCCTGGATCGGGAGAACCCGGGCAACGTCGTTCGGGAGCTGCTGGCCGAGGCCAAGCGCAGCGGCGACACCTTCCTGCTGATCATCGCCGCCGAGGGCACCCGTAAGAAGCGTGACTACTGGAAGTCCGGCTTCTACCGGATCGCCCAGCAGACCGGCCTTCCGATCAGCATGGGCTTTATCGACGGCCCCACCCGCACCCTGGGATTCGGCCCCTCCTTGAGGCCCTCCGGTGACGTCGTGGCCGACATGGACCTGATCCGCGCCTTCTATGCGGACAAGCAGGGCATCCATCCAGAGCGGCGGACCGAGCCCCGCCTGCGCGAGGAGGATGCCGCCACAGGGCGCCCGGCCTGACAGCCATCGCCTGACAGTCGGCCCCGAGTGCCACCGGGCGTGCCGGGGGCCGGCCGGAGACGGCATACCGTGGAACCCTGATGACACTCACCGAGCTCCTGCCGACCAGCCCGCAAGCCCGCGATGCGGACACCCTGTATGACGCGTTCGCCACCTGGGTGGGTCAGCAGGGGATCACGCTCTACCCGGCCCAGGAAGAAGCCATCATCGAGATCATGACGGGCTCGAACGTGATCCTGTCGACGCCCACCGGCTCGGGCAAGACCCTGGTCGCCACCGGGGCGCACTTCGCGGCTATGGCCCAGGGGAAGCGGACGTTCTACACCGCGCCGATCAAGGCCCTGGTGTCCGAGAAGTTCTTCGCCCTGTGCGATATCTTCGGCGCCGCCAACGTCGGCATGCTGACCGGAGACGCCTCGGTCAACAACAAGGCGCCGATCATCTGCTGCACCGCCGAGGTGCTGGCCAACATCGCGCTGCGCGAGGGCGCCGGCGCCGACATCAGCCAGGTCGTGATGGACGAGTTCCACTTCTATGCCGAGCCCGAGCGGGGCTGGGCCTGGCAGGTGCCGATCCTGGAGCTGCCGCAGGTCCAGTTCATCCTGATGTCGGCGACCCTGGGCGATGTGGCGCGCTTCCAGACCGACCTGACCCGGCGGACCGGTCGCACCACGGCGGTGGTGACCTCGGTCGAGCGGCCGGTGCCACTGAGCTATTCCTACGCGATGACGCCGCTGCACGAGACTCTCGAAGAGCTGCTGGCCACCCACCAGGCCCCGATCTACGTGGTGCACTTCACTCAGGCCTCAGCTCTTGAGCGGGCCCAGGCGCTGATGTCGATCAACGTCTGCACCCGCGCGGAGAAGGACGCGATCGCCGAGCTGATCGGCGGTTTCAGGTTCTCGTCCGGCTTCGGCAAGACGCTGTCGAGGCTGGTCCGGCACGGGATCGGCGTCCACCACGCCGGGATGCTGCCGAAATACCGCCGCCTGGTCGAACAGCTGGCCCAGGCCGGCCTCCTGAAGGTCATCGCCGGCACGGACACCCTCGGCGTCGGGATCAACGTGCCGATCCGCACGGTGGTCTTCACCGGGCTGTCCAAGTACGACGGCTCGCGCCAGCGGGTGCTGAAGGCCAGGGAGTTCCACCAGATCGCCGGGCGGGCCGGCCGGGCCGGCTATGACACCTCGGGGTCGGTGGTGGTCCAGGCCCCCGACCACGACGTCGAGAACCACAAGGCCGTCGCCAAGGCGGGCGACGACCCGAAGAAGCTGCGCAAGATCCAGCGCAAGAAGCCCCCGGAGGGGTTCGTCAGCTGGAACAAGGCGACCTTCGAGCGGCTGGTCGAGGCAGAGCCCGAGCCGCTGGTATCGCGGATGCGGGTCAGCCACTCCATGCTGCTCAACGTCATCGAGCGCGAGGGCGACCCGTTCGAGTCGATGCGCCAGCTCCTTCGCGACAACCACGAGGAGCCGCGCAACCAGGCCAGGCTCTCCCGGCGGGCCATCCAGATCTACCGGACCCTGCTGAGCGCCGGCGTGGTGGAGCGACTGGAGCCGCCGGACGAGAGCGGCCGTACGATGCGGGTGACCGAGGACCTGCAGTTCGGCTTCGCCCTCAACCAGCCGCTGTCGACCTTTGCCCTGGCCACGTTCGACGTGCTCGACCGCGAGTCGCCGACCTACGCGCTGGACATCGTCTCCATCCTGGAGGCCACCCTCGAGGACCCGCGGCCGGTGCTGACCGCCCAGCGGCACAAGGCCCGGGGTGAGGCGATCGCCCAGATGAAGTCCGAGGGCATCGAGTACGACGAGCGGATGGAGCTGCTCGACGAGATCACCTGGCCCAAGCCCCTGCTCGAGCTGCTCGAGGCCACCTACGAGCTGTATCGCCAGGGGCACCCCTGGATCTCCGAGACCGAGCTGTCGCCCAAGTCGGTGCTGCGGGACATGTTCGAGCGGGCGATGACCTTCGGCGAGCTCGTCCAGTTCTACGGGCTGACCCGCTCGGAGGGGATGGTCCTGAGGTACCTGTCCGACGCCTACAAGGCGCTGCGGCAGACGGTCCCGGACAGCGCCAAGACCGAGGAGCTCACCGACCTGATCGAG
>JBBRZQ010000046.1:0-30381 GCA_038236535.1 Actinomycetales bacterium
GTCGACTTCAAGAACACCGTGATCATCATGACCACGAACCTCGGCACCCGGGACATCTCCAAGGGCCAGTCGCTCGGCTTCGCAGCCGGCGGCGATACCAGGACCGGCTACGAGCGGATGAAGAACAAGGTCACCGACGAGCTCAAGCAGCACTTCCGGCCCGAGTTCCTCAACCGGGTGGATGACATCATCGTCTTCCCGCAGCTGACCGAGCCCGAGATCGTCCAGATTGTCGACCTGATGATCGCCAAGCTCGACGAGCGGATGAAGGACAAGGACATGACGATCCAGCTCACGCCCGCGGCCAAGGCGCTGCTCGCCACGCGGGGCTACGACCGGGTGCTGGGGGCTCGTCCACTGCGTCGCACGATCCAGCGCGACATCGAGGACGTCCTGTCCGAGAAGATCCTCTACGGCAACGTAAAGTCCGGACAGGATGTCACCGTCGACACCGACGGTGCCGAGAAGGACGAGGCGTTTACCTTCAGCAGCAGGTCACGCTCCGAGCTGGGCGTGCCGCCGCTGACCGACATTCAGGATGTCGATATCAAGGACAGCGATATCGAGGGCAGCGACATCCAGGACACCGTCACGACTCCGGTCACACCCGACGAGAACTAGCGGGGACTGTGGTCCGGGCAGGGTGAGACGCCCGCTGCGTCCCAGAGTGGGCGCGGCGGGTGGTGCCGGGACGTACGGTGGGGTTATGCGCCCTGCCCCCTTGTCTTTGCTGCGGCCGGTCCTCACCACCGGGGTGGCAACGTTCCTTGTCGGCTCTCTGGCGTTGAGCGGGTGCTCCTCGCCGCCCAAGGCCACCACCAAGGCGTCGGTGGCGGCCACGACGACGACCGCTGTGGCGGTGGCGACGCCTGCAGCGTTCACTGCCCCGGGCATGCCGGCTGACCTGGCGGCGGTCATCAAGCCGTTGTACTTCGGGGGACCGGTACGTTCGTCCGCGTCGGTAGCCTCGGCGATCCGCCACCGCAGGCCGGTCAAGGCGGCCGGTCCGGTCGTGGCCGCCATCTCGGTGTCGACGTTCAAGGGCGTGCCGATCGCGGTGGTCACCTCTGGCAAGGACGTCACGCTGGCGGTCAAAGCTCCCCGGTGGAAGGTCGTCGGCGGTTGGTGGCCGTCTATCGGAGCGGGCCTGGCCTCGCTCGGCGGCGACCGCAGGATTCTGCTGGCCGGTTCGGACGCCCGGCCGGGTCAGCCCGTCAACGGGTCCCGTGCCGACAGCCTGCACATCGTCGCGGTCGATGGTCACGGCGGTGGCGGGGTCCTGGGGATCGCGAGGGACTCCTACGTGAGCCTGGCCAGCGGCGGCAAGGGCAAGATCAACTCGGCGCTGACCTTCGGCGGGCCGGAGGGTCTTCAGAAGACGGTGTCCTCTGCGTCCGGCGTCCCGCTCGAGGGCTACGTGGTCATCGGGTTCGAGGGGTTCAAGAAGACCATTGACGGCATCGGCGGGCTCCCGATGAAGGTGCCGGTGACCGTGGTCGGCGCCGGCGCTGACGTGGTCATCAAAGCCGGTCCGAACAAGCTCACCGGCCGCGCGGCTCTGGCCTATGGCCGGCAGCGGCACACGGTCGTCGGCGGCGACTTCGGGCGGTCGGCCAACCAGGGCCTGCTGATCTTGGCGGCGGGGGGCTACGCCAAGCTGGTCGGCCCTCTGCAGCTGCCTCGTATCCTGCACGTGGCGGCCCCCAACATCACCACGAACATGACCGCCGAGCAGGTGCTGACCTTTGCGGCAGCCGTGTATGTCACCAACCCCCGAAAGGTGCACAACCGGGTGGCCGCCGGCGGCTTCGGGATGACGGGTGACGGTCAGTCGATCGTCCTCTGGGACAGCCAGGCCAGGGGCTTCTTTGCCGATATCCGGGACGGCAACCTGTTGTGATCGTTGCTGGCACGCCTGTGATCGTTGCCGTCACGCCGGTGGTCGTTGTCGTTCCGCTGCCCCTCTCGTGAACGAGATTCGCTGGGCCCGCGTCGGTGACGTGCGCCCGATCCGGGACCTTGTCCGTCCCCTCGCGGGCAACACCTTGACGCCCAAGGACCCGGTTGCCTACTACGAGGCGCTCCAGCAGTTCCGGGTGATGCCGGACCCGGAGTCGCCGGGGCGGATCGTCGGCTGCGGTGCCCTGCACGTGATGTGGGAGGACCTCGCCGAGGTGCGCACGCTCGCCGTGCACCCGGACTTTCTCCGGCGAGGGCTGGGTGGCCAGATCCTGGAGACCCTGCTCGAGGATGCCCGCGAGCTGGGCCTGCGCCGGATCTTCTGTCTCACCTTTGAGGTGGACTTCTTCACCAGCCACGGGTTCTCGCCGATCCTGGGGCAGGCTGCCGAGCCGGACGTGTATGCCGAGCTGCTCCGCTCCTACGACGAGGGGGTTGCCGAGTTCCTGGACCTCGAACGGGTGAAGCCGAACACCCTGGGCAACACCCGGATGCTGCGCGTGCTCTGAGGGCCGTTCAGCGCACGGTGGACCCTGTCTCGGCGTCGAGCAGTGGCAGCTCGGCGCGGGTCGGCAGCCCCTCCCAGTCGCCGATGCCGGCCACCGCGAAGGCACCGGTCACCGTGCCCCGGCGCAGCGCTTCCGGCGGACGAAGCCCGTCCAGCACGCCGGAGAGGTAGCCAGCGGTGAAACCGTCACCGGCGCCGATCGTGTCCAGCACGGTCACCGAGATGGCGGGGGCATGGTGGGCCAGCCCCTGGTGCCAGACGGTGGCGCCGTGAGCGCCCCGCTTGATGACCAGATGGCTGACCCCGGAGGTCGCGAGCTCTGCGGCAGCGCCCGCCTCGTCCTGAGCATCTGCCACGACAAGTCCCAGCTCGTCCTCTGAGGCGATCACGATGTCCGCGCCGCGGACGAGCGCTGAGAGCACGGGGCGCGCCTGCTCGGGGGACCAGAGGCGTGATCGGTAGTTGACGTCGACGCTGACCAGCGTCCCTGCCTCGCGGGCGAGCCGGGCGGCCGTGCGGACGGCCTCGGCGGCGGACCCGGACAGTGCGGGGGTGATGCCGGTGAGGTGCAGGATCCGGGGGTTACCGGCCAGGCAGGCCAGGGCATCGGCAGTCGCCAGCGCCGACCCCGCTGATCCCGCCCGGTAGTAGCTCACCCGGGAGATGTCCGCGATGCGCCGCTCCGCCAGCATGAGGCCGGTGGGACGCCCGGCGTCGACCGCGACGGTCCCGACGTCCACGGACTCGGCGCGCAGGGTGCGCAGGATGAAGGCGCCGACCTCGTCAGCGCCAACCCGACCACCCCATCGCACGGCGTGGCCCAGCCGGGCGAGGCCGATCGCCACGTTCGACTCGGCGCCGGCCATGGTCATGGTCATGGCTCCGCCGAGGCGCAGCGGCGTGCCCGTGCGCAGGCTGACCATGGTCTCGCCGAGGGTCACGACGTCGAGCCGGGTCATCACGACGGCCCGGACCGGCCGACCACCGAGAGGAAGGTGGCAGCGCGCCTGCGCAGCGCGTCAAGGTCCCCGCCCTGGGCCGCGTCCCCCACCAGAGGGCTGCCGACCCCCACGGCAACGGCGCCAGAGGAGAGGTAATCGGCGGCAAGCGCGGCATCCACCCCGCCCACCGGGACGAAGGGTATGCCGGGCAGCGGATCGCGCAGCGCCCGCAGATAGGCCGGGCCACCCAGCCCGGCGGGGAAGAGCTTCACCGCAGTGGCGCCCGCGCGCATCGCGGTGACGACCTCGGTCGGGGTGAGAGCGCCGGCGAGAACGGGGATGCCGCGGGACGCCGACTCGGCAACGCTCTCGGTGACGGCCGGGGTCACCATGAACCTGGCACCGGCCTCCTGAGCACGGACGACGTCGTCACCGGAGAGCACGGTCCCGGCTCCGACTACACAGCCCTCGGGGGCCCCTCGAACCACCTCCGAGATGACCCGGAACGCTTCGGTGGTGACCAGGGACACCTCGAGAAGGCGGATGCCGGACTCAGCGAGGACGAGGGCGGCCTGGACTGCAGCGGCAGGATCCTTTCCGCGGATGATGGCAAGCAGTCGTTCCCCGGCGAGCTGATCAAGGAAGTCCTGAGGTGTCAGGGGCATGACCGCACCACTCTCCATCCCGTTGTTCACGGCTGTCCCTTCACCATTGCTTCAGCCACTGCTTCAGCCACTGCTGCCTCAGTCACCACTGCTTCAGTCGCCACGCCTCATCTACCACTCTGCCAGCGCGCCGTCGGGGTGTCGCCACAACGGGGTCCGCCAGTTGTGACCCCGGGCATCTGCCGCGCGCACTGCCGCCTCGTCGACCTCGATGCCCAGGCCGGGGCCGGTGAGCAGCTCGATGTTGCCCTCCACGAACTGCAGGGGCGACGTGTCGAGCACGTAGTCCAGCACTTCGGCCCCCTGGTTGTAGTGGATGCCGATGCTCTGCTCCTGGATCAGGAAGTTCGGGGTCGAGAAGCCCACCTGCAGACAGGCGGCCAGCGCGATCGGGCCCAGCGGGCAGTGCGGTGCCAGCTGTACGTCGTAGACCTCGGCCATGGCCGCGATCCTGCGTACCTCCGAGATCCCCCCGGCGTGGGAGAGGTCGGGCTGAGCCACCGCGATCCCGGCCTCGAGCACCGGCAGGAAGTCCTGCCGGCTGAACAGCCGTTCACCAGTGGCGATCGGGATGGACGTCGACCGCGCGAGCCGCTCGATCAGGTGCGAGTTCTCGGGGACGACGGGCTCCTCGATGAAGAACGGGTGCAGCGGCTCCAGCAGGGGCGCGATCCGGCGCGCCCCGGCCAGCGTGAAACGTCCGTGGAAGTCGACGGCAACGTCCCGGTTCGGTCCGAGCACCTCGCGGGCAGCCGCGACGCGCGCGAGCACGGCGTCGATCTCGGCCACCGAGCCCAATGGGCTCATCTCGCCGGACGCGTTCATCTTGACGGCGCTCAGCCCCATCTCGAGCTGGGCCCCGATCGCCTCGGTGATCCCGCCGGGGTCGTCGCCGCCCACCCACCCGTACACCCGGATACGCTCGCGGACCGCGCCACCGAGCAGCTGATGGACCGGGACGCCGAGCGTCTTGCCCTTGATGTCCCACAGGGCCTGGTCTATCCCGGACACCGCACTGCCGAGCACCGGGCCGCCACGGTAGAAGCCGCCCTTGGTGAGCACCTGCCAGTGGTCCTCGATCCGGCCGGGGTCACTGCCGATGAGGTGTTCCGCGAACTGGTCGACCACCGTGCGGACGGCATTCGAGTGGCCTTCGAGACTCGCCTCGCCCCAGCCGGTGACTCCTTCATCGGTCTCGATCCGCACGAACAACCACCTGGGTGGCACCAGAAAGGTCTCGACCCGGCTAATCCTCATGAAACGGCCCCTTCGGTCCCCTGCCGGGCGATGGCGGCGATGACCTCGTCGACAATCCGAGCCGGGGTCTTGGCGATGTCGACGGTCATGCCGGGTTCGTCGTCCTGTCGTTCCTCCAGGTCGTCGAACTGGGTGCGCAGCAGGGACGGTGGCATGTACTCGTGGTGTCTGGCGGTGATCCGTGCGGAGATCAGGTCCATGTCGCCGCGGACGAACACCGTGAGCATGGTGGGTGCGTGCTGGCGAAGAAGGTCCCGGTAGCTGCGTTTGAGTGCCGAGCAGGCCACCACCATGCCGGCCGAGGCTGCGCCCAGGGCGAGGCGCTCGCCCACCTCGTTGAGCCATGGCAGACGTTGCGCGTCGGAGAGCGCGTGCCCGGACGCCATCCATTCCTTGTTCGCCGCGGAGTGCAGGCTGTCGCCGTCGAGCAGCGGCACGCCGAGGCGGTCGGCCAGCAGCTCACCGATCGTGGTCTTGCCGGAGCCCTGGACACCCATGATGACGATGGGCGGGATCGGATGGGACGTCATCCTCAGCCCTTCGTGGCGCCGGCGGTGAGGCCGGATACCACGTACTTCTGGGTGAAGAGCGCGATCACCATGATCGGAACCGTGACGATGACGGCGGCGGACATCAGGCTTCCCCAGTCGATGCTGGCGTAGGAGACGAAGTTGAAGATGGCTACCGGAAGCGTTTTCGTGTTTGCCCCCGAGAGCACCAGGGCGAACATGAAGTTGTTCCAGGAGAAGATGAACGACAGGATGCCGGCGGTGGCCAGGCCCGGCACCGAGAGCGGCAGGGTGATCCTCAGGAAGGCTCCGATCGGGGTGAGCCCGTCGACCTGGGCAGCGTCTTCGAGCTCGGTGGGCAGGGAGTCGAAGAAGGACATCATCAGGTACACGATCAGCGGCAGCGCCACGAACATGTGGGACAGGATCAGCACGCCGAAGCCGCCGACCAGGCGAAGGCTCGCGAAGATGAAGTACCAGGGGACCAGCAGGCTCACCCCGGGGATGATCCGGGCCATCAGCACCACCATCGCCGACCGGTTCATGCTGAACCTGCTCATCGCGTAGGCCGCGGGCACTCCCAGGATCAGCGAGAGGACGGTCGACGACAGAGCCACCCAGAAGCTGTTGAAGATGAAGACGAAGTAGTTGTTCCGGCCCAGCACGTTGGCGTAGTTCTCCAGTGTGGGGGTGAAGAAGAAGGTCTTGCCCGAGTCGTAGATATCGACGTTCGTCTTGAACGAGGCCACCAGCATCCACGCCAGCGGGGCGATGAACAGCAGCACCGTCAACGTCAGCACGACCACCCGGAAGATCGGGTAGGCACGGGCTTTGCGGCGCCGGCGGGGACGGGGCGGTCGGCTGAGGGTGGGCCCCGGTTGCGGGGGCAGGGCCGGGATCCCCGGCAGTGGTGCTTCCGGCACGGCGTGGGTTGTCACGGTGTCGGTCATGACCTGTCTGCCTTTCGACGGTAGGTGACCATCCACATGATCGCGATGATGAGCAGGAAGAACAGGATCAGCACGGTCGAGGCGATCCCGTAGTCGTTGTAGTCGAAGCTCAGCCCGAAGGCGTACACGTTCAGGGTCTCGACCTCGTGGAACGAGCCGCCGCCCTTGCCCTTGGTCGCATACAGGATGTCGAACGTCTTGAGCGCGTCGATCCCGCGTAGCACGATGGCGACGATGACCGTCGACCTGAGCAGGGGGAGGGTGACGAAACGGAACCGCTGCCACGAGCTCGCGCCGTCGATCCTGGCTGCCTCGTCCGGCTCATCGGACAGCGAGGTCAGCCCGGCGAGCAGGATCAGCACGATCATCGGGGTCCACTGCCAGACGTCGACGAAGATCAGCGTGGGCAGCGCCGTCGTCTCTCCGGACAGCCAGGGCTGGGCCGGGATTGCGAACCAGCTCAGGAACTGGTTGGCGAAGCCGATGTTGGGGTCGAAGATGAGCCGCCACATCATGCCGACCGCGACGGGGGTCGCCACCAGGGGCATCAGGATGGCGACGCGGACCCACTTCTCCCCTTTGAAGGGACGCCAGAGCAGGAGGGCGATCCCCATTCCCAGCACCATCTCTGCGGCCAGCGCACCGCCGGTGAACGTGAAGGTGCGCATCACGGCCGGCCAGAACCGTTCGGTATCGCCGAAGACGGTCAGGTAGTTGGCCAGCCCGACGAACCTCGACTCGGCCCTGACGGATCCCTGGGCATCGGTGACGCTGAGGTACATGGTCCAGGCCAGCGGGACGACGATCAACAGCCCGACAAAGATCATCGCGGGGGCGGCAAAGAGCCATTTCCGGTGGCGGTTCGCCCACCTGGAGTAGGCCTGCCACGGGGTGACCTTGGCGGTGACCAGAACGGTCATGTTTACCTCGCATCGGTGGCGCCGGAGGGATGGTCGAACGGGGCCGCGGCCGGATGACCGGGATCAGCGACGGGGCTGATACCGGCCATCCGGCCCGGGTCTGCTACTTCTCGGCGTCCAGGATCTTCTGGAAGGCGGCGCTGGCCTTGTCAGCGGCTGCGGCTGAGTCGCCGCCGGTGATGGCCACCACGATCGGGTTGCCGACGATGTCGCGGGACTCCGGCACCTTGATGACCAGCGGCCGGTCGTGACCGACCCCGTTCTTGGTGCTGGCCGCGATTGCCGCCGCGAGATCTGCCGGGTACGGCGCAATGCCTGCCGGGTCATTCCAGACGGATGTCCGGGCACCGGGCACCCCGGCCTTCTGGATCTCCAGCGTCATGCTCTTGCTGGTGGCCCACTCGATGAACTTCCACGCGTTTGCCTGGTTCTCGGAGGTCTTGTTGACGCCCATCGCCCACGAGGGGATGTTGTACGCCTTCGAGCCGTTGACTCCGGCTGGCATCGGCGCGAACCCGACCGTCTTGGAGACCTTCGACTTCACCGGGTCCGTGGCGTTCTTGTAAAGGCTGTCGGCCTCGGTGTAGAGACCGGCCTTGCCCTGGGTGAAGATCGCCATCGCCTCTGGCCAGCTCATGTCGGTGCTGACGTTGGCCGGCCCGTAGTTGTGGATCAGGCCGCCGTAGAAGGCGTAGGCCTTCTTCGCTTCGGGACTGGCTACCCCGGACTTGCCGTTGGCGTCGATGAAGTCACCGCCGAAGCTGTAGAGGAAGCTCGAGAACTGGGTGACCGCTGCGGACTTCCCGGTGCGGGCGACAAAGCCCGCGATTCCGGGGTTCTGTGCCTTGATCGCCTTCGCCGCCGCTTCGAGCTCCACCATGGTCTTGGGGACCTCGAGCCCGGCCTTCTTCAGCAGGTCCTTGCGGTAGTAGAGGACCTCCTGCTCGGTGATGATCGGCACCCCGACCACCTTGTCCTTGTAGGTCGTCGCCATCACCGGTCCCGGCTGGAAGTCCGTCCAGCCCCATTGCGTGTTCGCCTTGACGTCTTTGCTGAGGTCGGCGAGGTAGCCGTTCTTGGCAAACAGCTTCCCCTCCTGCAGCGGGCGGTACATCATGACGTCGATCTCGTTGGTGCCGGCGTTCAGCTTGACGTTGTACTGGTCGGACAGCTGGTCCTCGCCGTACTGGCTCAGCTCGACCTTCAGGCCCGTCTTCTTCTCGAACTCGGGCAGCCTGCTCTTGATCGTGTCCGTCCACACGTGGTTCGCCAGTGTCACCCGCAGCGTCTTCGACCCGGCGTTCGTCGCGGGTTCGGCGCTGTTGCCGCAGGAGGTCAATGCTCCCGTGACGAGGAAGGCTGCTGCCGCCATGGCGGCGACAGGTACGGCTGAATGTCGCTTCACCGGTGTCTCCAATCTCTGAGCCCGCCACGTGAGGGCGACGCTCGAACGGACCTCTGTGTGCCACTGCTACCTGCTGTGTGACCTGCTTTAAATCTGTCTCAACTCTCGCAGACTAGTAAATAAAGCGGACTTAAAGCAACTTCGTGACCTAAACGGTATGATCTAAAACATGACCGCCGTCGCGAAGCCCAAGAACGAGGTGGCCGAGCTCAACGCGCTCGCAGCCCTGCCCGCGATGCCCGAGGGGAGCAGCGAGCTGAAGAGCCTGCATGCCCGCGTCCTGGACCTCCTCGGCCTGGCCATCTGCGGTGGCGATCTCGGGACCGGGTCCGTGGTGCGGATCGAGCAGTTCCAGGAGCGCTACGGTGTCTCCCGCTCGGTCGTTCGCGAGGCCATCCGGGTGCTCGCCTCGATGGGCCTGGTGGCCTCCCGCCGGCGGGTCGGCGTCCAGGTGCTGCCGGCCGAGAGGTGGAACCTGTACGACCCCCAGGTGATCAGCTGGCGTCTGGCATCCCCGGCCCGCCTGGCTCAGCTGCAGTCCCTGACCGAGCTGCGGAACGCCATCGAGCCCGAAGCGGCCCGCCTGGCGGCCACCCGGGCTCCCCTGGCCGGTGCGAGTGAGCTGATGGGACTGGCAGGCAAGCTCTGGGCGGCCGGGCAGGCCGACGATACCGAGGCCTTTCTGCTGCTGGACATCAAGTTCCATCGTCTGGTGCTCTCGAGCTCGGGCAACGAGATGTTCGCGAAGCTCAGCACCCTCGTCGAGGCGGTGCTCACCGGCCGGACGCAGTACGGGCTGATGCCCCGGCATCCACACAAGGAGGCCCTGCAGCTTCATGTCGACGTCGCCAGCGCCATCCAGCGGGGATCTGGCGACGATGCGCACGCGGCGATGCTGGGCATCATGGCGCGCACCTTCAACGAGATGAGCTCACTGTGGCAGAAGGACCCGGCTGCCTCCGCCGCAGCAGGGCAGGAGCCGACGGACCTCGTCGCCGGTGACCAGGAGCCGGCCGGGCCGTAGCGCCTATTCGCGGCCGGGCAGCCGAAAGCCCTGGCCGGCCAGCGGTTCCACCAGGCCATCGGCGACCAGGCTGTCGAGACAGCGGGCGCGCTGATGGTCGTCGTCGGGCCAGCACGCGCCAAGCTCGCCGGCCGTGACAGGCCCGTCCTGCGCCCTCAACACCGCAAGGATGGCGCCCCGGCACTGCCGGTCGGTGCCGTGCCAGGACTGACGGCGTCGGGGCGGACCGTCGTATGCCGGCTGGTTCGCCAGCTGCCAGGCGCACAGGTCTCGGACCGGGCACAGAGAGCACCGGGGTGAGCGTGCCAGACACACGAGGGCGCCCAGCTCCATCACGGCGACACCCCAGCTGCGTGCCTGGTCTGCGTCCTCGGGCAGCAGTGCCGTGGCCACGTCCATCTCGGCCCGGGTCACCACCGGCGCCGACTGGGCAGCCCCGGTGAACACCCTGGCAAACACCCGGCGCACGTTGGTGTCGACCACGGTTGTCCGCTGTCCGAAGGCAAAGGCGGCGACAGCGGACGCGGTGTACGTCCCGACGCCGGGCAGGGCCAGAAGGTCGGCCCGGGCCTGCGGAACCCGGCCGTCGTGGCGCTGGACCATTGTCACGGCGGCAGCGTGCAGCCGTAGCGCCCGACGCGGGTAGCCCAGCCGTCCCCAGGCATGGACGGCATCGCCGGGCGCCGACGCCGCCAGAGCGGCGGGTGTGGGCCACCTGGACATCCACTGGTGCCAGAGCGGCTCGACCCGGGCGACGGGGGTCTGCTGCAGCATCACCTCGGAGACGAGCACCCCCCACGGCGAGGTGTCCGGCCTGCGCCACGGGAGGTCCCTGGCCTCCGTGGCGTACCACTCCAGAATCCTCTGGTGCAGAAGGACGCCGGACGACCTCGCCGAGACGGCACTGTCCGGCCCGGGCGCAGCGCTCAAGGGGTCAGACGTAGCGCTCGAGAATGCTCGACTCGGCCAGTCGGGACAGGCCCTCACGGACCGCGCGGGCGCGACCCTCGCCGACGCCCTCGACGGCCATCAGGTCCTCGAGGTTTGCGGCCAGCAGCTTCTGGAGGCTGCCGAAGTGGTCGACCAGCCGTTCGATGATGGCGCGGGGGAGTCGGGGCACCTTGGTCAGCAACCGGTAGCCGCGGGGGCTGACCGGGGTGTCGAGGGCGTCACCACCGACGATGAACCCCACGGCTTTGGCCCCGGCGGCCAGGTCGAGCAGCTCGATGGAGGTGAGCTTCATCAGGTCGGCCAGGACCTCATCGACGGTGTCACTGTTGTGCGCCGAGTCGAGGTAGTCGCTGATCACCAGCTCGCGGTCGTTGCCCAGGCCTCCGGTCAGCTCCTCCAGCTGGAGGGTGAGGAGCCGGCCGTCGGTGCCCAGCTCGATGACGTAGCTGTCGATCTCTTCCTTGATCCGACGGACCATCTCGAGACGTCGGAGCACCGTTGCCACGTCGCGGACGGTGACCAGGTCCTCGATCTCCAGCGCTGAAAGGGCGCCGGTGACCTCGTCCAGACGGGTCTTGTAGCGCTCGAGAGTCTGCAGGGCCTGGTTCGCGCGGGAGAGGATCGCACCCGAGTTCTCCAGGACATGGCGCCGGTTTGCCACGTACAGGGCGACGATCTGCATGGACTGGCTCACCGACACCACCGGAAAGCCGGTCTGCTTGGCGACCCGCTCAGCCGTGCGATGCCGGGTGCCGGACTCGTTGGTCTCGATCGAGGGGTCGGGCAGCAGCTGGGTGGCGGCTCGCAGGATCCGCTGACCCTCGCGGTCGAGCACGATCGCGCCGTCCATCTTGGCGAGCTCGCGCAGTCTCGTGCTGGAGAACTCGATGTCCAGCGGAAACCCGCCGCTGGACATGCCTTCGACGACCTTGTCGTTGCCGAGCACGATCAGGGCACCGGTGCGTCCGCGCAGGATCCGTTCCAGCCCGTCTCGCAGCTCGGTCCCGGGCGCCACCGCAGCCAAGGTGGCATGCAACAACTGGTCGTCGCTTCGCTCTACGATGATCGGTTTCCCCTCGGCTCGGCCGGCTGGGTTGGATCGGTGGCTTGGATCGGTGGCTTGGATCGGTGGGCTGGTCTGGTCGGTGGGCTGGGGTCGGCGGGCGGGTCGGATCGGTGCAGCTGAGTCAGGTCCAGCTGAGTCAGGTCCAGCTGAGGCAGGTCCAGCGCGGTCCGGACTATCCCGGCTTTTGCGAAGTCTAACGGCCGGAGCGCCCTGAGTACGTGTTGTGACCCACCCGTGATGTGCCCGCGGACGGGATATCGGTCACGCTCCGGTGAGCACGGGAACCACGAGGCTGACAGCCTGGCGGATGTCGTGCACCTCGAAGACCTCCATCCCGGCCGGGACGGGGTCGCTGCCCATCGATCCGGTGGGCACGACAGCATGCCGGAAACCCAGGCGTGAGGCCTCGGCAAGCCGGCGCGG
The DNA here is from genome assembly GCA_038236535.1 of Actinomycetales bacterium. Taxonomy (GTDB): domain Bacteria; phylum Actinomycetota; class Actinomycetes; order Actinomycetales; family Dermatophilaceae; genus UBA4719. Next base: position 12,579 of record JBBRZQ010000046.1, read on the forward strand.
GATGCCGGTCACGGCTCTGATCTCACCCGCCAGACCCACCTCGCCCATGGCGACAACCCCCGGGGGCAGAGCGCGGTCGGAGACCGAGCTGGCCATGGCCAGCGCGATTGCCAGGTCCGAGGCCGGCTCGGACACCTTGACGCCGCCCACCGTTGACACGTAGCAGTCGGCCTGGCGGACGGGGACGCCAGCGCGTTTGTCGAGCACCGCCAGGATCATCGCGACCCGGGAGCTGTCCAGCCCGCTGGTCGTGCGTCTGGGTGAGGGCGCGGTGGTGGCTGCGAGCAGTGCTTGCACCTCGGTGACCAGGGGCCGTCTGCCCTCGAGCGCGACCGTGACGCAGGTGCCCGGCACCATCAGGTCGCGGCTGGACAGGAACAGGCCGCTGGGATCGGGAAGGCCGATGATGCCGACGTCGGACAGGTCGAAGCAGCCCACCTCGTCGGTCGGGCCATACCGGTTCTTGACCGCACGCACGAGCCGCAGGCGGGAGTGCCGTTCGCCTTCGAACTGGATCACCACATCGACCAGGTGCTCGAGGACCCGTGGTCCGGCAATCGATCCGTCCTTGGTGACGTGACCGACCAGGACGATCGAGATGCCCCTGGTCTTGGCGACCTGGATCAGCGAGGCTGCCACCTCACGGATCTGGGAGACGTTGCCGGCAGCGCCCTCGACCTCACCGCTGGCGATGGTCTGCACCGAGTCGATGATGACCAGGTCGGGCTTGGTCTGCCGGATCTGGCCCAGCACCGTGGCAAGGTCGGTCTCGGCCGCCAGGAAGAGGTTCTCGGCCATCGCCTCGATCCGTTCGGCGCGCATCCGGATCTGAGCGGCTGACTCCTCGCCACTGACATACAGGACGGTCTGGCCCTGGCGCGAGGCCTTGGCAGCCACGTCCAGCAGCAGCGTCGACTTGCCGACCCCCGGCTCGCCGGCCACCAGAGCCACCGCGCCACGGACCAGGCCGCCCCCCAGGACGCGGTCGAACTCGCTGACCCCGGTGGAGCGCGCCTGCGCCCGTCGTGCGTCGACCTCACCGATCCGGACAGCGGGCCGCTCGACGACGGCGGCGGCAGTCGTCCTCACCTTGACCACGCCGATCTCGGCGACCGTTCCCCAGGCCTGACACTCACCGCAGCGGCCGACCCACTTGACGCTCGACCAGCCACACTCGGAGCAGCGGTGGCCGGGAGAGCGGGTCATCGCTTTGGTTGCCATGGCGCTGACCCTACGAGACAGCACTGACAACCTGCGGGAGAGCGGCGCGCGGTCAGCAGTCACTGCTGGGCGGCGGCGGTCAGCGATCGGGCGTAGTCCACCCGGGCAGGACGTCCAGGACCGTGCCCTGGTCGCTCACCGGTACGTGGGTGGTGTGGCCGAAGGCGGGTCCCTGGACGGTGACCTGGAAAAGTGGCTGCCAGGGGGCGCCCGGCGGTGTGCTCTCGACGGACATGGTCTGGACCTTTCGGTGCAGAGTGCGGGGACTCCCGGAGATCTCCGCCCTCCCGGCGTCGCGGGGGTTTCCCCGGGGTGGCAGGCAAGGTCGGCCACCCTCAGTCGAAGGTCCGCCACCAGAGGCTGACCGCGTAGTCGACCTCCGATCCCGGGTGGTCGGCCAGGATGCCGTCGACCAGGGTCTCGGTGAACTCGATCCGCAGCACCGACTCGAAGTCCTCGCGTGAACCGAAGGACCAGCGCATCTCGATGCGTTCGCGCGACCAGCCCTGCCGGGCCCAGAAGCGTTCGACCGCGACCGGGTCATAGGACGGCATAGCCCGGCGGAACCACTGTCCGAACGTGGACCTCGAGGCGTCGTTGTCGATCACGAACGCCGTGCCGCCAGGTCTCAGCACGCGCTCCACCTCGGCCAGGCCTGGCTCGCATCCCGGTCCGAAGAAGTACGCCCAGCGGGCCTGTGCCACGTCGATGCTGTCATCGGCCAGCGGGAGCTGCTGGGCGACGCCGTCCAGAACGGAGGCGTTGGCCAGAGACAGGTCACTGACCCGCTGCCGGGCCAGAGTGGCCAGCGGCTCATGCGGCTCCACGCCGACGACCCGGGACGCGGTCTTCGCGAAGCGCGGCAGGTGGAAGCCGCTCCCGCAGCCGATGTCCAGAACCCGCTGCCCGGCCCAGTCATGGACACCGGCCATGGCCGTCTCGATCAGCCCGTCCGGGTCGACTCCGCGGTTCTCGATCTCGTAGACGTCAGGGTTGGCCCAGATGTTCGGGCTGGGGATCATCGCACCGTTCCGGATGTCTCGGCACCCCTGGCGCGACGTGTCTTTTTTGTGCTTTTTGACGTCTTCGTGGGTTTTGCACCATTCATGCCATCTGTGACCTTTGTGCCGCCGGCGCCGTTGCCCGCTGCCAGCGTCGCCGGGTGCACCATCAGCGGGAGCAGCTTGCGTGACCCGGCCGACGTGCTCGTCCGGGTGGCCATGACGGCATCCTGATGGGCCTTGCAGCGAACGACCAGCTCGGCATACCCTGCGGGACCCATCAGCTCAGCCAGCTCACTGCTGTTGCTCAGGAACACCGGTTCCTTGCCCACATGCGCCTCGGGGTTGCCGGAGCAGTACCAGTCCAGGTCATGGCCGCCCGGGCCCCAGCCCCGGCGGTCGTACTCGGTGATGGTGACCTCGAGGTAGGAGGTCTCGTCCGGCAGCTCGACCTGCCGGTAGGTGCGCCGGATCGGCAGCTGCCAGCAGACATCCGGCTTGACGGTGTGTGGCTCGAGGCCGCGCAGCCGGGCGTGCTGGTGCAGGGCGCACCCGGCGCCGGCCGGGAAGCCTGGACGGTTCTGGAAGATGCAGGCGCCGTCGACGACCCTGGTCTTGGGCTGCTTGTCTTCCTTGACCTTCCAGCGCCCGTCCTGGCCGGCCGAGTAATACTGCCACTCATCTTCGCCGAGCTCGGCGACTGCCGCCGTCACCCGCGATACGTCGTCCTTGTCGGTGAGGTGCGCACCCAGGGTGCAGCAGCCGTCGTCGGGGCGGTCCGCATAGATCCCGGCGCAACCCTGGCCGAAGATGCAGGACCAGGACGAGGTGAGCCAGGTCAGGTCGCAGCGGAAACGCTGGCTGCCGTCAGCAGGGTCGGGGAACTCGACCCACAGACGCGGGATGTCGAGCGCAGTCTCTGGCATCTGCCCACACTATGCGGCACCAGTGGCGGCCACACTCCTGTGGACTCATCACTTCCTCGATAGATTCACCTCATGCGACTTGGCGTGATCGACGTTGGCTCCAACACGCTTCACCTCCTGGTCGTCGATGCCTACGTCGGCGCCCACCCGCTGCCCGCGTACTCGCACAAGATCGAGCTCCGGCTGGCCGAGTACGTCGAGGCGGACGGCTCGATCGCCCGCCCGGGCGCCGACGCCCTGGTCGCGTTCACCCGTGAGTGCCTCACGTTCGCGCAGGACCAGCAGGTTGACGACCTGCTCGCCTTTGCCACCAGCGCGATCCGGGAGGCGCCCAACGGTGAGCAGGTCCTTGCCAGGGTGCGTCGGGAGACCGGTGTAGAGCTGCAGGTGCTCTCCGGCGAGGACGAGTCCAAGCTGACCTTCCTGGCCGTCCGGCGATGGTTCGGCTGGTCCAGCGGCAGGCTTCTGGTGATGGACATCGGCGGCGGCTCGCTGGAGCTGGCGGCCGGTATCGACGAGGTGCCCGACGTGGCCCTGAGCCTGCCGCTGGGGGCAGGTCGGCTGACCAGATCCTCGCTGCCCGGGAACCCGCCCAAGCAGGCGCAGGTCAAGGGAGCGCGCAAACAGGTCCGTGCCGACCTCACCCGCGTGCTGGGAGATCTCAGCGCGTCGGGCGTTCCGGACCGGTTCGTCGGAACGAGCAAGACGCTGCGGTCGCTGGCCCGGATCGCCGGGGCTGCCCGAAGCGCCGATGGGCCGTATGCCGTACGCAGCCTCGGGCGCAAGAGCGTGGCAGAGCTGGTGACCAGGCTGGGCGGGATGACCGCTGCCGAGCGTTCCCAGCTGCCCGGCGTCTCCGAGGGGCGGGCGGCGCAGCTGCTCGCCGGAGCAATCGTCGCCGACGCCGCCATGGACCTGCTGGGCGTGGCACGGCTCGACATCTGTCCCTGGGCCTTGCGTGAGGGCGTCATCCTGCGACGGCTCGACTGGATCTCGGCGGGCTGATGGCGCAACCTCTAGGCTCGATGTCATGACCGCAGTTGACGTCCCCGGAGCGCGAGTAGCGCTTTCCTCTTCCTCGGTCTATCCGCACAGCTGCGCCACGGCTTTCGACCTGGCCCAGCGGCTCGGCTACGACGGGCTCGAGGTGATGGTGTGGACCGACCCCGTCTCCCAGGAGGCCGGCGCCCTGAAAGCACTGTCGGACCTGCACGGGATACCTGTCGTGTCGGTTCACGCGCCGACCCTCCTGCTCACCCAGCGGGTCTGGGGCCCGGAAGCGTGGACCAAGATCGACAACTCGATCGAGCTGGCCCTGGCTGTCGGCGCGGACACCGTGGTCCTGCACCCGCCGTTTCGCTGGCAGAAGGAGTACGCCCGCGGGTTTGCCGACGGGGTGGCCCTGCGCGAGCACGACTCCGGCATCCGGCTTGCCGTCGAGAACATGTTTCCGTGGCGGGCGCGCAACCGTTCGGTCGAGGCGTACCTGCCGCACTGGGACCCGGTCGACCAGCCCTACGACCACGTGACCCTCGACCTGTCGCACACCGCCACCGCCGGATCCGACGCGATGGCGATGGCCGAGGCGCTGGGCCCGCGACTTGCGCACCTTCACCTGGCCGATGGCCTGGGCTCTCCCAGGGATGAGCACCTGGTGCCCGGTCGCGGTGGCCAGCCGTGCGCCGAGCTGCTCGAGTTCCTTGCGGTGAAAGACTTCTCGGGTTCGGTGGTCGTCGAGGTCAGCACCCGGCGGGTGTCCGACGAGCAGCGTGAGATGGATCTGGCCGAGTCGCTGGCGTTTGCCCGGCTGCACCTGGCAGCGGCGGCCGTGCGCTGAGTCCTCGCCGGGGTACTTCCTGGGCTCTGCCGGGCACGGCCTGAGATCAAGGAGGGGGAGCGCTGTCCCCTCCCGGAGCGCAGGGCAGTACAACTAGCCTGTTACCAATCACCGGGTACGGCAGATGGAGGAACACGTGTTGGATCCAAGCGGCCTGCTGCGCCAGGGCCTGTTGCAGCTGTCCAAGAGCGACCGGGTGCGCGACTTCGTCGAGCGGGCTCCGGTGAGCCGGGACGTGGTGAAGCGGTTCGTTGCCGGTGACTCCACCCCTGATGCGGTCCGGGTGGCCGGAGAGCTCGCCCTCACCGGCCGGCTCTCCACGATCGACAACCTCGGTGAGGACACTTTCGACCTGGCGCAGGCGCGGGCAACCCGGGATACCTACCTGTCCCTGCTGTCGGCTCTCGGCGAGGCCGATCTCGCCCGGGACGGCAAGGTCGAGGTAAGCCTCAAGCTGAGCGCCGTGGGGCAGGCGCTGCCCGGTGACGGTGCCAAGATCGCCCTGGAGCACGCTCGTGAGATCTGCCACGCAGCCGCGAACGTCGGCACCAATGTGAGCCTCGACATGGAGGACCACACGACCACCGACGGGACGCTCGAGACGCTGCGCGAGCTTCGGCAGGACTTCCCGACAGTGGGCGCCGTGCTTCAGGCCTACCTGTACCGCACCGAGGCCGACTGCGCCGACCTTGCGTATCAGGGCAGCCGGGTCCGCCTGTGCAAGGGCACCTACAAGGAGCCCGAGTCGGTCGCTTTCCAGGGCAAGGGCGAGGTCGACAAGTCCTACGTCCGGTGTCTCAAGGTGCTGATGGAGGGGCACGGCTACCCGATGGTGGCCAGCCATGACCCGCGAATCGTCGAGATTGCCGGCGCACTGGCACACAAGCAGGACCGGGCCGCCGATACCTTCGAGTACCAGATGCTCTACGGGATCCGCCCGGAGGAGCAGAAGCGGATCGCCGACCGCGGGGACCAGATGCGGGTCTACATCCCGTACGGGCAGCAGTGGTACGGCTACCTGATGCGCCGGATGGCTGAGCGTCCGGCCAACACCATGGTCTTTCTGCGTGGACTTGCGACCAAGGGCTGAGGAAGGGGAGTCATGGATAGCTCTGCAGGAGACGCTGCCGAGAAGCTGACGGGCGACCACGGCGGCGCAGCTGCCGGCCCGAAGACCGTCGCCATCCTGGGCACGGGGGTCATGGGTTCCACGCTGCTCTCGGGCCTGATCCGGGCTGGGCGCGATGCGACTGAGCTGATCATCACCGGGCGCAACCTGGAACGCGCCGAGGAGCTTGCTGCGCTGTACGGCGTCCGGCTGATGACCAATGCCGATGCCGCGCGGTCGGCAGACACCCTCGTGCTGGTGGTCAAGCCCCAGGACATGGAGGGTCTGCTCGCCGAGATCCGGGGTCAGGTCCGGCCCGGCGCCCTCGTCGTCAGCCTGGCCGCCGGTATCACCACCGGCTTCCTGGAGGAGCGACTGCCGGTCGGCAGCGCCGTCGTCAGGGTCATGCCGAACACGCCCGCCCTGGTCGACGAGGGGATGGCAGCGGTGAGCCCTGGCCGGCACTGCGACGAAATCCAGCTGAGCGAGGTCGAGGAGCTGCTTCGCTCCTGCGGCAAGGTCCTGCGGGTCGCCGAGAAACACCTGGATGCGGTCACCGCGATCAGTGGCAGCGGACCTGCGTACATCTTCTACGTGGTGGAGGCGATGATCGAGGCGGGCGTCCTGCTCGGTATGCCCCGGACCACCTCGACCGAGCTCGTCGTGCAGACCCTCTACGGGGCGGCGACCATGCTCAAGGAGACCGGTCAGCACCCGACGGTCCTGCGTGAGCAGGTGTCCAGCCCGGGAGGGACCACGATGGCCGCGGTGCGCCAGCTGGACGACCACAAGGTCCGGGCGGCGTTCGTCACCGCGATGCTTGCCGCTGCAGAACGCTCAAAACAGCTTGCCTCGGGCAGTGGCTGACGCTGCCGCGTCCCAGATCGTCACCGTCGGTCGGCTGGGTGCGGACGACTGGCAGGTCTATCGCGCGATCCGGCTGGCCATGCTGCGGGAGTCGCCAGCGGCTTTCGGCGGCACCCATGACACGGCCCTCGGCAACGACCGGCAGGTGTGGCGGCAGCGGCTGAGAGACAACGTCGTCCTGCTCGCCCGGGTGAGCCGGACCCCGGCCGGCTCGGCGATGTACTCGGTCTTCGGCGCGGCCGGGCCGGGCGACGCTCATCTGTTCGGCCTGTGGGTCGCTCCCGGCTTTCGCCGGGCCGGCGTGGGACGGGCGCTGGTCGAGGCCGTCATGGCCCAGGCCAGAGCCGCGGGCAAGCGCCGCCTGATCCTTCACGTGGTGGCCGACAACGCCGGGGCCAGGGGTCTCTATCAGGGCGCCGGCTTCGTGGCCACCGGTCGCAGCGTTCCCTACCCGCATGACGACCAGCTGACCGAGGTCGAGATGGCACGGGTGGTCAGGTAGAGGTGCCTTGCGCTGACGGCGGCACTGACACGAACGGCCCCCGTCGACCCCCCGGTGCCTGCGCCCCTAGGGTGAGCCCATGAGCGAGATCCACGTGCGTGCCCTCGGTGAAGACGACTGGCAGCAGTACCGCGACATCCGGCTGGCGGCACTGGTTGACTCGCCTGAGGCCTTCGTCGGCACGGCGCAACGGGAGTCGGCGCTCGACGAGCAGGCGTGGCGTGAGCGTCTGCGCCGGGCGCGCAGGCTGGTCGCGGACCTGGACGGAACGTCGGTCGGCGTGGTCTGCCTCGGGCAGGGCGACCCCGACCTGCCCTGCGCCGGAGAGCTGTTCGGCCTGTGGGTGGCACCCGAAGGACGGGGGGCCGGTGTCGCCTGGAAGCTGGTAGAGGCCGGGGCCGCCCAGGCCCTTGCCGACGGCCACCGGAATCTCGGCTACTGGGTCGGCACGGACAACGGCCCGGCGGTGGCTTTCGCCAGCAGCTTCGGGTTCCGCCCGACCGGGACCCGCCGTCCGATGAGGGTGCAGAACGAGACCGACGGCGCCGAGGAGATGGTGATGGTGCTGCCTCTAGGTGACGACCCGGGCACCGTCCCCAGCACCGTCGTTCGCTGACCACAGTCGTGCCCTGATCGTGGTTGCTCGCTGGTCACCGTCGCGCGCTGCTCGCTGAGGTTTGTCAGGGCCGGGCGACCAGCTGTTCGAGCAGCGCGCTCGGGCCGCTCACGATCAGCGTGTGCTTCGCGCTCACCTTTGTCTCCGGCACCGCGTGGGTGAAGTCCTCTCCGGGTGCCTTGACGCCGACGACGGTCACGCCGTACTTGGTCCGGATGGCGCTCTGCGCCAGGGTGAACCCGATCGCCTCCCGCGGCGGCGACATCTTGACGATCGCGTAGCCGTCGTCGAACTCGATGTAGTCCTGCAACCTGCCGTTGACCAGGTGTGCGACCCGCCGGCCCGAGTCGACCTCCGGCCGGACGACGTGCTGCACCCCGATCCGCTCCAGGATGCGGGCGTGCTCGTGGCTGACGGCTTTGGCCCAGATCGACGGGATCCCGACGTCCACCAGGTTGCCGGCGGTCAGCACCGACGCCTCGAGGGAGGTGCCGATACCGATGACCGCGAACTTGTAGGCGGTGGTGCCGCGCGCCTCGATGACCTGGCGGAGCGTCGCGTCGCCCACGATGACCCGGTTCAGCCGGTCGGAGAAGCTCTCTGCCACCTGGGGGTTCTTCTCGATGGCCACGACCTTGTGCCCCAGTCGATGGAGCCCGAGGGCAGCTTCGGAGCCGAATCGGCCGAGTCCGATAACGAGCACGTCGTCTTGGTACAAACGGTTCTTGGCCATGGACTCTCCTGATGGTGTGCCGGTCATCTCAGTTCAGCTCAGTTCAACTCAGGCAGCGGCCGGGGCAACCTGCCGGTAGCGTGCCATTATGCCAACACAGGCGCGCGTGGTCTGGGATCAGAGTTTCACGAGCTATGACTTCGGCCCGGACCATCCTATGAGTCCGACTCGCCTTGATCTCACCGCCCGGATGTGTGACGCCTTCGGGCTCTTCGACGGGCCTGAGGTCGAGGTCATCAACCCGGCTGTGCCAGCTGACGAGCTCCTGCTCACCGTCCACGAGGCGGAGTACGTCGCGGCAGTCCGGCATGCCTCGGTCGAGCCACGGGACGCGGACGAGTCCAGGGGCCTGGGCACCGAGGACGACCCTGCCTTCAGCGGGATGCACGATGCGAGCGCCCGTATCGCGGCCGGTTCCCAGAACGTGGCCGCGGCGGTCTGGCGCGGCGAGACCGAGCACGGCGTCAACTTCTGCGGCGGCATGCACCATGCGATGCCTGAGCGGGCCTCTGGATTCTGCATCTACAACGACATTGCGGTGGCCATCCAGTGGCTGCTCGACAACGGCGCCCAGCGAGTGGCCTATGTCGACGTGGACGTTCATCACGGCGACGGCGTCGAGCGCATCTTCTGGGACGACCCCAGAGTGCTCACCATCTCAGTGCATGAGACCGGGAAGGTGCTCTTTCCCGGCACCGGCTTCCCGGGCGACACCGGCGGGCCGGCGGCCCCCGGCAGCGCGGTCAACGTGGCTCTGCCGCCAGGCACGGGGGATGCTGCGTGGCTGCGGGCGTTCCACTCGATCGTGCCCCCGCTGTTGCGCTCTTTCAACCCCGAGGTCTTGGTGAGCCAGCACGGCTGCGACTCGCACGTCCTGGACCCGCTGGCTCACCTGGCGCTGTCCGTGGATGCCCAGCGCACGACCTGCGACTCCCTCCATGACATGGCGCACGAGCTCTGTGATGGCAAGTGGGTGGCGCTCGGCGGCGGCGGCTACGAGCTGGTCGACGTTGTCCCGAGGGCCTGGGCACATCTGACGGCGATCGCCGCGCATCGCCCGATCCCGCTGGATGCCGAGGTGCCGCAGGAGTGGCGGGACCACGTCGAGGAGCGGTATGGCCGTTCCTCGCCGACCCAGATGGGAGATGTGCTGACCAAGGGCGGCAGGGTGTGGTGGCGTTCCTGGGCGGTGGGGTACGACCCCGAGGACGCGGTGGACGTGGCGGTGATGGCAACCCGGGAGGCCGTGTTCCCCTTCCACGGACTTGACATCTGGTTCGACTGAGCCGCCCGGCACCCGTCGTTTGGGATGGAGGAAGGCAGGGCGGTACGCTAGCCCAGAATGTTCGGCGTGGTGCGGAGTGCGTGACTGCAACGCTCGTGCCTGTAACAGCGCGCTCGAAACAGCACAGTAGGTCGCAACACCTCAGCACTGCCCACTTATTCACGCTTGAAGACAAAGGACACTCATGGGCTCAGTCATCAAGAAGCGCCGTAAGCGCATGGCCAAGAAGAAGCACCGCAAACTGCTTCGCAAGACGCGCCACCAGCGTCGTAACAAGAAGTAATATCTGGATTCCTGCGAGGGCCCGCCACTTTTCGTGGCGGGCCTTCGCGTTGTGCTGGCTAGGATCGTGGCAAGCGCCGAGATGGCGCGGCACACTCATCGCGGAGAAGGGGGCTCATGGCGAACGTGGTCCTGGTGACCGGCGTGTCCCGCTATCTGGGCGGTCGCTTCGCGCGCCTGCTCACGGCTGAGCCCAATGTCCAGCGGGTGATCGGCATCGACGTCATCCCGCCGCCGCACGACATCGGCAACGCGGAGTTCGTCCGGGCCGACATCCGAAACCCGATGATCGCCCGGATCATCAACCAGGCCGAGGTCGACACGGTCGTTCACATGAACGTCATTGCCACGCCTCTGTCTGCGGGGGGGCGGGTCTCCCAGAAGGAGATCAACGTCATCGGCACCATGCAGCTGCTTGCGGCCTGCCAGAAGGCCCCGAGCATCCGCCGCCTCGTGGTCAAGTCCTCGGCAGCCGTCTACGGCTCCTCGCCTCGTGACCCGGCGATGTTCGCCGAGGACATGGGTCCCAAGGCGCTGCCCCGGGCCGGTTTCGGCAAGGACTCGGTCGAGGTCGAGGGCTATGTCCGGGGCTTCTCCCGTCGCCGGGCAGATGTCGAGATCTCCATGCTGCGCCTGGCCAACATCGTCGGACCCGGCCTGCGCACCGGTCTGACGGACTACCTGAGCCTGCCGGTGATCCCGGTTCCGATGGGATTCGACGCCAGGCTGCAGCTGATCCACGAGAATGACGCGCTCCGGGGTCTGCTGCTGGCCACGGTCGGGCCGCCGGTCGGCATCGTGAACGTCGCCGGTGACGGCATCATCACGGTCCGGCAGGCCGCTCGCCTGGCCGGCCGGCCCACGGTTCCGGTGCCGCTGTCTGCGGGCGGGCTGCTTGGTCAGATCGTCAAGCGTGCCGGGCTGGCCGATTTCTCTGCGGATCAGATGCAGTTTCTCGCATGGGGCAGGGGTATGGATACCACCAGGATGCGTCAGGTCCTTCATCTCGAGCCGGACTTCACGACTCGCAAGGCATTCGAGGACTTCATCGCCCACGCGGGATCGACCCGGCCGGGCGCGGCGATCGCGTCCACCGTCGGGGGCCTGGCGGGTTCCGCAGCGAAGGTTCTCACCCACCCATACGCCCTCGGGAGGAGCTGATGGCTGATCCCAAGGTCGTCCCGATCAGCGGGGGGTCCACCGGCAAGAAGCGCGGCAGCCGTGACTCCGGGGCTGACATGCTGGCGGCAGGCGCTGCCAGGGCCTCGGGCGAGCGGGCCAAGCGGCGCCGGACACCTCTGCTGACCGATGCCACCGACCAGGAGGTCGCGCCCCGGCCCGCGCTCAGTGCCATCGACGAGCGCGGGATCAGCGTTCACCGCCCACGCCCTGTCCCCAAGGCGGGCCGGGCTGTGCCGGCCAAGGCCGCGCGCGGTGCTGCGTCTAACCCTCCTTCGAAACGCGCCGCGCACAAGACGGCAAGACCAGCCGCAGCGCCCCCCGCACGCACAGGTTCGGGCGTCGACGAGCTGGTTGCCTTCGCTGTCGAGACCCTGCGCCGGGCGGCCTCCGCGGCCGGGCTCTCCGGCGATGAGGTCGAGCGCCAGGTCGCCGCGACACTGGCTTATGTCCGCCGCCGGCTCAGTGGGGACTACACCGTTGACGACTTCGGCTTCGACCGTGACTTCACCGAGAATGCCTATCTGCCGCTGCTTCGACCGCTGTACAAGTCCTGGTTCCGTGTTGAAGTCCGCGGCATCGAGAACATCCCCAGCTCTGGTGGTGCGCTCATCGTGGCCAACCACTCGGGCACGATCGCGCTGGACTCGCTGATGACCCAGGTGGCGGTTCACGACGAGCATCCGGACCACCGTTACCTTCGCATGCTGGGCGCCGACCTGGTCTTCAGGACCCCGGTCGTCGGCGCGGTCGCCCGCAAGAGCGGTGCCACGCTGGCCGCCAACCCTGACGCCGAACGTCTGCTGGCCTCCGGTGAGCTCGCCGGCGTGTGGCCCGAGGGCTTCAAGGGCGTCGGCAAGCCGTTCAGCGAGCGGTACAAGCTGCAGCGGTTCGGCCGGGGCGGCTTCGTCGCAGCGGCCCTGCGCACCGGTGTGCCGATCGTGCCGTGCTCGATCGTCGGGGCAGAGGAGACCTACCCGATCCTCGGCAACCTCAAAACCGTTGCCCGGCTCATCGGGGCCCCGTACATCCCGGTGACGCCGACGTTCCCGCTGCTGGGTCCGCTCGGCCTGATCCCGTTGCCCAGCAAGTGGATCATCGAGTTCGGCGCGCCGGTGGACACCGCACCGCTGGGGCCCCAGGCGGCCGATGACCCCATGGTGGTCTTCGACCTCACCGACCGGGTCCGCGAGACGATTCAGCAGACGCTCTACTCCCTGCTCCTGCAGCGCAGGTCCGTCTTCTTCTGAGCCGGCCAGCCGCGGTCGCTGACAGTCAGGACCTGACCCAGGTCCCTCTGACGCAGGCCCGGCAGGCGGCGCTCTGGCGTCATACAGTGGGGTGGTGACCGACCCAGCGCCTGCCAGGATCACTCTCATCTCCAAGCCCGGATGCCATCTGTGCGGCCCGGTCCGAGAGGTGATCGAGCGCGTCGCCCGCGACCTGGGGGTCCGGTGGGTGGAGCTCTCGATCCTTGATGACCCCGCCCTGAACGCCGCCTATCAGGAGCAGATCCCGGTGACTCTGGTGGACGGGATCCAGCACGACTACTGGCGGGTGAACGAGTCCCGGCTGCGTCGCGCGCTCGGCGACAGCAGGGCGAAGGGCGATCTTGACCCGCAGTCACCGGGGTGAGCCAGACCCGGGTTTGGCCTCGTCCCCCGGTCCGGGTGGCGGGCCGGCACCCCCTGTGCCTTATCAGGAGGTGCCTCGTGAGCGCGACTTTGTGTACGCGTTCACAAGGACTATTGTGGGGGGGCATCCACGCGCTGCCCGTGCCTCCGTGCTATGGAGGTGCACAACCCTGAGAGGAGTCGGTGACTTCGTGATCGCCGGCCCCGCGGCGCGCCAAGACATTCCCGACGCCACCGTTGCTCGACTTCCGCAGTATCTGCGAGCCCTGAGCGACCTCGCCAAGCGAGGGGTGGTCTCCGTCTCATCCGAGGAGCTGGCCGCCGAGGCAGGGGTTCGTTCGGCCAAGCTGCGCAGGGATCTCAGCCATCTGGGCTCGTATGGCGTTCGTGGCGTGGGGTATGAGGTCGCGATGCTCGCCCACGAGATCACCCGCGAGCTCGGCCTCGCCAAGGACTGGCCCGTCGCGATTGTCGGGCTGGGCAACCTCGGTCACGCCCTGGCCGCCTACCTGGGCCTTGATACCCGGGGGTTTCAGGTGGTCGCGTTGCTGGATCGGGACCCTGACGTCGTCGGCCAGGAGATCGCCGGGATAGTCGTCGGCTCGGTCGATGACCTCGAGCGGGTCGTCACCGAGCGCGGGGTCGCCATCGGCGTCATCGCGACGCCCGCCGCAGCCGCGCAGCAAGTGTGCGACCGCTTCGTCGCCGTGGGGGTGGGATCGGTGCTGAACTTCGCCCCGTGCGTGCTGTCGGTCCCGGCAGGGGTTGACGTGCGCAAGGTTGACCTGTCCACCGAGCTGCAGATCCTGGCCTTCCATGAACAGCGCAAGGCCCCTGCGGACCACAGGAGACTGCCACTTGAACCACTGCTGGAGGTTGCTCCGTGAGTGTTGTTGTCCTCGGACTGTCACACCGGTCGGCTCCGATCGCCCTCCTGGAGGCGGTCGCCCTGGACCCGGCCGGCGCTGCTGCACTGGCCATCACGGTACGGCGTGGTGAGAACGTCAACGAGACGCTGGTGCTGGCAACCTGCAACCGGGTCGAGGTCTATGCCGACGTGGTGACCTTCCACGGCGCGGTGGCCGAGATCGGTGACGCGCTGGCCGCGGCTTCGGGCGTTTCGCTGGCTGAGCTGCGCGAACACCTCTACGTGCACTACGAGGACCGCGCGGTCGCTCACGTCTTCTCGGTCGCTTCCGGGCTGGAGTCTATGGCGGTTGGTGAGGGCCAGATCCTGGGTCAGCTCCGGATGGCACTTCGTTCGGCGCAGAAGAGGGGGCAGGCCGGCGGCGTGCTCAGCGCGTTGTTCCAGCAGGCGCTCAGGGTCGGCAAGCGGGCCCACTCCGAGACGGGCATCGACCGGGTCAGCGTGTCCCTGGTCGAGGCAGGCCTCGGCCGGGCCGCTGACCTGCTCGGTCCGCTCGCCGACACCCGGGTGCTGGTGGTCGGCGCAGGGTCGATGAGCAGCCTTGCAGCCGCCACGATCTCGAGGCTGGGTTCCGCCGAGCTCGTCATCATCAACCGGACGCTGGACAAGGCAGAGCATCTGGCAGAGGCAACCGGTGGCCGGGCACTTCCTCTCTCCGACCTTGAGGCAGCCCTGTGCCAGGCCGACCTGGTGATCTCGTGCTCGGGCGCCCTCGGTCATGTCATCACCGCCCAGACCCTCGAGGCTGCTGCCGGCTCACGCGCCCGCGGGCCCCGGATGTTCATGGACCTCGGGCTGCCCCGCAATGTCTCCCCGGACGTCGGCGACCTGCCTGACGAGCACGTGGTCGGCCTCGCCGAGCTGGATGAGATCCTGGCCACCGACAGCCTGTACACCCCGCACGTCAAGGCGGTCGCAGATCTGGTGGTCGCCGAGGTGGCCGGGTACCTCATGAGCCGTCGAGCCCAGGAGGTTGCCCCCACCGTTGCCCTGCTGCGATCCCGGGCCGCGGAGGTGGTCGCCGCCGAGCTGGCCCGTCTGAGCCAGCGTCTGCCCGACGATCTGTCCGACGAAGCCCGCGGCGAGATCCGGCTCACCGTCCACCGGGTCGTCGAGAAGCTTCTGCACACTCCCACGGTTCGTGCCAAGGCACTGGTGGCCGGCGGTGAGGGCGGTGACTACGCCCAGGCCCTTCGCGAGCTCTTCGACCTCGACCCTCACGAAGTCGCCGCGGTGTCGGTGCCTGCCGAGACCGGAGGCCTGTTGTGAACGCCCTGACGATTCGGCTGGGCACCCGCCGCAGCGCCCTGGCCACCGCTCAGGCGGGGATGATGGCTGATCAGCTGCGCGAGCTGGGGCACACCGTGGAGATGGTCGAGATCACCACCGTCGGTGATACCTCCACCGCTTCGCTGTCCAGCATCGGCGGCACCGGCGTCTTCGCCGCGGCCATCCGCCAGGCCCTGCTGGCCGGCGAGATCGACATCGCCGTCCACTCGCTCAAGGACCTGCCGGTCGCAGCGGAGCCGGGCCTGGTCGTCGCGGCCATCCCGCCGCGTGAGGATCCTCGTGACGCCCTGGTGGCCCGGGACGGGCTGACCCTGGGTGAGCTTCCGCTCGGGTCGGTGGTCGGCACCGGCTCCCCGCGACGGACCGCGCAGCTGGCGGCCCTCGGCCTCGGGCTGCAGGTGACTGACATCCGCGGCAACGTGGATACCCGGATCTCCCTGGTGCACAAGGGTTCCTGTGACGCGGTGCTGCTGGCCCGAGCCGGGCTGTACCGTCTCGGCCGGCTGGCTGAGGTCACCGAGTCCCTTGACCCGCTGCAGATGCTCCCCGCCCCGGGCCAGGGGGCGCTGGCCATCGAGTGCCGCTCGGACCGCCCCGACCTGATCGAGGCGCTACGGCCTCTGGATGATGCCGACACCCGCGCCTGCGTGAGCGCGGAACGCGCCCTGCTCGCCGCTCTCGAAGCGGGCTGCACCGCGCCCGTTGGCGCCCTCGCCGAGGTCGTCGAGGGCGAGAGCGGCACCGAGCTCTTCCTCCGTGCCTTTGCCGGCAGCCCGGACGCCAGCATCGCGCTGCGCCGGTCTGGTGTCGGGCCGGTCAAGGAGCCCGAACGCCTTGGCCGTGAGCTGGCGGCCGTCCTCCTCGACGAGGGTGCCGCCGACATCATCGCGTTCGAAACCACCCAGCCTGTTGTCACCCGTCCAGATCGACCCAACACGGAGCGTGCCTTGTGAGTACTACGCACTCGACCGTCAGAGAACAGTCCACTTCAGCCAAAGCGGGTGTTCATCCTGGTCGTGTCGCTTTCGTCGGCGCGGGTCCCGGTGACCCGGGCCTGATGACAGTGCGCGCTGTGGAGTACCTCGCCGAAGCTGACGTGATCGTCATCGACCAGGTCAGCCGTGAGGAGTTCGTGGCCCGGCACGGCCGGCCCGACGTGGTGGTCATCGATGCCGGGCACGGCGAGCACGGCCAGCCGCTGACTCACGCGTCTCGTGCGAAGCTGCTGGTCAAGGCAGCCAAGGCGGCCGGCGCCATCAGCGGCAACGGACTTGTCGTCCGGCTCATGGACGGCGACCCGGCCATGTTCAACGGCCTCTCCGAAGAGGCCCTTGCCTGCCACAAGGCCGGGATCCGGTTCGAGGTCGTGCCCGGTGTCAGCGCGGTCAGCGCCGTCCCGACGTATGCCGGGGTGCCGCTGACGTCCGCGGGCTCGCCGTCACTTCATGTGGTCAGCGGCGGCACGAAGGTCGACTGGACCTGCTCGACGGCCGACAATGTCACCGTGGTCGTGCTCGGCACCCCTGAGACGCTCAGCAAGGCGCTGGGGGATCTGCTGGCCGCCGGCCGCAACACGGACACCCCCGTGGCGCTGACCGAGCGTGGCACCACGATCACCCAGCGCACGCACACCACCACACTGGGTCAGGTGGTCGCCCTGATCAGCTCTGCCAAGGTGGTGTTCCCGTCGCTGGCCGTGGTCGGCTCGACCGTCAAGCTGCGCGATCAGCTCTCGTGGTTCGAGACCAAGCCGCTGTTCGGCTGGAACATCCTGGTGCCCCGTACCAAGGACCAGGCCGGTTCGATGACCGAGCGCCTCGCGTCCTACGGCGCCACCAGTGACGTCGTCCCGACCATCAGCGTCGAGCCGCCGCGCACGCCGCAGCAGATGGAACGCGCGATCAAGGGCCTGGTCACCGGGCGCTACGAGTGGATCGGGTTCACCTCGGTCAACGCCGTCCGCGCGGTTCGCGAGAAGTTCGAGGAGTTCGGCCTGGACGCTCGCGCGTTCGCCGGGCTCAGGATCGCCGCCGTGGGCGGGGTGACCGCTGACGCCCTGCGCGAATGGGGTCTGGAACCTGACCTGGTCCCGTCCGGCGAGCAGTCAGCCCGCGGCCTGCTCGAGGAGTGGCCGCCGTTTGACGAGGTCCTGGACCCGATCAACCGGGTCTTCCTCCCGCGCGCCGACATCGCCACCGAGACCCTCGTCGCGGGTCTGCAGGACATGGGCTGGGAGGTTGACGACGTCACGGCATACCGGACTGTGCGTGCCGCACCGCCAGCCGCCGCTGTGCGTGAGGCGATCAAGACCGGCAGGTATGACGCAGTGGTCTTCACCTCGTCCTCCACGGTCCGCAACCTGGTGGGCATTGCCGGTAAGCCGCACCCCTCGAC
>JBBRZQ010000047.1:0-30272 GCA_038236535.1 Actinomycetales bacterium
ATGCGCCAGCTCCTTGAGAGCGGCGTCCACTTCGGGCACCAGACCCGTCGCTGGAACCCCAAGATGAAGCGCTTCATCATGACCGAGCGCAATGGCATCTACATCATCGACCTGCAGCAGTCGCTGACCTATATCAACGACGCCTTCGAGTTCATCAAGGAGACGGTCGCCCACGGCGGCACCATCCTCTTCGTCGGCACGAAGAAGCAGGCCCAGGAGCCCATCGCCGAGCAGGCGACCCGCGTCGGTATGCCGTATGTGACCTACCGCTGGCTGGGTGGCATGCTCACCAACTTCCAGACGGTCAGCAAGCGGCTCTCCCGGCTCAAGGAGCTCGAGGAGATCGACTTCACCGATGTCGCCGGCTCCGGCCGGACCAAGAAAGAGCTCCTCGTGATGAAGCGCGAGAAGATCAAGCTGGAGAAGACCCTCGGTGGCATCCGGGACATGGCCAAGATTCCTTCGGCCGTCTGGATCGTTGACACCAAGAAGGAGCACCTGGCCGTCACCGAGGCGCGCAAGCTCAAGCTCCCGGTCATCACCATCCTGGACACGAACTGTGACCCCGACGAGGTCGACTACAAGATCCCGGGCAACGACGACGCCATTCGTTCCGTGACCCTGCTCACCCGTGTTGTTGCCGATGCTGTTGCCGAGGGCCTGATGGCTCGCGCTGCGGCGCGTGGCGGCGGCGAGGCTGTCGAGGACGGCACCGTTGCTGTTGACGAGCCGATGGCCGAGTGGGAGCGCGAGCTTCTGGCCGGCGCTGCTGCCACCGAGGCCGCTGCGGCTGCGGCTGCTCCCGGCGCCGAGGCGCCTGAGGCTGCCGAAAAGGCACCTGAGGCCGAGGCACCTTCTGCTGAGGCGCCGGCTGGCGAGACGCCCGAGGCTGAGGCTGCTCCGGTTGCGGAGGCCCCTGAGTCTGAGGTTGCTCCCGTTGCTGAGGCAATTGACGAAGCCCCGGCGCCTGAAGCTGCTCCTGCCGCGGAAGAGTCCGCTACCAAGGCCTGATGCACCTCCACTGAACCCCTCAACGAGTCAGCGCGCCGGGTCCGATCACAGGGTCATTTCGATGACACCCGTGATCGCACCCGGCGCGTCCTCACGAACAGAGAGCGATAACGATGGCGAACTACACCGCTGCTGACATCAAGGCGCTTCGCGAGTCGACCGGCGCCGGCATGATGGACGTCAAGAGGGCCCTCGACGAAGCCGACGGCGATCACGGCAAGGCAACCGAGATCCTGCGCGTCAAGGGCCTCAAAGGCGTCACCAAGCGCGAGGGCCGATCGGCTACCAACGGCCTGGTGGCCGCTGAGGCCGGCAACGGCGTCGGCACCCTGGTCGAGGTCAACTGTGAGACCGACTTCGTGGCCAAGGGCGAGAAGTTCATCGCCCTGGCCGCCCGGGTGCTTGCTCAGGCAGTCGCAGTGCGCGCGTCCAGCGCCGATGAGCTGCTGGCCAGCGAGATGGATGGCACCACCGTCAAGGAGATGCTCGACGACGCCAATGCGACGATCGGCGAGAAGATCGAGATTCGCCGGGTGGGGCGCCTCGAGGCCTCCCACGTCGTGTCCTACCTGCACAAGACGAGCCCTGACCTGCCGGCCCAGATCGGTGTCCTGGTGGCCACCGAGGGCGGCGACGAGGTGACCGCTCGTGACATCGCGATGCACGTCGCCGCATTCAGCCCGTCGGTCCTGTCCCGCGACGAGATCGACGCCGACACCGTGGCGAACGAGCGCCGCCTTGCCGAGGCCACGGCCCGGGAAGAGGGCAAGCCCGAAGCGGCCATGCCCAAGATCATCGAGGGCCGGGTCAACGGCTTCTTCAAGGAGAACGTCCTGCTCGAGCAGCCGTTCGCCAAGGACTCGAAGAAGTCAGTGGCCAAGGTTCTCGAGGAGTCCGGCGCGACGGCCAAGGCCTTCGTCCGGTTCCGCGTCGGTTCCTGAGCGTCTGTGACCGTGCCTGGCCCCG
This sequence comes from Actinomycetales bacterium, assembly GCA_038236535.1. Lineage (GTDB taxonomy): Bacteria > Actinomycetota > Actinomycetes > Actinomycetales > Dermatophilaceae > UBA4719. The sequence continues at coordinate 1,978 of JBBRZQ010000047.1, forward strand.
ACCAGTCGGGGCCAGGCCCGCTCTGCGCAGGTTCTGTCCTGCGGGCACCCTGATCCACGCCTTCCCGGCTTTGTGGAAGACTCGCGATACACGCTCTGGTTCCTGCCCTGGGAGGCCCCGTTGACCACACTGACGACCGAAGCTGCACACCCGACGTACAGGCGGGTGCTGCTCAAGCTCTCCGGTGAGGCCTTCGGCGGTGGCAAGGTCGGGCTCGACCCCGACGTGGTGCGCGGGATTGCCGAGCAGATCGCTGAGGCGGCCGGCGCCGGTGTTCAGGTGGCCGTGGTGATGGGCGGTGGCAACTTCTTCCGTGGGGCAGAGCTCCAGCGCCGGGGGATGGATCGCGCCCGGGCCGACTACATGGGCATGCTCGGCATCGTGATGAACTGCCTGGCGCTGCAGGACTTCCTGGAGAGCGCGGGGGTCGCCACCAGGGTTCAGACCGCGATCACCATGGGCCAGATCGCCGAGCCCTACATCCCGCTGCGGGCCATCCGGCACCTTGAGAAGGGCCGGGTCGTCATCTTCGGCGCCGGCTTCGGCCTGCCGTTCTTCTCCACGGACACCGTTGCCGCTCAGCGGGCCCTGGAGATCCAGTGCGAGGTCGTCCTGATGAGCAAGAACGGCGTGGACGGCGTGTACAGCACGGACCCGCGGGTGGACCCCAACGCGACCAAGCTCGATCACCTCTCCTACGACGAGGCGCTGCTCCAGGGCCTTCGGGTGGTCGATGCGGCAGCGTTCGCATTGTGCTCCGAGAACAAACTGCCGATGATCGTCTTCGGGATGGAGGGCGAGGGCAACATCGCCCGGGCCATCCGGGGTGAGAAGATCGGCACGCTCGTTACTGCGGATGAGGAGTCCTGATGATCGACGAAACCATGCTCGAGGCCGAGGAAAAGATGGAGAAGGCGATCGAGGTCGCCAAGGAGGACTTCGCGACCATCCGCACCGGCCGGGCGAACGCAGCGATGTTCAACAAGCTCACCGTGGAGTACTACGGCTCCCGGACCCCCCTGCAGCAGCTGGCGTCCTTCCAGACTCCTGAGGCTCGCACGATCCTGATCACGCCCTTCGACAAGACCGCGATGGCAGAGATCGAGAAGACGCTTCGCGACTCGGACCTGGGGATCAACCCGAACAGTGACGGCACCGTCATCCGGGTCAACCTCCCGCAGCTGACCGAGGAACGTCGCAAGGAGTACATCAAGCTGGCCCACACCAAGGCCGAGGACGCCAAGGTGTCGATCCGCAACATCCGGCGCAAGGCCAAGGACGAGATCGACCGCCTGGTCAAGGACAAGCAGATCGGTGAGGACGAGGGCTCCCGCGCCGAGAAGGAGCTGGAGATCTTGACCAAGAAGCACGTCGAGAACGTGGACACCATCCTCAAGGTCAAGGAAGGCGAGCTCCTCGAGGTCTGAGGCAGGCAAGCCCACTGACGTATGACGACACCACCGTCCAACCGCAGCGAACGGCGCGCTGCGGACAGCACCTCCGGGACGAAACCCAGCCGCGCAGGGCGCAACCTCCCGATTGCCACCGGTGTCGGGGTCGGCCTCGGTGCCATGCTCCTGGTGAGCCTGCTCTTCCGCAAGGAGGGTTTCCTTGCGGTGGTGACGGTGGCGAGCTGTCTGGCTGTCTGGGAGCTGCGGGACGGTCTTGCCAGGGGCAAGATCAGCGTCCCGCTGGTGCCCAGCATGGTGGGCGCCGTCGCGATGATCACCGCCACCTTCTTCCGGGGCGGGCAGGCTCTGACAGTGATCTTCGGCCTGACCTGTATTGCCGTCCTGCTCTGGTGCGTGATGGACGGAGTGCAGGGGTCGATCCGCGACATCTCCGGCGGTATCTTCGTGGCCGCCTACGTGCCGCTGCTGGCGTCTTTCTCGAGCCTGCTGCTGGCTGAGCCGGATGGCGCCCAGCGGGTCATCGTGTTCATCGGGGTCTCGATCTGCAGTGACATCGGCGGCTACGCCGTGGGCGTCGTCGCAGGCAGGCATCCGATGGCGCCGTCGGTGAGCCCCAAGAAGTCCTGGGAGGGCGCTGCCGGCTCGGTGGTCGCCTGCGTGGCTGCCGGGGTCTGGACCGTCCAGTGGCTGCTGGGTGGTTCGTGGTGGGTCGGCGCCCTGCTCGGCCTGGCCCTGGTGGTCTCCGCCACCGTCGGCGACCTGACCGAGTCGACCATCAAACGTGACCTCGGGATCAAGGACCTTGGCAACATCCTCCCCGGCCACGGGGGGTTGATGGACCGGATGGACTCGCTGCTGCTCTCGGCCCCGGTCGCCTGGGCAATTCTGACCGTCTTCGTCCCGGTGTCCTGACTCCTGAGACAATGGTGGTGATGTCTGACGTCGAGCCTGCTACCGAATCCACCGTCCCTTCCGCCCCCAACGCTGCGCCGGGTGCGCCTGCGGCGCGATCTGGCGCCCGCCCCAGGCCCGGTCAGCTGACCTTCGAGGCGCCTCGCCGCGGCAAGCCTCCGCAGCACCTGGCCGACCTCGACCCCGCGGAGCGAAAGAGCGCGGTCGAGGCGCTGGGGCACAAGGGTTTCCGGGCCAAGCAGCTGTCGACCCACTACTTCGAGCACTTCGCGGAGTCTGCCGAGGAGATGAGCGACCTGCCCAAGGCCATCCGCGAGGAGCTGGTGGCCAGGTTGCTGCCCCGGCTGCTCACGCCGGTGCGCACCCTGAAAGCGGACAACGGCCGGACGGTCAAGTCGGTCTGGCGGCTTCACGATGGCGCCCTGGTCGAGAGCGTGCTCATGCGCTATCCCAGGCGGGTCACGATCTGCATCTCCAGCCAGGCGGGCTGCGGGATGAACTGCCCGTTCTGTGCCACCGGGCAGGAGGGGCTGACCCGCAACATGTCGGCAGCCGAGATCGTCGGGCAGGTGGTTCAGGCTGCGCGCCTCCTGCGAAACGGCGACCTGGCCGATGACGGCACGGTGGCAGCCGGTGACGCCCCCGCTAGCACCGGGGACTCCCCGCTGCGGGTCAGCAACGTCGTCTTCATGGGGATGGGTGAGGCGCTGGCGAACTACAACGCGGCGCTCGGCGCCATCCGCCGGATCATCAACCCCTCACCCGACGGCCTGGGCATGTCGGCTCGCGGGATCACCATGTCGACCGTGGGACTGGTCCCGGCGATGGACAAGCTGGCCACCGAGGGCATCCCGATGACGCTGGCCCTGTCGCTGCACGCGCCGGACGACAAGCTGCGGGACGAGCTGGTGCCGATCAACACCAAGTGGTCGGTCGATGAGGCGATCGACGCGGCATACCGCTATTTCGCGGTGACCGGGCGACGGGTGAGCATCGAGTACGCGCTGATCCGTGGCATGAACGACCAGGGCTGGCGGGCCGACCTGCTCGGTTCCAAGCTCAATGCACGCGGGCGGGGCTGGGTCCACGTCAACCCGATCCCGCTGAACCCGACTCCTGGCTCGAGGTGGACGGCCTCGGAGCCCGGCGTCGAGCGTGAGTTCGTGCGCCGGTTGCGGGCCCTCGGGCTGCCGACGACGGTGCGCGACACCCGCGGGTCGGACATCGACGGAGCCTGTGGCCAGCTGGCGGCAGCCACCGCCTGAGCGGTCGAAGGCGCAGCACGAGCCTGGTCAGCGGGTCACCTCGCCGGCGGCTGCACGTCCGCTCATCGCACCAGAGTGGCGGTTCGACGCACAGCAGACGTCGCGGTGTGGCCTGGCAGCCTCTGGCGGGCGATGATGCCGGTATGACCGACGGTAGCTACGCACAGGCCCATCGACGCAGCATCCAGGACCCGGAAGGCTTCTGGGGAGAGGCTGCCCTCGGGATCGACTGGATCACCAAGCCCCGAAAGGTGCTGGATGGCTCCAGGCCGCCGTTCTACCGGTGGTTCCAGGGCGGGCAGCTCAATACCTGCTACAACGCGCTGGACCGGCACGTGATCGACGGTCGCGGTGACCAGCCGGCGCTGCACTACGACAGCCCGGTCACCGGATCCTCTCGCACGCTCACCTACGCCCAGCTGCTGGACCAGGTGTCCCGGTTCGGCGGCGCCCTGCGCGCACTCGGGGTCGACAAGGGCGATCGCGTGGTCATCTACATGCCGATGGTGCCTGAGGCCGTGGTCGCGATGCTGGCCTGCGCCAGGATCGGGGCAGTTCACTCGGTGGTCTTCGGCGGGTTTGCCTCCGGCGAGCTGGCGGCCAGGATCGAGGACGCCGAGCCGAAGGTCGTGGTCACCGCCTCCTGCGGGATCGAGCCGTCCAGGGTGGTTGAGTACAAGCCGCTCCTGGATGCGGCGATCGAGCGATCCACCCACAAGCCCGACTACTGCGTGGTGCTGCAGCGGGAGCAGGCCGTGGCGTCGATGGGGGAGCGTGACCTCGACTGGAAAGTCCTGATGGACCCGGCGCAGATGACCGTCTCCGAGTGCGTGACCCTCGAGGCGACCGATCCGCTCTACATCCTCTACACCTCCGGCACGACCGGCCGGCCCAAGGGAATCGTCCGCGACAACGGCGGCCACGCCGTGGCGCTGCACTGGTCGATGAGCAACATCTACGGCCTGGCGCCGGGTGAGGTGTTCTGGGCGGCCAGTGACGTCGGTTGGGTGGTCGGTCACTCCTACATCGTGTATGCGCCGCTGCTGGCCGGCTGCACGACGGTGCTCTACGAGGGCAAGCCGGTGGGCACTCCCGACGCCGGGGCCCTGTGGCGGGTGGCTGAGCAGTATGGCGTCACGGCGCTCTTCACGGCACCGACAGCGATCAGGGCGGTCAAGAAGGAGGACCCCGAGGGCACGCTCGTCGCCGGCTACGACCTCTCGAAGCTGCGGACTCTCTTCCTGGCGGGGGAACGGCTCGACCCGGACACCTACGCCTGGGCAGGCCAGCGCCTCGGGATCCCGGTGATCGACAACTGGTGGCAGACCGAGACCGGCTGGCCGATCGCGTCCAACTGCATCGGGCTGGAGCGTCTGCCGATCAAGGCCGGCTCGCCCACCGTGCCGGTCCCCGGATATGACGTGCAGGTCCTGGATGAGCACGGGGTCCAGGTCGAGGCCGGGGTCGAAGGGGCCATCTGCATCAAGCTCCCGATGCCGCCCGGCACGTTGCCCACCCTGTGGCGCGACGACGAGCGGTACGTGTCGGGCTATCTCGCCGCCCACAAGGGCTACTACCTGACCGGGGACGGCGGCTACTTCGACGAGGACGGGTACATCTACGTCATGGGCCGTACCGACGACGTGCTCAACGTGGCCGGGCACCGGTTGTCCACCGGATCTCTCGAGGCGGCGCTGGCGGGTCACCCGTCGGTCGCGGAGTGTGCCGTGATCGGGGTGGCCGACCAGCTCAAGGGCCAGGTGCCCAGGGCTCTGGTGGTGCTGAAAGCTGGTATCGACGTCGCGGGAGAGGGAGCGTTGGAGGCGTTGCAGGCCGAGCTGGTCCAGCGGGTCCGCGACGAGGTGGGCGCTCTGGCGTCGTTGCACGTGGTCGACATCGTGGTGGCCCTGCCCAAGACCCGCTCGGGCAAGATGCTGCGCAAGACGATGCGTCAGATCGCCGACGGCGGCACTCCCGCGGTCCCGAGCACCATCGAGGATGCCTCGGTGCTGGAGGCGCTGAGGCCGGTTCTCACCCGAAGCTAGACCGCCCCGGTGGCCGGCTGGCAATGACGGCCGGCCACCGGGTCGGGGCGTGCGCCGGACGGTGGCCCCGCCCCAGCCTGTGGTGACCACTGGTCACCCCGGCGGATGGCAGGGTGGTGAAAGTTCAGCGAAGTGACCGGCCGGGCTAGTGGCTGGTCAGGGCCGAGAGGGCCGCGCCCAGCCGCGCCGGACGCCCGGTCAGCCGTTCCTCGCGGTCGGCGAGGGTGGCGAGCTGGAGCCCGGCGTTCACGCCGAGCCAGCGCAGCGGTTCGGGCTCCCAGCGCCGGGATCGGTGCTGGACCCAGGGAAGACGGGTCAGGCCGGTATCGCGGCCGGTGATCAGGTCGGCCAGCGTGCGTCCGGCCAGGTTGCTCAGGGCCACCCCGTCGCCGACGTAGCCGCCGGCGTAGCCCACGCCCGTTGCCGGGTCGAACCCGACGCCGGGGTGCCAGTCACGGGAGATGCCCAGCGGTCCGCCCCAGGCATGGGTGAACTCGATACCCTTGGTGGCCGGGATGAGCTGGGTCAGGCTGTGCCGGAGGGTGTCGAAGACCCTCGGGTCGGCGTCGAAGCCGGGCCTGATCCCCGAGCCGAAGTGGTACGGAGCGCCGCGGCCGCCGAACACGATCCGGTCGTCCATCGAGCGCTGGCCGTAGACGATGACATGCCGGTGCTCGCTGAAGGTCTCGGCGTCGGCCAGGCCGATCTCGTCCCAGGTCGACTGCGGCAGCGGCGCGCTGGCCACGACCAGCGAGTAGACCGGCGCCACGGTGCGCCGGTGGCCAGGCAGTCGTGCCGTCCAGGCCTCGGTGGCCCGGATGATCTGGTGGGCCCGGACGAGCAGCCCGTCGTCGGTGCGCAGGGTCCGGTCCCCGACGTCGGCCACCCGGGTGCGTTCGTGGATTCGGGCGCCCTTGCGCTCGACGGCGTCGGCGAGCCCGAGGACGAGCCGGTACGGGTGGATCCGGGCGCAGTTGGGGTTGAAGGTGGCGCCCAGGAGCCCGGCGACGGCAAGGCGTTCGGCCGCGGCCGGCGCGTCGAGCCAGCTCATCCCGGTGCACCAGTAGCCGGACTCGTGGACCTCAGCCTGGCTCCGGGTCGCCTGGGCGGGGTTGGTGGCGACGACCAGCGTGCCGCCCTTGTGGAACCCGCACTCGATGCCTTCAGCCGCGGCCACCACGCCGACCTCGTCGACACTCTCGCGCAGTGCCGCGAGCTGGTCCCTGGTCGCGTGCTTGCCGTGCTCGCGGGCAAGCGCGCGCGCGCCCACCGGATACAGGGCTGAGACCCACCCGCCGTTGCGTCCGCTGGCGCCGAAGCCGACGTGTTCCGCCTCCAGCACCAGCACTTTCAGCGACGGGTCGGCCTCCAGCAGGTAGTACGCGGTCCAGAGCCCGGTGAAGCCGCCACCGACGATGGCGACGTCAACGGTCTCGTCCTGGGTCAGCGCAGCCCTGGCCGGACCGGTCGGCAGACCGGCCCACCACAGCGGGCCCGAGGCCGCTTCGCTCATGACGGCTGTCTGGGAGGGCGTTCGGGGCTCAGAAGTGGTTCTCGGCCTCGGTCAGCACCGAGCGCAGCCGCTGCTCGATGTCGTCGAACTCCGGCTGGCCGATGATCAGCGGCGGCGCCAGCTGGATCACCGGGTCGCCGCGGTCGTCGGCCCGGCAGTAGAGGCCGGCGTCGAACAGCGCCTTGGACAGGAACCCGCGCAGCAGCCGCTCCGACTCCTCGTCGTTGAACGTCTCGCGGGTCGTCTTGTCCTTGACCAGCTCGATCCCGTAGAAGTAGCCCTCGCCGCGGACGTCGCCGACCAGTGGCAGGTCGAGCAGCTTGTCCAGGGTGGCCCTGAAGTTCGGGGCGTTGTCCTTCACGTGCTGGTTGAGGCCCTCCCGGTCGAAGATGTCCAGGTTGGCCATCGCCACGGCAGCCGAGACCGGGTGACCGGCAAAGGTGAAGCCGTGGGCGAACATCTCCTGGCCATGGCGGAACGGCTCGAACAGCCGGTCACTGGCGATCATCGCGCCGATGGGGGAGTATCCGGAGGTCATCCCCTTGGCGACGGTGATGATGTCCGGCTGGTAGCCGAAGTCGGTGCTGGCGAACATGCTGCCGATCCGGCCGAAGGAGCAGATGACCTCGTCGGAGACCAGCAGCACGTCGTACTCGTCACAGATCTCGCGGACCCGCTCGAAGTACCCGGGCAGCGGCGGGAAGCAGCCACCGGAGTTCTGCACCGGCTCCAGGAAGACGGCGGCCACGGAGTCGGGACCCTCGAACTCGATCGCCTCGGCGATCCGGTCCGCGCAGAAGCGTCCGAACGCCTTGGGGTCCTCGCGCAGGTGCTCCGGCGCGCGGTAGATGTTGGTGTTCGGGACCTTGACGGCACCGGGGACCAGGGGCTCGAACGGCTCCTTGGCGAACGGGAGGCTGGTGATCGACAGGGCTCCGTGCGGGGTGCCGTGGTAGGCGATAGCGCGGCTGATCACCTTGTACTTGCCCGGCTTGCCGGTCATCTTGAAGTACTGCTTGGCCAGCTTCCAGGCCGACTCGACAGCCTCGCCGCCGCCGGTGGTGAAGAAGACCCGGTTCAGGTCACCGGGCGCGCTGGCCGCCAGCCGTTCGGCCAGCTCGATGGCGCGTGGGTGGGCGTAGGACCACAGCGGGAAGTAGGCCAGCTCGCGCGCCTGCTTTGCGGCCGCCTCGGCCAGCTCCTCACGGCCGTGGCCGACCTGGACGACGAAGAGACCGGCGAGGGCGTCGAGGTACTTGCGGCCCTGGTCGTCCCAGATGTAGGCGCCCTCGCCCCGCACGATGATGGGCACGGTACCGCCGCCGCCGCCCGACTCCTTGGGCTCGTAGGTGGAGTGGCGGGTGAACGACATCCACAGGTGGTCCCGCGCGGCGTCGGCATAGGCCGCGCCGGTCCGGGTGGTCCGGGACGGCTGGTGGGCGTTGTCGGGTGTCTCAGCGGTGGTCATCGGGTACCCCAGTTGTAGTGCTGCTTGTTGAGTTTCAGATAGACGAACGTCTCGGTGGAGGCCACGCCCGGCAGGGTGCGGATCCGTCGAGAGACCAGGTCGAGCAGTTCCTCGTCGTTCTCGCAGACGACTTCGATGATGAGGTCGAAGCTCCCGGCCGTGGTGACCACGTAGGTGACCGCCAGCATCTCCGCGAGCCGGTCGGCCACCAGCCGGGTGTCGCCGTCGGTCCGGATTCCGATCATGGCCTGGCGCGTGAAACCGAGCTGCAGGGGATCGGTGACCGCGACGATCTGCATCACATCGCTGTCGAGCAGTCGCTGCACGCGGACCCGGACCGCTGCGTCCGAGAGACCCACGCTCTTGGCGATGGTGGCATAGGAGGTGCGGCCGTCGGCCTGCAGCTGTTCGATGATCGCCTTGGACACGTCGTCCAGGCTGCCGTTCTGCGTCTTGCGGTCGACCAGATGGTTTCTGCCGGTGACTGGTCTGCGTGGGCTCACAACAGCGATGGTGTCTGGTCTGAGCCATCTTGGCAAGTCCCTTCGCAAGGGAAATCGTTGCAAAATGGTCAATAGGGCGACGATTTCCGAAGTATTTCCGTCTGTTCCTATTGAATCCGCATATTAATTGGTTACAGTGCCATCACCAGAACCCCTGCGTCAGGACCATCTTGTGACTGCGAGCCCCCGCGTCCTTCGGAATTTTGTCAACGGCGAGTACGTCGAGCCCGAAGGTGACACCACCGCCGACATCGTGAGCCCGGTCACCGCCCAGGTGGTCGCCACGGCGCCGGTGTCCTCGGCGGCGGATGTGGACAGGGCCTATGTTGCAGCGGCCGCTGCCTTCGAGGTGTGGGGTGACACCACCCCCGGTGAGCGCCAGCAGGCGCTGCTGAAGTTCGCTGATGCGGTGCAGGCACGAAGCTCCGAGTTCGTCCACCTCGAGACGGAGAACACCGGCAAGCCGTATGCGGTGACCGCCAGCGAGGAGCTCCCGCTGATGGTCGACGAGATCCGCTTCTTCGCCGGTGCCGCCCGGGTCCTGGAGGGGCGTTCGGCCGGCGAGTACCTCAGGGGGCACACCTCCTGGATCCGCCGGGAGCCGATCGGCGTGATCGGCCAGGTCACGCCCTGGAACTACCCGATGATGATGGCGATCTGGAAGATCGCGCCTGCGCTGGCAGCGGGCAACACGGTGGTGCTCAAACCGAGCGACACCACGCCGGAGACCACCCTCCTGCTTGCCGAGATCGCCGCCGAGTTCCTCCCGCCGGGAACCTTCAACGTGATCACCGGTGACCGCGACACGGGCCGTGCCCTGGTCCAGCACAGGACCCCGGCCATGGTCTCCATCACCGGCTCGGTCCGGGCCGGCATGCAGGTCGCCGAGAGCGCCGCCCGCGATCTCAAGCGGGTCCACCTCGAGCTGGGGGGCAAGGCGCCGGTCGTCGTGTTCGATGACGCCGATCTGGAGGCGGCCGTGGAAGCCATCGGGATGGCCGGGTACTTCAACGCCGGGCAGGACTGCACCTCGGCGACCCGGGTCATCGCCGGGCCGGGGATCCACGACGACTTTGTGGCCGCCCTGGCTCAGTACGCCCGGTCCGGCGCCAAGGTCGGCCTGCCCGACGACGTGGACGCCACGTTCGGCCCGGTCAACAACGCCAGCCAGCTCGCCCAGGTCGAGGGGTTCCTCTCGCGGCTGCCCGACCACGCCAGCATCGCGGCCGGTGGCAGCCGGGTCAGCGGGCTCGGGGACGGCTACTTCTTCGCGCCGACGGTGCTGTCCGGGCTACGTCAGGACGACGAGGTGATCCAGCGTGAGATCTTCGGCCCGGTGATCACCGTGCAGAAGTTCTCCGACGAGGCCCAGGCGCTCGCCTGGGCCAACGGCGTCGACTACGGGCTGGCCAGCAGCGTCTGGACCAGAGACTTCGGCCGGGCCATGCGGATGTCGCGAAAGCTGGACTTCGGCGTGGTCTGGATCAACACCCACATCCCGTTCGTCGCCGAGATGCCGCACGGCGGCTTCAAGCACAGCGGCTACGGCAAGGACCTGTCCATGTACGGCTTCGAGGACTACACGCGGATCAAGCACGTCATGGCCAACATCGATGGATAGTCACGTCACCCGGCGAAATCAGCACCTCGCAGTACCAGCAACCAAGGAGCAGTCATGAGCAACCAGAATCCGTCTGTCTACCAGGCGGCATTTGCCCGGGGTCTGATCTCCAGGCGTTCGGCGATGGCAGGGATGGCGGGGGTCGGCGCCGTCGCTGCGCTCGCGGCCTGCGGCTCGGCAGGAAAGGGCTCCGGCACGGCCTCCGCCTCGAGCCAGCCCAAGGCGGCCACTGACCTGTCCGCCACCGAAAAGCTGGTGAACTGGTCGAACTGGCCGTCATACATGGATGTAAACGAGAAGACCAAGAAGCACCCGACCCTGGAGGACTTCACCAAGAAGACCGGGATCAAGGTCAACTACACCGAGGACTACAACGACAACGACGAGTTCTATGCCAAGGTCCGCCCGCTGCTACAGGCGGGGAAGGACACCGGTCGCGACATGTGGGCCAGTACCGACTGGATGGCTGCCCGGCTGATCCGGCTGGGATACGTCCAGAAGTTCGACCTCGCCAACATCCCCAACCACGGCAACGTGGTGGACTCACTGCTCAACGTCACCTGGGACAAGGGCCGGCTGTCGTCGCTGCCCTGGCAGAGCGGGATGACCGGAATCGCCTGGAACCCCAAGTCCACCGGCGGTAAGAAGATCGAGAGCATCGACCAGCTGCTGACGGATCCCATGCTCAAGGGCAAGGTCACCCTGCTGACCGAGATGCCGGACACCATCGGGCTGGTCCTTCTCGCGCTGGGCAAGGACCCGGCCACCTTCACGGATGCGGACTTCGACGCGGCCTGCGCCGAGATCCAGAAGGCCAAGGACGCCGGACAGATCAAGGGCTTCACCGGCAACGACTACACCAAGCCGCTGGCTTCCGGAGACACTGCCGCCTGCATCGCGTGGTCCGGGGACGTGGTCCAGCTGAAGGCGGACAACCCCACCCTCGGGTATGCGCTGCCGCAGAAGGGCTTCATGCTCTGGTCGGACAACCTGGTGATCCCCAACCTGGCCAGGCACAAGAAGAACGCGGAGACCCTGATCAACTACTACTACGACCCGGCCGTGATGGCCCAGGTCGTGGACTACGTGAACTACATCTCCCCGGTCAAGGGCGTCAAGGAGGAGCTGCTGAAGATCGATCCCGGCGTCGCCAAGAACGAGCTGATCATCCCGTCGCCGGAGACCCTGACCCGTTCACACGTGTTCCGTGGTCTTACGGCGGAGCAGGAGACCAGCTACAACCGCAAGTTCCAAGCGATCGTCACGGGGTGACGCGCCGATGACTGACAAGACCTCCGGCGACCTGAAGCTGACCGGGATCACCAAGACGTTCGAGACCTTCACCGCGGTCGACAACCTCGACCTGGTGATCCCGCGCGGCTCGTTCTTCGCCCTGCTCGGGCCCTCGGGGTGTGGCAAGACCACCACGCTGAGGATGGTGGCCGGGCTGGACCAGCCGACCATCGGCCAGATCTGGATCGGCAATCAGGACATCACCGACACCAAGGCCTATCAGCGCAACGTCAACACGGTGTTCCAGAGCTACGCGTTGTTCCCGCACCTCAGCATCGTCGACAACGTCGCCTTCGGGCTGCGCCGCCGCAAGGTCTCGGACTACAAGACCAAGGCCATGGAGGCGCTCGAGCTCGTCCAGCTGGCCCACATCGCCAAGAAGAAGCCGGGCCAGCTCTCCGGCGGGATGCAGCAGCGGGTCGCGCTGGCCCGGGCCATCGTCAACCGGCCCGACGTGCTGCTGCTGGACGAGCCGCTGGGCGCCCTGGACCTGAAGCTGCGCCGGCAGATGCAGATCGAGCTCAAGCAGATCCAGTCCGAGGTCGGGCTCACCTTCGTGCACGTGACCCACGACCAGGAGGAGGCCATGACGATGGCCGACACCATCGCGGTGATGAATGCCGGCAAGCTCGAGCAGGTCGCCGACCCGGCCACGCTCTATGAACGCCCCACGTCGACGTTCGTGGCCAACTTCCTCGGACAGTCCAACCTGCTCAAGGCCACCGTCAAGGGCCGGACCAGCAGGGTTGCCGAGCTGGACGTGCACGGCGTGACCCTGCGTCTGCCGGTGGACCGGCTGAAGGCCACCACCACGGAGCTGTGGCTCGGGGTCCGACCCGAGAAGCTGCGGCTGGTCGGGCCGGCGAACGGGCACAGCGCCGTCAGCGGCGGGTATGACGCTGACAACCAGCTCACCGGGGTCATCATGGACGCCTCCTTCACCGGGCTGGCCACCAACTTCCTGATCCAGCTTTCCTGGGGCCAGGAGATCATGGTGGTGCAGCAGAACGACGGCACCAGGTCAGCCGCGAGGGGGGCCCAGGTCACCCTCGGCTGGGCTCCCGAGCACGGCTTCGCGCTGAGCGCGGACCAGGACGCGCACGCCGGAGCGCAGGACCAGGCTGACGACAGCGGAGCCATCTAGTGGCCGGACAGGTGGCCGAGGCGGCGCCACCGGCGGCACCCCCCTCGGTGCCGCCCACGGTGCAGCGGCCGCGGCGGGCCAGGCTCAACTACACGCCATACCTGCTGCTGCTGCCGGGGCTGGCCTGGCTGGTGGTGTTCTTCGTCGTGCCGATGCTCTCGCTGGCGTCGCAGTCGCTGCAGACCGGCAGCGTCGACTCCGGCTACACGATGACCTGGCACTTCCAGACGTACGTCGACGCGCTCTCACGGTACTGGCCGCACTTCTCGCGATCGATCATCTTCGCGGGCACCGCCACCGTGCTGACCCTGCTGCTCGCCTACCCGCTGGCGTACTTCATGGCCCAGAAGTCGGGCCGCTGGAAGAACATCCTGCTGGTGCTGGTGATCGCGCCCTTCTTCACCAGCTTCCTGATCCGCACCCTGGCCTGGCAGACGATCCTGTCCGACAACGGGCCGGTGGTGGCGGTCGCCCGCACGATCCACCTCACCGACCTGCTCCAGCTCCTGCAGCTGACCAACAACGACTCGCTGATGAACTCGCGGTTCGCGGTGATCTGCGGCCTGACCTACAACTTCCTGCCGTTCATGATCCTGCCGCTGTACGCCAGCCTCGAACGCCTCGACCACTCCCTGATAGAGGCAGCCGGCGACCTGTACGCCACGCCGGCCCAGACGTTCTGGAAGGTGACCTGGCCGCTGTCCCTGCCGGGTGTCGTCGGCGGCACGCTGCTGACCTTCATCCCTGCCTCCGGTGACTTCATCAACTCCCGGCTGCTCGGCAACACGCAGACGGTGATGATCGGTCAGGTGATCGACTCGCAGTTCCTGCGGATCCAGGACTATGCCACAGCAGCAGCACTCTCGTTCGTGCTGATGCTGATCATCACCCTCATGGTGGCTGTCTATGTCCGGCGTGCCGGCACTGAGGAGCTCGTCTGATGCGCTGGCTACGCTCACATCTCGTCGGGATCGCCGGTCTGGCGGTTCTGGCCTACCTGCTGATCCCCAACCTCATCGTCATCATCTTCTCGTTCAACAAGCCGGCCGGGAACTACAACTACGAATGGCAGAAGTTCTCCGTCGATGCCTGGACGAACCCGTGCGGCACACCTGGCATCTGTGACTCGCTCGGGCTGAGCCTGCGGATCGGGTTCATCGCGACGGTCGTGGCCACCATCCTCGGGACGATGGTCGCGTTCGCCATCGGCCGCAACCGCTTCCGGGGCCGCTCGTCGGTGAACCTGCTCATCTTCCTGCCGATGGCCACCCCCGAGGTCGTGATGGGCTCCAGCCTGCTCACCCTCTTCATCGCGATGGGCATCGCCCCCGGCACGCCGACCATCCTGATCGCGCACATCCTGTTCTGCCTGTCCTTCGTGGTCGTCACGGTCAAGGCGCGGATCGCCTCGCTGGACCCACGTCTGGAACAGGCGGCGGCGGACCTGTTCGCCAATCCGTTCCAGGCCTTCGTCCGGGTGACCCTGCCGCTGGTGGCACCGGGGATCGCGGCCGGCGCACTGCTGGCCTTCTCGCTGTCCTTCGACGACTACATCATCACCAACTTCAACGCGAGCCCGAGCTCGGTGACCTTCCCGATGTTCGTCTGGGGTGCGGCCCAGCGCGGGACGCCGGTGCAGATCAACGTCATCGGCTCGGTGATGTTCCTGGCAGCCCTGCTGCTGGTGGCCAGCGGCCAGCTGATCAGCAACCGGCGCGCCAGGGCGGCTGCCTGACCGTGCTGCCCTGGCTGCCTGAAAGAAACCCAGTCCGGTCACCGTCGGCACCCGGGACCGAGGCTGAGATGGCGCTGGAGGAGGCGTCGTCCACCCCGCTGTGGTGCGACGACAGCGCCAGACCGGAGCCGCGAGCCGCGTTGCGGGGCGACCATGACGTCGACCTCGTCGTGGTCGGCGGCGGGTTCACCGGCCTGTGGGCGGCGCTCCTGGCGCTGGATGAGAACCCGGGACGTCAGGTCGTCGTCCTCGAGGCCGACCGGCTGGCCTGGGCGGCGACGGGACGCAACGGTGGCTTCTGCGCGGCCAGCCTGACCCACGGCGTGGGCAACGGTCTGGCCCGGTGGCCGCAGGAGATGCCGTTGCTGCAGCGTCTGGGCGCGGCGAACCTCGACGCGATCGAGGCCACCATCACCGAGCACGGCATCGACTGCGACTTCGAGCGCACCGGAGAGCTCGACGTGGCGGTCGAGCCCTGGCAGGCGGAGGGCCTGCGCGAGCTCCACGAGACCCTGCGGGGGCTGGGCGAGGACAGCGAGCTGCTGGATGCCGCACAGACCCGCGCGCTGGTCAGCTCACCGACCTACCTGGCCGGGCTGCTGGACCGCCGCGGTGTGGCAATGGTCAACCCGGCCCGGCTGGCCTGGGGTCTTGCCGATGCCGTCGAGGCTGCCGGGGGCCAGATCCACGAGAGCACCAGGGTGCTGAAGCTGCGTTCGGCCGGGGACCGGGTCGAGCTGACGACGGGGACGGCCACCGCCGGGACGACCAGGGGGACCGGGGTGCTGCGCGCCCGGCAGGTGGTACTGGCCACGAACGTCTTCCCCTCGCCGCTGCGCCGTGCCCGGGCCTACGTGGTTCCGGTCTGGGATCACATGATTGCCACCGAGCCGCTGAGCCGCAGCCAGCGGGAGTCCCTGGGCTGGCCGGGTCGCGAAGGGGTCGGAGATGCCGGCAACCAGTTCCACTACTACCGCCTGACCAGCGACGACAGGCTCATCTTCGGCGGCTACGACGCGCTCTACTACTACGGCTCCGGCCTGGCCCAGAGCCGCCAGCGCCGGCCGGAGACAGAGCAGATGCTGTATCGCCACCTGCTCGCGACCTTCCCCGGGCTGCACGGCGTGCGGATCACCCACACCTGGGGTGGTGCGATCGACACCTCGACCCGGTTCAGCGCGTCCTGGCACCAGGGGCTCGGCGGCCGGGTGGTCTCCGTGCTGGGGTACACCGGGCTGGGGGTCGGCGCCTCCCGGTTCGGCGCCCAGGTCTGCCTGGACCTGCTGGCCGGCCGGGCCAACGAACGCACCCGGCTGGAGATGGTCCGGCGTCGCCCGATGCCGTGGCCCCCCGAGCCGGTGCGCTGGCTCGGGATCCAGCTGACCCGCCGCAGCATCGCCCGGGCCGACGCGAACGGCGGGCGCCGGGACCTCTGGCTGCGGCTGCTGGACCGGCTGGGCCTTGGTTTCGACTCCTGAGCCGGCCATCACCTCTTCACGAAACGAGGATCGCGGCAGTGAACCACCTAGGCTTTGCAGGATGACCCGCTACGGCCCGCAGTTCGGCCCCGACGTCACTTTCCTGGGGGTGCCGCGATGCGACCTCGACGACCCCCGGACCTATGCCGACGCGGAGGTCGTGATCCTCGGCGCGCCCTTTGACGGTGGCACCTCTCATCGCCCGGGCGCCCGCTTCGGCCCGATGGCGATCCGGATGACCGACTACCTGCCGCACGACGGCTCGCGGCCCAGCCTTGCCCTTCGCACCGACGGGCTGGTGGACCTGCGCGTGGTGGACGCCGGAGACGTCGAGATGTACTCCGGTGACATCGAGACGGCCCTTCCCGCGCTGGAGGCGGCCGTCGAGCAGGTGACCCGCTCGGGCGCCATACCGGTCATCCTCGGTGGCGACCACTCCATTGCCTTCCCTGACGCCAAAGGCGTGGCCAACGTGCTCGGCCACGGCCGGGTCTCGATGCTTCACTTCGATGCGCATGCCGACACCGGCGACATCGAGTTCGGCTCCCTGTGGGGTCACGGCCAGCCGATGCGCCGGCTGATCGAGTCCGGGGCGCTTCGCGGCGACAGGTTCCTTCAGATCGGGTTGCGCGGGTACTGGCCCCCGCCGCAGACGCTGGACTGGATGGCCGGACAGGGGATGCGCTCCTACGAGATGACCGAGATCGGCCGGCGCGGGCTTCAGGCGTGCCTGACCGAGGCGTTCAGCATCGCCACGGATGAGTGTGAGGGCGTCTTCCTCTCGGTCGACATCGATGTCTGCGACCCCGGCCACGCGCCGGGCACGGGCACTCCGGAGCCCGGCGGCCTGTCCGCTCGCGAGCTGCTCGACTCGGTGCGGCGGATCTGCCTTGAGCTTCCGGTCGTCGGCGTCGACGTGGTCGAGGTCAGCCCGCCTTATGACCACTCGGAGATCACCGCGGCACTGGCCAACAGGGTCGTCCTGGAGGCCCTGTCGGCGATCGCCCGCCGGCGTCAGGACGCCCGTGACGGCACCACCTGGGACCCCTCTTCGCCGCTGCTGGGCGGTCGCTGAGCGCGGTCCCCGAGCGACTTTCCTGAGCGACAGTTCGATGGCTGTCGGCGCCATGACAGACAATGGGGCAGTGACCTCACAGCGCAGCATCGCCATCCTGGGATCGACAGGCTCTATCGGAACCCAGGCTATCGAGGTCGTGTCGGCCAACCCTGGGCGTTTCCGGGTGGTCGCGATCAGCGCCGGTGGTTCGGATCTCGGGCTGCTGGCCCGTCAGGCTGTCGCTCTCGGCGTGCAGGCGGTCGGCGTGGCCCGCGGGGAGCATGACATCGTGGCGGCGGCCATCCACCAGGCGGCGGCCGAGGCCGGTCGTCAGGGGTTCGCGCCGCAGATCCTGGTCGGCGGGCAGGCCAGCACCGACCTGGCCGCGTCCGGCGCCGATGTGGTCCTGAACGGGATCACCGGCTCGATCGGCCTGCGCCCCACACTGGCCGCGCTGAAGGCCGGGAGCACCCTGGCCCTGGCCAACAAGGAGTCCCTGATCGTCGGGGGCCCACTGGTCAGGGCGGCGGCCGGACCAGCGCAGATCGTCCCGGTGGACAGTGAGCACAGCGCCATCGCCCAGTGCCTTCGCGGCGGTTCGGCGGATGAGGTGCACAAGCTGGTGATCACGGCCAGCGGCGGACCGTTCCGGGGACGAAGCCGGGCCGAGCTTGAGACCGTCACGCCCCAGCAGGCCCTCGCGCACCCCACCTGGACCATGGGGCCGGTCGTCACCACCAACTCCGCGACCCTGGTCAACAAGGGGCTGGAGGTCATCGAGGCCCACCTGCTGTTCGACATCCCGTTCGAGCGGATCGAGGTCGTCGTGCACCCCCAGTCGTTCGTCCACTCCATGGTCGAGTTCATCGACGGGTCGACGATGGCGCAGGTTTCCCCTCCGAGCATGCTGATCCCGATCGCCCTCGGGATGGCCTGGCCCGACCGGGTTCCCAAGGCCGGGCCGTCGGTCGACTGGACGAAGGCCGCCACCTGGGAGTTCCTGCCTCTGGACGAGGACGCCTTCCCGGCGGTGGCCCTGGCCCGGGCGGTCGGCGCAGCAGGCTCGTGCTTCCCCGCGGTGTTCAACGCGGCCAACGAGGAATGTGTGGCGGCATTCCTCGCCGGGAGCATCCGATTCACCGAGATCGTCGACACGGTCAGCCGGGTGGTGGACGATTGGAGTGCCAATCCTGAGAACGATACGAGCGTCCTGGACGTTGACACCCTCATGAGCGCTGAGATCTGGGCGCGAAATCGTGCCCATCAGGTCCTGGGCCTTGCCGAAAGTGAGACGCTGACTCTGTGATGTACTTCCTCGGCGTACTGTTCATCGCCCTCGGCATCAGCGTTTCCATCGCGCTGCACGAGCTCGGCCACCTCATCCCGGCCAAGAAGTTCGGCGTCAAGTGCACCGACTACATGATCGGCTTCGGTCCGACCCTCTGGTCACGCACCCGCGGGGAGACGAAATACGGCCTCAAGGCGATACCCCTCGGCGGGTTCGTCCGGATGATCGGCATGTTCCCGCCCAAACCAGGGCAGGACCCCTCGATGCTGCGCAGCTCGAGCACCGGCCGCTTCTCGCAGCTGATGGACCAGGCCCGCGACGAGTCCATGGAACAGGTCAGGCCGGGCGACGAGGACCGGGTGTTCTACAAGCTCTCGACGCCGAAGAAGCTGGTGGTGATGCTCGGCGGCCCGACGATGAACCTGATCATCGCCACGGTCCTGTTCGGCGGGGTCTTCATGCTGTACGGCGTGGCCGGGCTCACCAGCCGGGTCAGCAGCGTCTCGCAGTGCGTGCAGACCGTGCCGGCCAGCGGCAAGGCCGCGGTGGCCTGCTCACCATCGGACCCGCAAGCTCCGGCGAACGTCGCCGGGATCCGGCCCGGCGACCGGATCCTCTCCATGGCCGGCCAGCCGATCAGCAGCTGGAATGACGTTCGCGACGTGGTCCGGCCCAGCGGCGGCAAGCGGATTCCGGTCGTGGTCGAGCGCGATGGCAAGCGGCTGAGCCTGGCGGCAACTCCGATCCTCACCAACGTTCCGCGCTACGACGACCAGGGCAAGATCCAGACCGGCGCTGACGGCAAGGTCCTGATGGACCGGGTGGGCTTCATGGGCTTCTCTCCGAGCGCAGAGCTCGTCAAGCAGCCCGTCACGGCGGTGCCCGGGCTGATCGGCGCTCAGATCACCGGGACCGCGGGTGTGGTGCTCAGGATTCCGCAGAAGATGGCAGGTATCGCCCAGGCGGCCTTCGGTAACGGGGCCCGAGATCCCAGCCTGATGTCCGTGGTCGGTGTGGGGCGGGTGGCCGGTGAGGTCGCCGACGGGCAGCTCACCTCGATGATCGGCGCAGGAGTCTCGTCCAAGCTCGTCGTCCTGATCAGCCTGATCGCGTCGCTGAACATCGCGCTGTTCGTCTTCAACCTCATCCCGCTGATGCCGCTGGACGGCGGACAGGCCGCAGGCGCTCTGTGGGAGGGACTCAAGCGTCAGGTGGCCAGGTGGCGCGGCCGGCCCAACCCGGGCTATGTCGACGTCGCCAAGGCACTCCCGGTGACCTATGTGGTGTCCATCGCGCTGATCGGCATGTCGGTCCTGCTCATGTACGCCGACGTGGTCAACCCGATCAAGCTGGGCGGCTGACCGCTGGTGTCAGAGGGAACGGAGCCAGGGCGAACGCCGTCCCGGCGCGGCGCCGTGCCCCGAACCGCGGCCCGCCGGACACTACTGGGCGAATCACGTGGAGGATACTGATCAGATGTCGATTTCTCTCGGTATGCCGCCCCTGCCGCCGCCGGTTGTCTCTGCCAGGCGCAAGTCCCGCAAGATCAAGGTCGGGAAGGTCGAGGTGGGTGGCGATGCCCCCGTCTCCGTGCAGTCGATGTGCACGACCCCGACCACCGACGTCAACGCGACGCTGCAGCAGATTGCCGAGCTGACCGCGACCGGGTGCGACATCGTGCGGGTGGCCTGTCCCACCCAGGATGACGCCGACGCCCTTGCCGAGATCGCCAGGAAGAGCCAGATCCCGGTGATCGCCGACATCCACTTCCAGCCCAAGTACGTCTTTGCCGCGATCGAGGCCGGCTGCGCGGCGATCCGGGTGAACCCGGGCAACATCCGCAAGTTCGACGACCAGGTCAGGCAGATCGCCCGTGAGGCCAAGGACGCCGGCGTCTCCCTGCGGATCGGGGTCAATGCCGGGTCTCTGGACCCGAGGATCATGGCCAAGTACGGCAAGGCGACCCCCGAGGCCCTGGTCGAGTCGGCCATCTGGGAGGCGAGCCTGTTCGAGGAGCACGACTTCCACGACTTCAAGATCTCGGTCAAGCACAACGACCCGGTGGTGATGATCAAGGCCTATGAGCTGCTCGCGGCCCGTGGCGACTGGCCGCTGCACCTCGGGGTGACCGAGGCCGGGCCTGCCTTCCAGGGGACGATCAAGTCCTCGGTGGCCTTCGGGACGCTGCTGGCCCAGGGGATCGGTGACACGATCCGGGTCTCCCTGTCGGCACCCCCGGTGGAGGAGGTCAAGGTCGGCATCCAGATCCTGCAGTCGCTGAACCTGCGCCCGCGCAAGCTTGAGATCGTCTCCTGCCCCTCGTGCGGCCGTGCCCAGGTCGACGTCTACACCCTGGCCGACCAGGTCTCGGCAGGACTCGAGGGCCTTCAGGTGCCGTTGCGCGTCGCGGTCATGGGGTGTGTGGTGAACGGTCCCGGTGAGGCTCGGGAGGCAGACCTGGGAGTCGCCTCGGGCAACGGCAAGGGCCAGATCTTCGTCAGGGGCGAGATCATCAAGACCGTGCCGGAGTCCCAGATCGTCGAGACCCTGATCGAGGAGGCCATGCGTATTGCCGAGGAGATGGGCGAGCCGCTTGATGACCAGGGGACGTCAGCAGCTCAATCGGGTCCTGTTGTCACCGTCAGCTGACCGCTGCGTCCCCCCCGAAACGGTCGACAAGGCCATCCTGGCAAGGCAGGCTTAGGACGTGCTCCGCACCCACAGTCGCGTGCGCGCCCTCACCACGGCTGACCGTGACCAGGCGCTGGAGGTCTGTGCGCGGGATACCCGCACGAACGTCTTCGTGGCCGCCCGCATCCTTGACGGAGCGCTCGCCACGTTCCCGGGTGCGATGCTGGGCTACGCCGAGGGGCCGGGCCTGCAGTCGCTCTGCTGGGTGTCAGCCAACCTCGTCCCGGTCGGCTGCGACGGTGAGGCTCTGGCGGCCTTCGCGTCCAAGATGCGCCGCCTGAGGCATCACTGCTCCTCGGTGTTCGGGCCCGCCGAGATGGTGCTGCCGTTGTGGGAGTCGCTGCGGCCGAGCTGGGGGGCGCCGCGCGCCATCCGCACGCATCAGCCGGTGCTGGCCACCGCCGGCCCGCTCCCGCCCGACCTCCCGGTCGACCCGTCCGTGCGCCGGGCGCGCTTCGACGAGGTGGATCTGGTGATGCCGGCCGCTGCGGCCATGTTCACCGAGGAGATCGGCTATCCGCCGTACCGCGGGTCAGGGCATGTCTACCGGCAGGGCATCGCCTCCCTGATCCGGGAGGGGCACACCTTCGTGCGCGTCGAGGACGGCGAGATCGTGTTCAAGGCAGATGTCGGGTCGGTGGCTCTGGGAGTCGCCCAGGTCCAGGGCGTCTGGGTGGCCCCCCGCTGGCGTGGCCAGGGACTCGCCGGGCCGGCCATGGCAGCGGTCGTCGAGCAGGTCCGGGCCGAGATTGCACCCGTGGTCACGCTCTACGTGAACGACTTCAACACTGCCGCGCGGGCGACCTACGCACGGGTCGGGTTCACCGAGATCGGGAGCTTCGCCACCGTCCTGATGTGATTCGCCCCCCTGGGTGACATCTCCCGGGCCGTGACATCGCCAGGACGTGAACGTCCCGGACGTGACACCTCTGGATGTGACACGGTGGCTCCATTGACGAATGACGAATGGTGAATGACGACAAGTCGACGATGGGCGCTGATGTGACGAGCGGGGTTGTGCCGGGTGCCGAGGTGCCGGGTGCCGAGGTGCCGGGACTGACCAAGGACCTCTGGGGACTGGCCGCGATCTTTGCGATCTCCGGTGGCCTGCACCTGGTCCGGCCCCAGGTCTTCGAGTCGATCGTGCCGCGCCGGCTGCCGGCCCGCCGTGGCCTCGTGTACGCCTCCGGCGTCGCCGAGCTGGCCTGCACCGCCGGCCTGATACATCCCCGGACCCGCCGGGCAGCCGGCTGGGCCAGCGCTGCCCTGCTGGTGGGCGTCTTTCCGGCCAACGTGCAGATGGCGCTCACCGAAGGCCACCGGGCCCGCCGGGGGACCGGCAGCCCGGCCCGTCTTGGCGCGGCGCTCGGGCGACTTCCGCTGCAGATTCCGCTGATCCGGACGGCGCTGCGGGCAACAGCGCGTCGTTGAGCAGAACAGCCTGTCAAACAGTGGCGTCCCGCCCCTGGGCCGCTGCCGATATCCTCACGGTGTCCGGTGTGTTCGCTCGCCGGCTTGAACTGACCTGAACTGAACCAACCAATGGAGATCCCGTGTCAACGCCGGCCCTACGCATGTCGACCCTGTTCCTGCGAACTCTGCGCGACGACCCGGCCGACGCAGAGCTGCCCAGCCACCGTCTGCTGGTCCGGGCCGGCTACATCCGCCGGGTCGCCCCCGGCATCTACACCTGGCTGCCGCTGGGCCTGAAGGTGCTGCGCAACGTCGAGCGGGTAGTCCGCGAGGAGATGGACGCCATCGGCGCCCAGGAGCTGAGCTTCCCTGCGCTGCTGCCCAGGGAGCCCTACGAGGCGACCGGTCGCTGGACCGAGTACGGCGACAACATCTTCAGGCTCAAGGACCGCAAGGGCGCCGACTACCTGCTCGGCCCCACCCACGAAGAGATGTTCACGCTGGCGGTCAAGGACCTCTACGGCTCCTACAAGGACCTGCCGCTGTCGATCTACCAGATCCAGCTCAAGTATCGCGACGAGGCACGTCCGCGGGCGGGCCTGCTGCGCGGTCGTGAGTTCGTGATGAAGGACTCCTACTCCTTCGACGTGGACGACGCCGGTCTGCAGGCCTCGTACGATGCGCACCGCGCTGCCTACGTCAGGATGTTCGACCGCCTCGGTTTCGACTACGTCATCGTCAAGGCGACCTCCGGTGCGATGGGCGGCTCGGCCTCCGAAGAGTTCCTCGCGACGGCCGAGAACGGCGAGGACACCTACGTGCGGTGCACCTCGTGCGACTACGCAGCCAACGTCGAGGCCGTGAAGGTCCCCGTGCCGCCGGCCATCCCGTATGACGGGGTGCCCCCCGCGCATGTCGAGGACACCCCCGGCACCCCCACCATCACGACTCTGGTGGATCACCTCAATGTGACCTCTCCCCGCCCGGACCGGCCCTGGGCGGCCGGCGACACGCTCAAGAACGTGCTCGTCATGGTGGTCCACCCGGACGGTCGTCGTGAGCCGCTGGGCATCGGGGTGCCCGGTGACCGCGAGATCGACGAGAAGCGGCTGGGCGCCCAGGTCGAGCCGGCCGAGATCGAGGCCTTCGACGAGGCTGACTTTGCCAGGTACCCCGCACTGGCCAAGGGCTACATGGGCCCGGGGGTCCTCGGAGAGAAGGCCGCCTCGGGGATCAGGTACCTGCTCGACCCTCGCGTCGTGGACGGCACCGCCTGGGTCACCGGAGCCGACGCCGCCGACCGGCACGTGATCGGGCTGGTTGCCGGACGCGACTTCGCCGGCGACGGCACGATCGAGGCCGCCGAGGTTCGCGACGGCGACCCCTGCCCGAGCTGCGGCCAGCCGCTGGAGACCGCGCGAGGCATCGAGATGGGACACATCTTCCAGCTCGGCCGCAAGTACGCCGAGTCGCTGGGTCTGAAGGTGCTGGACCAGAACGGCAAGCTGGTGACGGTGACCATGGGTTCCTACGGCGTGGGCGTCAGCCGCGCCGTGGCCGCCGTGGCCGAGGGCTGTCACGACGAGTCCGGCCTGGTCTGGCCTCGCGAGATCTCACCGGCCGACGTCCATGTCGTGGCGACAGGCAAGGCCGAAGAGGTCTTCGCCCAGGCCGGAGAGCTGACCGATGCCCTGGCTGCCCGGGGCGTCCTGGTCATCTATGACGACCGCAAGAAGGTCTCCCCCGGCGTGAAGTTCAAGGATGCCGAGCTGATCGGCGTGCCGACCATCGTCATCGTGGGCAAGGGGCTGGAGGCCGGCACCATCGAGATCAAGGACCGGGCGACCGGCGAGCGGCGCGAGATCCCGGTCGACCAGATCGTCGACGCCGTCGTGGCAGAGGTCCGGGGTCAGGTGGCCGCAGAGGGGCCCGGCGCAGCGAGCTGATGAACCCTGCTGTGCCACTTCCGTCCGTTCCGCCGAACCTGCCTCGTTGTCGTGCGGTGATCTTCGACTGGGGCGGCACCCTCACGCCGTGGCACTCGGTCGACCTCGAGGAGCAGTGGCGGGTGTTCGCCAGACAGGTCCATGCCGAGGAGGCGCAGGCGCTCTCGCTGGCCGCGCGCATCATGGCGGCCGAGGAGTCGGCCTGGGGCCGGAGCCGGACTGAGCACGCCAGCGCGCGAATGCACGAGATCCTCGCGGAGGCGGGGCTGGCCGAGGGTGACCTGTGGCATGAGGCGGCGCTGGCGGCCTACCGGGAGTACTGGGAGCCGCACACGTTCACCGACGAGCAGGTGAAGCCGCTGTTCGAGGGGCTTCATGAGCGGGGAGTCCTGGTCGGCGTGCTGTCGAACACGATCTGGCCCCGGGACTACCACCGGGGCGTGTTCGAGCGCGACGGCGTTCTCGACCTGATCGACGCCGACATCTACTCCAGTGAGCTCGCGGTGACCAAGCCTCATCCGGAGGCTTTCCGGGCAGCCGCTGCCGCCTGTGGCGTCGAGCCGTCCGAGGCTGTCTACGTCGGCGACCGGCCCTTCGAGGACATCCACGGGAGCCAGCTCGCCGGGATGCGCGCCATCTGGGTTCCGCACTCGGACATCCCGGCCTCCCAGCAGGTATCGGTCGACGCGACCCCCGACGGCGTCGCCCACCAGCTGCTCGACATCCTTGACATCCTGGACGGCTGGCAAACCCGCTGAACGATCCGACGAATCTCACTCTCGCGCTGATGGGCCTTGCCGCCGTCTGTGCCGGGTGGGTCGATGCGGTCGTCGGCGGGGGTGGCCTGATCCAGATCCCGGCTCTGCTGCTGGGGTTCCCGCAGGCCGCGCCGGTCCAGATCCTGGCCACGAACAAGGTCGGCTCGATCTGTGGCACCTCGGTCAGCGCGGGGACCTACTACCGGCGCGTCAGGCCTGACCTGAAGACCGCGGTGCCGCTGGCGCTGCTGGCGTTTGCCGGGGCCCTGATCGGCGCCTCGCTGGTCTCGCACATCTCGAGGGCAGCTTTCAACCCGATCATCCTCGTGGTGTTGATCGCCGTCGGTACCTACACCGTGTTCACGCCGAGCCTCGGCGCGCTGACCAGGATGCGCTTCACCGGCCGCCGGCACGTGCTGGCCGCCACCGGGATCGGCTTCGTGATCGGTATCTACGACGGCGCGCTCGGTCCGGGGACGGGCTCCTTCCTCGTGTTCGCCCTTGTGGGCCTGCTCGGCTATGCGTTCCTGCAGGCGAGCGCCAAGGCCAAGATCGCCAACGTGGCAACGAACCTGGCCGCCCTGGTCATCTTCATCCCGCAGGGCGCGGTGATCTGGAAGGTCGGCCTGCTGATGGGGCTGGGCAACCTGGTCGGCGGGTACGTTGGCGCCCGGACGGCAGTCGCCCGGGGCGCCGGGTTCATCCGGGTGGTCCTGGTGGTCGTGCTGGGCGCCTTCACCGTAAAGATCGGCCTGGAGGTCATCAACCAGTTCAGCTGAGCGTCCGCGGCCGGCCTCCAGGGCGCAGGCCCGCTCATCCTCGAGGGTGCCGGGCAGCTAGGTCAGGTCCCCGTCGACATACACCCAGCGTCCCGCTCGCCGTTCGAACCTGCTGGTCTCCCGGATCACCTGGTCCTGGTTCCCGCTGCGGAACCGTGCCCGGAACTCCACCGTTCCGGCGTCGTCCGCGACTCCGCCGTCGACGGTTCTGACAATCTCCAGGCCTGTCCAGATGACCTCTGGCGTGGGTGAGAGTCCGGCCGGCCTGGTCCGGGGGTGCCAGGTCCGGAACACGTAGTCGAGCCGGCCCGTGGCGAACGCCGAGTAGCGCGACCGCATCAACGACTCGGCGGTCGTCGCGGAGTCGCCGTCGTGCAGGGGACCGCAGCACCCGACATATGTGGTACCGCTCCCGCAAGGGCATTCGCGGGCGGCAGAAGGCGGCGTCATGGCGTCAAGTGTCGCGCAGGTGGCCGGTCTGACGTTCTCCGGGCGCGGGCTTGCCCGGGTATCCCGAAACACCGACATCCGGGTGACACTGGAGAGGTGGATCGTGCCGTCGTGGAGCAGTGGGTTGCCGACTACGAACGGGTCTGGCGCACGCCCGGAACCCGGCTCCTCGCCGAGATCTTCGCGCCCGATGCCGTCTACCTCCCCTCACCCTGGGCGCAGCCCGTCGAGGGCCTGGACAGGATTGCCCTGTTCTGGGAGGCCGAGCGGGCCGGCCCGGACGAGAGGTTCACGATGTCGAGCGAGGTCGTGGCGTTGGACGGGGACACCGCAGTCGTCAGGGTCGAGGTCAGGTACGGGGCGGCTCAGGAAAAACCCTGGCGAGACCTGTGGGTGCTCCGATTGGCCGCGGATGGTCGGTGCGCGTCGTTCGAGGAGTGGCCGTTCGCGCCAGACCAGCCGGACGGGCACTAGCCTGGCCGGCCAGGAAGTCCTGGGCGCTCATGCTGCGCCCGCGGGAGGGCTCTTTGAGACGGTGTCTGTCTCAGGCCACGGGCTTCTTCGAGACAGCGCGGACGATGAGGAGCACAAGCGTGGCGCCGACGATGGAGCCGATGAGGCCGCTGAGCCGGATGGCCAGACCGTCACCGGCGATCAGGCTGCTCAACATGCCGCCCAGGAATGATCCCGCGATCCCGACTCCGAAGAGCTGGGGCCAGTCTGCCTTGCCGTGGCCACGGTCGACCAGCATGTGTGCGACCCAGCCGGCTGCCATGCCGAGGACGATGATGGCCAGGATGAGCATGGGGTGACTCCCTCAGGTGTGACGCTGTCAGAAGCGGGTCTGTCCGGGAATCCCGGACAGTGAACAGCCGGGACCTTCCCGGCCGAACCTCTGTTCTGCGGATGCGTTTGACCCTGCCACCGGGGGCCGGGCTCGCCATCACCCACAGGGGATGAACCCACCCGCGGGCCGCCGCGCTCAGGGCGCCGAGGTCAGATCGTGCGCAGCACCAGGAGGAACTGCCCGCCGCCCGGCTCGACCTGGGTCGTCACCGCCAGCGTCGGGGCGAACCGTGACAGCCGGTCCACCAGCCACTCAGCAGCCTTGTCGGCATCAGCCTGGCTGGGGCAGCGGGCCACGACCTCCCGTCCGCCCTTGCGGGTCAGTCGTTCGACGGTCGACACGATCGGGGCCGGCTCCACGACATACAGGTCCCGGGACCAGGCCACGACGGGTTTGACCGCGCCCTTGCGCGTGTTGCAGGCCCGGTGGGCGAGGCGCTCGGCGCCGGCGACCGCCTTCTTGCCCTTCGGTGAGGCGCCGCTGTCGACGCTCGGGCTGCGGTCTCCGTTGACGGAGGCGTGCGGGTCGACCGGCTCGTCGCACAGCCAGCAGCGCCAGCCATCGCGTTCGCCGACCTCGTTGAGGGTGCTCATGGCCTAGAGGCTACGGGGCGTGCTCTTCGGCTAGTGCCGACCGCAGCTCTTCGGGCCTGGTCACCGGGCGGTCGCAGACGAAAC
>JBBRZQ010000048.1:0-29747 GCA_038236535.1 Actinomycetales bacterium
AAAGGGGACAAAATCGGATCGGGAAAGACCTGTCGTGAAGAACGAAAAAAACGTGTGATGCATGCTGCGGCCCGGAGGTATCGTGCTGCCCGAACTTAGCGAGTCCGGGCGCGACGATGCAACCGTGCCGTTCTCAGCTTCTCAAGATGGCATCCAGCTGCCGGGCCGTCTGCCGTGCCGCAGCCTTCAGGGCCACGACCTCCGGCCCGGCCCCAAGAATCTCACGGCTGCTGCTGGCCACGACATTGCCCAGGGCCGAACCGAAAACCGTCCGCAGATCGCCGCTCGTCGCACCCTGTGCACCAACCCCGGGCGCGAGCAGCGGCGCGTTGGCCGCGGCCAGGTCAAGACCGAGCCACCGGACCGCTTCGCCTACGGTGGCTCCGATGACCATGCCGACGCTGCCCAGGTCCCGGGCGCCATCGTCAGCGTGAACCCCGGCGTTCTCTCGGGTCACCCCGTCGACAATGCTGCCGGCCACCGTGCGGCCATCCTTGATGGCGTGCTGCACCACAGCCCCCTCGGGGTTGGACGTGAGGGTCAGCACGAACACGCCCCGCCCGGTATCCCGGGCCAGGTCCAGAGCCGGGCGCAGAGACTCGAAGCCAAGAAACGGGCTGACCGTGATGGCATCCGCGCGCAGCGGGCTGTCAGGGGAGAGATAGGCGTGAGCATAGGCAGCCATGGTCGAGCCGATGTCACCCCGTTTCACGTCGAGCAGGGACAGGGTGCCGGCTTCACGCAGGCCGGCAAGCGTGCGCTCCAGAACGGCGATCCCGGCTGAGCCGAAGCGCTCAAAGAACGCCGACTGCGGCTTGACGACCGCCACGGACCCGGCGAACGCCTCGACACAGGTCATCGCGAACGTCTCCAGGCCCTGAACCGTCTCCTCCAGGCCCCAGTGAGCCAGCAGGCCGGGGTGCGGATCGATGCCGGCACAGAGCGGGCCCAGCTCGTCCATGGCGGCCCGCAACCGGGCCCCGAACGGGCCGCTCCTCACTTCTGCGCCCAGGCCTTGTGGGCAATCCCCACAGCATCCTCAAATCGGGCAAATCCCCTGCCCTGCAATGCTGCTGCCAGCTCCCGGCTGACCCGGAGCGGGGCGGTGGGATCGTTGAACGTCGCCGTTCCGACCTGGATCGCGCCGGCCCCGGCGGCGACCAGCTGCAGCGCGTCGTCACCGGTGCGCACTCCCCCGACACCAATGATCGGCACGGTGCCCATCCGGCCCTCGAGCATGGCGGCGCGCACCTGCCAGATGGCGCGGACGGCCACCGGCCGGATGGCAGGCCCGGACAGTCCCCCGGTCAGGCCGGCGACCTGGGGGCGTAGCCGATCGGTGTCGATGACCATCCCGAGCAGGGTGTTGACCATTGTCAACCCGTCGGCGCCGGCCGTCACGCACGCCTGCGCGATCTCCACGATGTCAGTCACGTCAGGACTGAGCTTGGCGAAGATGGGGGTGCTGCGCGGAAGCTCCTCACGGACCAGGGCGATGACCTTGGCCGACGCGAGCGGGTCACAGGCGAAGACCAGTCCCCGGTTCGCGACGTTGGGACAGGAGATGTTGACCTCCACCCCGACGACCGCGTCAAAGGCCGGCGACCCGCGCAACGACGCGGCCACGGCGGCAAACTCACCGGCGGTGTTCCCGGCGATGGAGACCAGCACCCGCGCCCCGACCGACTTGAGCCAGACCAGGTCGGCGCGCGCGAACTCGGCGATCCCTGGCCCCTGAAGCCCGATCGAGTTGAGCATCCCGCTCGGCGTCTCGGCCATCCGCGGGGTGCCGCGCCCTGACCGGGGGTCCGCCAACACCGTCTTGGTGACGAAAGCGCCCAGCTCGGCGATATCGAAGAAGCGGTTCAGCTCTCTGCCGTTGGCGGCGCATCCCGACGCCGTCATCAGCGGGTTGGGCAGCCGCATCCCGGCCAGGTCGACACTCATGTCAATGACGGAGCTCATCAGTGGCCCTTCATCGCCTGCGCGCCATAGGCGTCCTCGGGGACCTGGCACCGTCCGTTGTCAAAGGCGTCCCAGCGGATCCGGTCACCGCGGAAAACGGGTCCCTCGACACAGGATCGGGCCATCCGGGTCACCCCGTCCCTGCCCCTGACCGGCATCACGCAGGTCATGCAGACCCCGACGCCACAGGCCATGGACTCCTCGACCGCCACCTGGGCGACAGCGCCCTCCTGCGCGGCGATGTCGCTGACGGACCTGAGCATCGCCATCGGGCCGCAGCCGTACACGACCTCGGCGCGGCTACGACGGATGACGTCCGGAAGGACCGCGGATACCCATCCCTTGGTGCCCATCGAGCCGTCGTCGGTGGTCACCGTCACCCCGTCCGCCGCCCGACGCGCCTGACCGACACCGAAGAGCTGGTCCCTGGTCGCGGCGCCGAGCACCAGCTCCACGTGACAGCCGCGCCCACGCAACGCCTCAGCCAGCCAGAAGAGGGGTGCGCTGCCGTAGCCGCCGCCGACCAGCACGCAGGGCACCGGCTCCGTCGGCAACGGAAAGCCGTGCCCGAGCGGGCCGATGATGCTGACCTCGTGAGCGGTCTTCAGCCCGGTCAGCCAGGTCGTCCCCGGCCCCTTCGCGGCCACGACGATCTCCACCGTGCCCCCGCCAGCGCCCGGGCTCACCTTGTGGATGGAGAAGCAGCGGCGCAGCACATTGGCGGAGCCGTCGCCGCCCACGGCGAGCGCGACGAACTGACCCGGCCGGGCCAGCTCAGCCACCCCCGGAGCCAGGAAGGTCAGCTGGTGGTAGGCGCCGAGCCGGCGGTTGGCGATCAGCTCCGCGCTGACCTGCGGGACACGTTCCTGGGAGGATCGGCTCACCGTGCGCCTTCCGTTCGCGCTGGGTCGGGTCTGCGGGCAGGCTCTGTGCCCGGCTCGGACTCCACAGTCGCCGCGTAGAGGTTCAGCTCACGGGCGTGGTCCTGCAGTGACTTCACCCGCACTGTCCCGTTCAGCTGCGACTCGATGCCCTGCACCGCGGCGCCGAGCTGCTGGACCGTGGTGATGATCGGCCGGTCCATGCTGGTCGTCGCAGCGCGGATCGCGTAGCCGTCGGCCCGGGCGTCAACCCCGGACGGCGTGTTGACGACCATCTGGACCTCGCCGGCAACGATGCGCTCGACGATGGTCGGTTCACCGCGGGGACCCGGTCCCTCACTGCGCTTGCGCACCACGGAGGCGTAGATCCCGTTGCGCCGCAAGACGTCTGCGGTGCCCCTGGTGGCGATCAGGTCGAAGCCGAGGTCCGCCAGCCGCTTCATCGGAAAGATCATGGCGCGTTTGTCACGATTGGCCACCGAGACGAAGACCGTCCCCTCGCGGGGCAGGCCCGGGCCGAAACCGAGCTGGCTCTTGGCGAACGCCGCTCCGAAGTCGGTGTCGATACCCATCACCTCACCGGTCGATCGCATCTCGGGACCGAGCAGGCTGTCAACCACCTGGCCCTCGTGAGTCCGGAAGCGCTTGAACGGCAGCACCGCCTCCTTGACCGAGACATGGGAGTGGGCCGGCATCTCCGAGCCGTCGCCGTGTGGCGGCAGGATCCCCTCCGCCCGCAGCTGGGCAATGGTGGCGCCGAGCATCACCCGAGCGGCCGCCTTGGCCAGAGGCACGCCGGTCGCCTTGGCCACGAAGGGAATGGTGCGGCTGGCCCGTGGATTTGCCTCCAGGACATACAGGATGTCCTGGGCCAGGGCGAACTGGACGTTCATCAGGCCCCTCACCCCAATACCCCTCGCCAGCTTGAGCGTCGACTCGCGGACCCGGCTGAGCTCCTGACGGCCCAGCGTCACCGGCGGGAGCACGCAGGCCGAGTCGCCGGAGTGGATACCGGCCTCCTCGATGTGTTCCATGATGCCGCCCACGTACATCTCGTGACCGTCGAAGATGGCGTCGACGTCGATCTCGATGGCGTCGTCCAGGAACCTGTCGACCAGCACGGGATGCTCCGGGGCAGCCTCGGTCGCACGGGTGACATAGCCGATCAGGGTCTCGTCGTCGTAGACGATCTCCATACCGCGTCCGCCGAGCACGTATGACGGACGTACCAGGACCGGGTAGCCAATCTCGTGAGCGACCTCCACGGCCTCCTCACCGCTGTAGGCCGTGCCGTGCCGTGGCGCCATCAACCCAGCCTCGGCGAGCACGCGGGAGAAAGCACCGCGGTCCTCGGCGAGGTCGATCGACTCGGGCGTGGTGCCCACGATCGGCACCCCTTCAGCCTTGAGCGCCTTGGCCAGTCCCAGCGGGGTCTGCCCGCCGAGCTGGACGATCACGCCGGCCACCGGCCCGGCCTGCCGCTCGGCGTGGACCACCTCCAGAACGTCCTCGAGGGTCAGCGGCTCGAAATAGAGCCGGCTCGAGGTGTCGTAGTCGGTGGACACGGTCTCGGGGTTGCAGTTGACCATCACGGTGTCGAAACCGTGGTCCCGCAGGGCAAAGCTCGCGTGGACGCAGGAGTAGTCGAACTCGATGCCCTGACCGATCCGGTTGGGCCCGGAGCCAAGGATGATGACTGCGGGGCGCTCGCGAGGCGCGACCTCGCTCTCCTCGTCATAGGTCGAGTAGTGATAGGGCGTCTGGGCAGCGAACTCGGCCGCACAGGTGTCCACCGTCTTAAAGACCGGGCGCACCCCGAGCGCGTGGCGGACCCCCCTGACCACCGGCTCGGGCATACCAGAGAGATCGGAGATCTGGGCATCCGAGAAACCATGACGCTTGGCGAGTCTGAGGACCTCGGCAGTGAGCTGCGGACTGGCCGCCACATGCCTGGCGACCTGGTTGACCAGCTCGATCTGGTCGAGGAACCACGGGTCGATACCAGTCGCCTGATGGACCATCTCGACCGAGAGACCCCCGCGAAGAGCCTGCTGCACCAGCACGATCCGGCCCTCGGTGGGAATCCGCGCCTGGTCGAGCAGCGCCAGCGCCTGCTCATGCGAGGGAGCCTCTTCCTGGCGCCAGTGGAAGCTCGAGCCCGCGCGCTCCAGCGAACGCAGTGCCTTCTGGAGTGCCTCGGTGAAGTTACGGCCGAACGCCATGGCTTCGCCGACGCTCTTCATCGTGGTGGTCAGTGTCGGGTCCGCGGCGGGGAACTTCTCGAACGCGAACCGTGGCACCTTGACCACGATGTAGTCCAGGGTCGGCTCGAAGCTTGAGGGGGTGACCTTGGTGATGTCGTTGGGAATCTCGTCCAGGGTGTAGCCGACTGCCAGCTTCGCCGCGATCTTGGCGATCGGGAACCCGGTCGCCTTCGAGGCCAGCGCCGAGGACCGGGAGACCCGCGGGTTCATCTCGATGACGATGACCCGGCCGTCCAGCGGGTTGACCGCGAACTGGATGTTACAGCCGCCGGTGTCCACGCCGACCTCGCGGATGATGGCGATCGCGAGGTCACGCAGCCGCTGGTACTCGCGGTCGGTCAGTGTCAGCGCCGGAGCAACCGTGATGGAGTCCCCGGTGTGCACCCCCATCGGGTCGAGGTTCTCGATCGAGCAGACCACGACCACGTTGTCGGCCCGGTCACGCATCACCTCGAGCTCGTACTCCTTCCACCCCTTGATGGACTCCTCCAGGAGCACCTCGGTGGTCGGTGAGTCATGCAGCCCCGAGCCGGCCATCCGGCGGAGATCGGCCTCGTCATCGGCAAAGCCGGAGCCCAGGCCACCCATCGTGAACGACGGGCGGACGACCACCGGGTAGCCGAGGTCGGCCGCGGCGGCCAGGCACTCATCCATCGTGTGCGCGATGTGGCTGCGCGCCGTCTCGCCCCCACATCGCTGGACGACTCCCTTGAACAGGTGGCGGTCCTCACCGAGCTGGATCGCCTCGAAGCTGGCTCCGATGAGCGGGCAGCCGTACTTCTCCAGGATGCCGGCCTCGTGCAGCGCGATCGCCGCATTGAGCGCCGTCTGGCCGCCCAGCGTCGCGAGCACGGCGTCGGGACGCTCCTTGGCGATGATCGCCTCGATGACCTCGGAGGTGATCGGCTCGACATAGGTGGCGTCGGCGAACTCGGGGTCGGTCATGATCGTGGCCGGGTTGGAGTTCACCAGAATGACCCGGATGCCCTCCTCGCGCAGCACCCGGCAGGCCTGGGTGCCGGAGTAGTCGAACTCGCAGGCCTGCCCGATGACGATCGGGCCGGACCCGATGACCAGCACGCTGTTGATATCGGTCCGGCGGGGCATCAGGAACGGCCTTTCGCAGCGGTCGGCGTGTGCGCGGACATGAGCTCGATGAAACGGTCGAACAGGTACTCCGAGTCGTGCGGCCCGGCAGCGGCCTCCGGGTGGTACTGAACCGAGAACGCAGGGATATCAAGGCATTCCAGCCCTTCGACGACATTGTCGTTAAGGCCGATGTGGGAGACCTGCGCGCGCCCGTACGGCGTGTCCGTCTCACCCTGACGGGGGGCGTCGACGGCGAATCCATGGTTATGGGCGGTGACCTCGATCCGGCCGGTACGCCGGTCAAGCACGGGCTGGTTGATCCCGCGGTGACCGTACTTGAGCTTGTAGGTGCCAAAGCCGAGCGCACGACCGAGCAGCTGGTTGCCGAAGCAGATCCCGAAGAAGGGCACGCCCGCGACAAGGACCTCGCGAAGCAGGGCGACCTGGTGGTCTGCGGTGGCCGGGTCCCCGGGACCGTTGGAGAAGAAGACGCCGTCCGGCTCCACGGCCTGTATCTCCGCGAAGGTCGAGGTGGCCGGCATCACGTGTACCTCGACGCCGCGCTGTGCCAGCTGGTACGGCGTACGGGCC
Source organism: Actinomycetales bacterium (assembly GCA_038236535.1). GTDB lineage: Bacteria > Actinomycetota > Actinomycetes > Actinomycetales > Dermatophilaceae > UBA4719. Next base: position 6,791 of record JBBRZQ010000048.1, read on the forward strand.
TTGATCCCCAGGTCGAGGGCAGCGACGGTGAAGCGTTTCTGCCCGACGGCCGGCACGACATACATGCCTGCCGTGGTGACCTCGCCGGCCAGGGCAGACCCGCTCATCTGCGGAGCCGAGAGCACGCGCTGCAGGAGTGACTCCGCTGACTCCTGGGCCAGCTCCCCGGAGAAGATGCCGACCCGCATGGCACCGCGTTCACGCAGGTGCCGGGTCAGCGCCCGGGTGTCGATGCCGCTGACCCCCACCACGCCCGACTCGGTCAGCTCGTCCTCCAGCGAGCGCCGGGAACGCCAGCTCGAGGGCCTCACCGCAGGGTCGCGAACGACGTAGCCGGCCACCCAGATGCGGGCGGACTCGCTGTCCTCGTCGTTGACGCCGGTATTGCCGATGTGCGGGGCGGTCATCACGACGACCTGACGGTGGTAGCTCGGGTCGGTCAGCGTCTCCTGGTAACCGCTCATGCCGGTCGAGAACACGGCTTCGCCGACCGTCTGGCCGACCGCCCCGTAGGCCTGGCCACGAAAAGACCGGCCATCCTCCAGCATCAGCACTGCGGGCTCACGATGGATGAAGGTGTGCGCGGGGGTCAAGCCAGCTCTCCCTTCAGGACGGTGGGACCCCCGCGCAGCACCGTGGCATGAACCGCCCCGGTGAGCCGGCGCCCGTGCCAGGGATTGTTGCGCGACAGCGACAGTGACGCCTCGCGGTCGACGACGACCGTTGCCGACGGGTCGACCAGCGTCAGGTTGGCCGGCTCCCCCACGGCGATCGGCCGGCCATGACCGGTCAGGCCGGCGATCCGGGCGGGACCCACGGACATCACCTGGGCGACACCTGCCCAGTCGAGAAGACCCGGGCCGACCATGACGTCTGCGACCACCGAGAGTGCGGTCTCCAGCCCGAGCATGCCGAAGGCCGCGTTGATGAACGTGTGCTCCTTGTCATGGCGGGCGTGCGGGGCATGGTCGGTCGCGACAGCGTCGATGGTGCCGTCGGCCAGCGCTGCCCGGAGTACCTGGATGTCCTCGATCGGCCGCAGGGGCGGGTTGACCTTGAACGTGGGGTCGTAGCCAGAGACCAGGTCGGTGGTCAGCATCAGGTGGTGCGGGGTGACCTCGGCGGTGACCGCGATGCCCTGAGCCTTGGCCCAGCGGATGACCTCGACCGAGCCGGCCGTGGAGACGTGGGCGATGTGCACCCGCGAGCCGGTATGCCGGGCCAGCATGACGTCGCGGGCAACGATGACCTCTTCGGCGATCCCGGGCCAGCCGGGCAGACCCAGGCGGCCGGACAGCTCACCCTCGTGACAACAGGCATTGCGGTCGGCGAGCCTGGAGTCCTGGGCATGCTGGGATACCACGCCTCCGAAGGCCCGCACGTACTCCAGGGCCCGGCGCATCACCTGCGCATCCTGGACGCACTTGCCGTCATCGGAGAAGACCCGCACCTGCGCCCGTGAGCGGGCCATGAGTCCCAGCTCGGCGAGCTCCTCGCCGGCCAGGCCCTTGGTGATCGCGCCGACCGGCTGCACATCGACCAGAGCCGCCAGCCGGCCAAGGTCGAGAACACGCTCGGCGGCTTCTGCCGTATCAGTGACCGGGGTCGTGTTGGCCATGGCCAGGATCGCGGTGAACCCGCCGATCGCCGCGGCAGCCGAACCGGTGGCGATGGTCTCGGCATCCTCGCGTCCCGGCTCGCGCAGGTGCGTGTGCAGGTCGACCAGACCCGGCAGGGCGATCAGCCCGTCAGCCTCGATGGCCTGGTCGATGCTCTTCGAGGAGGGGTCCAGCGTGCCGATCTCGGTGATCACGCCATCGCTGATCAGCACGTCCTGGCGGCCGGCGCCGACTAGGTCAGCGCCCTTGATGAGGAGGTTCATGACATGACTCATGCGAGGGACCCTTCGCCGGCGAACAGGTGGTAGAGAACGGACATCCGGACGGCGACACCGGCCGAGACCTGGTCCAGGACCAGCGACTGCGCGGCATCAGCAGCATCCGCGGCGATCTCCAGGCCCCGGTTCATCGGCCCGGGGTGGCAGATCACCGTGTGTTTCTGAAGCGATCTCAGCCGGTCGCGGGTCAGCCCGTAGCCGACCGTGTACTCGCGCTCGGTGGGGAAGAAGCCACCGCTCATCCGCTCCCGCTGCACCCGCAGCATCATCACCGCATCGGCCGTTGGCAGCACCGAGTCGAGGTCATACGAGGTGTCGAAGCCCTCACTGCGCGACCAGGTGTCGATACCGGCGGGCATCAGCGTCGGCGGAGCGACAACGGTGACCCGGGCACCCAGGGTCTTCAGGCAGATCAGGTTGGAGCGGACTACCCGGGAGTGGGTCAGATCCCCGACGATGGCCACCTGCAGGCCCTCGAGATCACCGAGGCGCTGACGCATCGTGTAGGCGTCGAGCAGCGCCTGGGTCGGGTGCTCGTGCAGTCCGTCCCCGGCGTTGATCACCACCGCGTCAACCCACTGGGAGACCTGTTGGCAGGCGCCGCTGGCGCTGTGCCGGATGACGAACCCGTCGACGCCCATCGCCGCGACGGTGCGAACGGTGTCGCGCAGAGACTCACCCTTGCTCGTGGACGACCCCTTGCCCGAGATGTTGATCATGTCCGCCGAGAGCCACTTGCCGGCGATCTCGAACGAGGATCGGGTGCGGGTGGAGTCCTCGAAGAAGAGGTTGACCACGGTGCGTCCGCGCAGTGTCGGAAGCTTCTTCACCTCACGGTGCTGAACGTCGTGCATCGAGGCGGCGGTGTCCAGAACAGTCAGGATGTCGTGCTTGTCAAGGTCGTTCATTGACAACAGGTGGCGCTTCACCGGTCTCCTCCGCTGATTCGGACCTCGTCGAGGCCATCGTGCTCCAGCAGACACACCTGAACGCGCTCGCTGCGGGAGGTCGGCAGGTTCTTGCCCACGTAGTCGGCCCGGATCGGCAGATCTCGGTGTCCGCGGTCGACCAGGACCGCCAGCCGGACGGCGCGCGGGCGGCCGAGCTCGGAGAGGGCGTCCATCGCGGCGCGAACCGTCCTGCCCGAGAAGAGCACGTCGTCCACGAGCACGACCGTCTTGTCGTTGATGCCGGGCGCCGGGATGAAGGTGTGCTCGATCGCCCTGATCGGATTACGCCGGAGGTCATCGCGATGCATGGTGATGTCGAGGGCACCAGAGGGCACGTCGCTGCCTTCGACCTCAGCCATCACGGCGACCAGGCGATGGGCGAGAGCCACGCCACGGGTCGGGATACCGAGAACCACGAGATCCCGCGAGCCCTTGTTGCGTTCGAGGATCTCGTGGGCCACCCGTCGCAGTGCCCGGGAGACATCACCGGAACTCATCACGACCCGTGCGGACTGGTCTCCCCCGGACAGGTCGCTCAAAGGCTGGTCAGCCTTCGGGACGTCATTTCGGGAGCTATCGGATGGTGGAGCAGATTCTGGACGCGTCACAGCGCCGAACCTCCTTCCCCGCCTCACCGGACGGGTCGTTAAAGGATGTTTGTCGACCGTGATCCTACCCTGCGCCAAGCCCCTGAACTGCCAGGACAGCTCGGACTCTCAGCACGAGGTGGGTTCAGACGAGCGTCGGCTTGACCTCGGAGAGCCTGGCCAGCAACCCGTTGACAAAGGTTGGCGAGTCATCGGTGGACAGTGACCTGGCCAGGGCAACCGCCTCCGAGATCGCGACCGCGTCCGGGACCGCGTCGCTGAAAACGACCTCCCAGGCACCGATCCGCAGGATCGCCCGGTCGACGGCCGGCATCCGCTCGACAGTCCAGCCCTGGCTGTAGGTCGCCAGCAGCTCCTCGATCTGGACCCACTTCGCGACCACGCCGCGGACGATCTCGACCGTGTACTCGTTCAGGTTGTGCTGGCCCGCAGGCGTCGCGATCCGCTCGCTCAGCAGCGTGTCGGCGTTGACCCCGCGCTGCTCGGCCTCGAACAGGAGGTCCAGCGCGCGCTTGCGGGCCTTGGAACGTGCGGACACGTCAGTTGACTCGGCCCAGGTAGGAGCCGTCACGGGTGTCGACCTTGATCCTTGTGCCCTGCTCGATGAACAGCGGCACCCCGATCTCGGCCCCGGTCTCGAGCGTGGCCGGTTTGGTGCCGCCGGTGGAGCGGTCGCCCTGCAGTCCCGGCTCGGTGTAGCTGACCTCGAGGGTCACCGATGCCGGCAGCTCGACGTACAGGGGGGCACCGTCGTGGGTGGCCACCATGACGTCCTGGTTCTCCAGCATGAACTTGGCGGCATCTCCGACGACTGCCCCGGAGACGGTCATCTGATCGAAGGTGTCGCCGTCCATGAAGATGAAGTCGTCGCCGTCCTTGTACAGGTACTGCATGGTCCGCTTGTCGACGTTGGCGGTCTCGACCTTGGTCCCGGCGTTGAAGGTCTTCTCGACGACCTTTCCGGACAGCACCGCCTTCAGCTTGGTCCGCACGAAGGCCGGGCCCTTGCCGGGCTTGACGTGCTGGAACTCCACGACTGACCAGAGCTGGTTGCCGATGTTGAGGACCATGCCGTTCTTGAGGTCGTTGGTCGAAGCCAAGAGAGACATCTCTTTCGTATGACGGGTAGCTGGCCGGCAGGCGATCACGGCTCGAACAGAGCGACGCACGGCAGCAGCCCCCGTGCGGAGAAACGCGGGGTCGCCTTCATCTTAGCGGGCCGGACGCCGTGGGTCCGCATGCGCTGACCAATCGGTCACTGCGCGCTGGCCTGCTGACACCCTCAGCGGGCAAGGGCCTGAAGTGCCAGCAGGTAGGAGGCGGTCCCGAAACCGGCGATCGTGCCCGTGGCGACTCCGGCAATGACGGAGGTATGCCGGAACTCCTCACGTGCCGCAGGATTGGAGAGATGAATCTCAATCAGCCTCGCCCCGGAGGCGGTGACCAGAGCGCAGGCGTCGCGCACGGCATACGAATAATGTGTGAAAGCGGCCGGGTTGAGCACGACATCGGCACCCCGGTCAACAGCCTCGTGGATCCAGCCGATGATCTCGGCCTCGTCGTTCGTCTGGCGGAAGTCCACCGCCAGGCCGAGCGACTCCGCCCGCTGCGAAACGAGATCGGCGACATCGTCCAAGGTCTGTGAACCATAGATCTCGGGCTCGCGGCTGCCCAGCCTGCTGAGATTCGGACCATTCAGCACATACACCAAGGATGCCGTCATACACTCAGTCTACGAAAACGGCGTTTATTGACTCTATTTGGTAACGCTGTTGACACCTTTCGGTAACGCATCGACCCTGCCTCGCTGACAGTCAAACAGGCGTGCCTATGCTTCGATCACCAACCTGTTGGAACTCTGAGGAGGATTCATGCGTGGCAACACAGTTCGTGCTCGCTGGGTGACGGCGGCCGCCGGCGCAGCGAGCCTTGCCCTCGTGCTCTCTGCATGTGGCGGCACCAGCGACAAAACTACGGCGAAGCCCGCAGGCAACAGCGCGGCCGTCATCACTGCTTACGGCAGTGAGCCTCAGAACCCCCTGCTGCCGGCCAACACCAACGAGACCGGTGGCGGTCGCATCATGAAGCTGCTGTTCGAGGGCCTCATCAGCTATGACGGCGCTGGCAAGCCGATCAACCAGGTCGCCGAGTCGATCACCACGACTGACGCTCAGAACTACACCATCAAGCTCAAGCCAGGCTGGAAGTTCACCAACGGCGAACCCGTCAACGCCAAGTCCTTCGTGGACGCCTGGAACTTCGGTGCGCTCATCGACAACGCCCAGCTCAACGCCTACTTCTTCGAGCCCATCGACGGCTACAAGCAGGTCCACCCAGCCGCCGAGGGCGCCAAGCCCACCGCCAAGACCATGAACGGCCTGAAGGTCGTCGACGACTCCACCTTCACCGTCAAGCTGGCCAGTCCGCAGGCATCATTCCCGCTGCGCCTCGGCTACACCGCGTTCTACCCGATGCCTCAGTCTGCCTACAAGGACATCAAGGCGCAGGGCCAGAACCCGGTCGGCAACGGCTCCTACATGCTGGACGGCAAGTGGAATCACAACGTCAACATCAAGGTGAAGAAGAACCCTGACTACAAGGGCACCATGGTGGCCAAGAACGGCGGCATCGACGTCAAGATCTACACCGACGCGCAGGCTGGCTACACCGACCTGCAGGCCAACAACCTCGACGTCCTCGATGCGGTCCCGGACAACGCCCTGGCCACCTTCAAGACCGACCTGGGTACGCGAGCGATCAACCAGCCGTCCGGGGTGTTCCAGTCCTTCGCCTTCCCGCTCTACCAGCCTGAGTGGAAGACCGCCAACAGCGCGAAGATTCGCCAGGCGATCTCGATGGCGGTCGACCGCAAGACGATCACCGACAAGATCTTCAATGGCACCCGCACCCCGGCCGTGGACTTCTCCTCGCCGGTCGTGCAGGGCTTCTCGAAAGACATCTGCGGTGAGTTCTGCACCTACGACCCCGCCAAGGCCAAGGCGCTCCTTGCCTCAGCCGGTGGTTTCAAGGGCAAGCTTGAGATCGCCTACAACGCAGATGGCTCACACAAGGCGTGGGTCGACGCGACCTGCAACAGCATCAAGAACGCGATCGGCATCGACTGCTCCGGCAAGTCCTACCCGGACTTCAAGTCCCTGCGCGACCCGATCACCAAGGGCACGATGAAGAATGCCTTCCGCACCGGATGGCAGATGGACTACCCGGCACTGGAGAACTTCCTGGCACCGATCTACGCCAAGGGCGCTGGCTCGAACGACTCCAGGTACGACAACCCCAAGTTCGACGCCATGCTGAAGCAGGGTGACACGGCCAAGACCCCGGCGGAGAGCATCAAGTTCTTCCAGGACGCCGAGAAGATCCTGGCGACGGACATGCCTGTCGTCCCGCTGTGGTACTCCAACACCACAGGTGGCTACTCCGAGAAGGTCAAGAACGTGAAGTTTGACGTCTTCGGTGTGCCGATCTACACCGAGATCACCAAGTAGCAGCACGAAAGTGGCAGGCGGGCAGCCACCTGTCACACAGCAGCACCGGGTCCTCCCGCATGGCGAGCGATCGCCATGCGGGAGTGTCATGCGGTGAGACCCCCCGATGATCCGAGCACCGGGATTAGGTCATAATGTTTGCAGTTAACCTTGGGTCGGAACACCACAGGCTAGCGTGACCCCCGCGTGGGGCAACAACTTCTGTTTCACCCGCGTGGGGCAACAACTTCTGTTTCACCGACTCGAGACAAGGAGGTCCGGGTGGGCACTTATGTCATACGCCGTCTGCTGCAGATGATCCCGGTGTTCTTCGGCGCCACGTTCCTCATCTTCTACCTGGTCCTGGGGATGCCCGGCGACCCGCTGGCTTCCATGTGCGGCGAGCGTGGGTGCGACCCGTCCACGGCGGTGGCACTGCGTGCGCAGTTCCACATCGGCGAGCCGCTGTACGTTCAGTACTTCGAGTACATGAAGGGCATCCTTACCTTCGACTTCGGTCAGACGTTCAGTCGTCGACCTGTCCTGGACCTGTTGGCCGACGCCTGGCCCATCACCATCCGCCTCGCGACGCTGGCGTTTATCATCGAGATCTTCATCGGTGTCCCGCTGGGCCTGTTGGCGGGCCTGCGACGAGGCAAGTCCCTCGACAGCAGCGTCCTGCTGGGAACCCTGCTGATCATCTCCATCCCCATCTTCGTCATCGGCTTCCTGATGCAGTTCTTCGTGGGCATCAAGCTCGGCTGGCTCCGGCCCACGGTCAGTGGTGAGGCCCCCTGGAATGAGCTGCTGCTGCCCGCCATCGTCCTGGGGATGGCGTCGCTGGCCTACATCATGCGGCTCACCCGGACCTCGGTCGTCGAGAACATCCACGCCGACTACGTCCGCACTGCCGTGGCGAAGGGTCTTCCTCACCGCCGGGTCGTCACCGTCCATCTGCTGCGCAACTCACTGATCCCCGTGGTGACCTACCTCGGCGCGGACATCGGCGCCCTGATGGGCGGTGCGCTGGTGACCGAGCGGATCTTCAACATCCACGGTGTCGGCGGGACGCTCTGGCAGGCGATCAACCGCGGTGAAGCGCCCACCATCGTGTCGATCGTGGTCATCCTGGTCATCGTCTATCTCGTTTTCAACCTGCTCGTAGACCTCCTCTACGCCGTTCTCGACCCGAGGATCCGATATGCCTGAGCCCTCGAAGACCGTCATGGCGTCGGGGGACGCCGCAGCCTCGGCGCTGACCCTTGGCGTCTCCGGCGAACCGCCGGCCCCCGGCGGCCCCGCCGGACTGCAGGGCTCCGGGAAGCCCCGCAGTCTGTGGTCCGACGCCTGGCACGACCTGCGCCGCAACCCCACCTTCGTCATCTCGGCGGTGCTCATCCTGTTCCTGATCGTGGTGGCGATCTTTCCCTCGCTGTTCACCGGCACCGACCCCACCTACGCCCAGCTCGCCCGGGGCAACGAGGGCCGGGCTCCGGGGCACCCGTTCGGGTTCGACCGGCAGGGCCACGACGTCTACGCACGGGTCGTCTACGGCGCCCGGGCGTCGGTGACCGTCGGCATCCTGGTCACCAGCGGTGTGGTGCTGATCGGCGGCGTCATCGGAGCCATCGCCGGGTTCTACGGGGGGGTTGCGGACTCACTGCTGTCCCGGCTCACCGATGTGTTCTTCGCCATCCCCATCCTGCTCTTCGCCATCGTCTTCCTGTCGGCCTTCCCCTTCCGCAACATCTGGACGGTGGTCACCGCCATCATGCTTGTCGGCTGGACGAGCGTGGCCCGCATCATGAGAGGGTCGGTGATCTCGGTAAAGGAGTCCGACTTCGTCACTGCGGCCAGGGCACTGGGCGCCAGTGATATGCGAATTCTGGGTCGGCACATCCTGCCCAACGCCATCGCACCGGTCATCGTCGTCGCGACCATCTCGCTCGGCCTGTTCATCGTGCTCGAGGCGACGCTGTCCTACCTCGGCATCGGGCTTCCCGGGTCCACGGTCTCCTGGGGCGGGGACATCAACGACGCCCAGGCGTCGCTGCGAACCGCCCCGCACGTGCTGCTCTTCCCCTCACTGGCGCTGTCGATCACCGTGCTCGCCTTCATGCTGCTCGGCGACGCGGTCCGCGACGCCCTCGACCCGAAGCTTCGGTGACCTCAATGACCCAAGACTCCGTCACTCACGCCGGCACCCACAGGCCCCCGGTCCCGGAACCCGGGATCACCGTCGGCACTGTGCGACGCCGTGACGACCCCAATGTGCCGGTGCTCGAGGTCGAGAACCTGCACGTGGAGTTCCGTACCCGGGACGGGGTGGCCAAGGCCGTCACCGGCGTCACCTTCGACCTGCTGCCCGGTGAGACCCTCGCCATTCTGGGCGAGTCCGGCTCCGGCAAGTCGGTGACCGCCCAGGCCATCATGGGCATCCTGGACACCCCGCCCGGCTTCGTCACCCAGGGGTCCGTCCGTTTCCGGGGTGTGGACATGCTGACTCTCCCGGAGAAGGAACGACGTCGCTACCGCGGCGAGAAGATCGCGATGATCTTCCAGGACGCGCTGTCTTCGCTGAACCCCGTCTACAGCGTCGGGTTCCAGATCGGCGAGATGTTCCGGGTGCACCGTGGCGCCTCGCGGGCAGATGCCAAGGCGAAGGCCATCGAGCTGATGGACCGGGTGCACATCCCGGCAGCCAGACAACGGGTCAACGACTACCCGCACCAGTTCTCCGGCGGCATGCGGCAGCGGATCATGATCGCCATCGCGTTGTCCCTGGATCCCGACATCATCATCGCCGACGAGCCCACCACGGCTCTCGACGTCACCGTGCAGGCGCAGGTCATGCAGCTTCTCGCCGATCTGCAGGCTGAGAGCAAGATGGGGCTGATCCTGATCACCCACGACCTGGGGGTCGTGGCCGACGTCTCCGACAAGATCTCGGTGATGTACGCCGGGAGCCTGATCGAGCAGGCGCCCTCCCTCGACCTCTACGCCAGCCCCGCTCACCCCTACACCGAGCGGCTGCTGGCGGCAATCCCCCGGATCGACATGAAGGGCCAGGAGCTGTACACGATCAAGGGCATCCCGCCGAACCTGACGGACATCCCGGTCGGCTGCGCGTTCCACCCGCGCTGCCCCTACGCACAGCCCATCTGCTCCGAGAAGATCCCGCCCCTTGAGGATGTCTCGGCCGACCGTAAGAGCGCCTGTCACTTCTGGAAGGAGGTCCTCGATGGAAGCCTCAAGATCCGATGAGCCCGTTCTCGAGGTCCGAGGACTCGTCAAGCACTTCCCGCTGACCAAGGGCATCGTGTTCAAGAAGCAGGTGGGTGCGGTACGCGCAGTCGACGGCGTCGACTTCAAGCTGTACAAGGGTGAGACCCTCGGGGTGGTCGGTGAGTCCGGCTGTGGCAAGTCCACCACCGGTCGGCTGCTGATGCGGCTCGACGACCCGACCGAGGGTCAGATCTTCTTCCACGGTGAAGATATTGCCAAGCTCTCGGGCAAGGCGTTCAAGGCCGTCCGGCGCAACATCCAGATCGTGCTGCAGGACCCGTACTCGTCGCTGAACCCGCGGATGACTGTCGGTGACATCGTCGGCGAACCGTTCCAGATCCACAAGGATGTCGCGCCCAGGGGCAGCCGCCTCAAGAAGGTGCAGGAGCTGCTGGAGGTGGTCGGCCTCAACCCCGAGCACATCAACCGCTACCCTCACCAGTTCTCCGGTGGTCAGCGGCAGCGCATCGGGATCGCCCGAGGCCTAGCCCTGCGACCCGAGATCATCGTCTGTGACGAGCCGGTCTCAGCTCTCGACGTCTCCGTCCAGGCCCAGGTGATCAACCTCTTCGAGAAGCTCCAGAACGAGTTCGGGCTCGCCTACATCTTCATCGCCCATGACCTGTCGGTCGTGCGACACATCAGTGACCGCGTCGCTGTCATGTACCTCGGCAAGATCGTGGAGACCGGCGACGAGGCTCAGATCTACGAGCGGCCCTCACACCCTTACACACAGGCGCTGCTGTCCGCGGTGCCTGTGCCCGACCCGACGTTGCGCGGGCACCGAGACCAGATCATGCTTGAGGGCGATGTGCCGAGCCCGGCCAACCCGCCGTCCGGCTGCCGGTTCCGCACCCGCTGCTGGAAGGTTCAGGACATCTGCTCAAAAGAAGAGCCCCTGCTGATGGTGCACGAGGGTCAGGATCATCCGAGCGCCTGCCACTTCGCCCAGATCCGCGAGGTCATCGAGACCCAAGACGTCTGCTGACCTGCCCATAGGGGTTCCGACGTGGTAGCGGGGATCCCGTCGAGGCCTGTTGCACCCGACTCCGGTCAGCCGCGGGCGACCCGGGCGTACGCCGCCTGCAGCATGGACTCGTCGGGGCCCTCAAGTCGACCGGGCTCGGCCAGAGCATCGAGCACCACGAACCGCAGCAGCGAGCCGCGGCTCTTCTTGTCACGCCTCATGGCCGAGTAGAGCTCTGGCCAGCGGCCACCGCGGTAGGTCGTCGGCAGCCCCAGTGAGACCAGGACCGACCGATGTCGATCGACCACCGCATCGTCGAGCCTGCCGGCCAGACGGGCCAGCTCGGCTGCGTAGACCATGCCCACGCTGACCGCTGCGCCGTGCCGCCACGAGTAGGACTCGACCTGCTCGATGGCATGCCCGAAGGTGTGCCCGTAGTTCAGGATCTCGCGCAGCGAAGCCTCCCTGAGATCCTCGGTCACCACCCGAGCCTTGACCAGGATCGCCCGTTCGATGAGCTCACGCACCGCAGGACCGGCGCCGCGCCTGACGCTCTGCGGGTTCGCCTCGACAAGGTCGAGGATCACCGGGTCAGCGATGAACCCGCACTTGATGACCTCAGCCATGCCGGACATCACCTCTTTGGCAGGCAACGTCGCCAGCATCGTGAGGTCGCACAGGACACCGGCCGGTGAGTGAAATGCCCCGACAAGGTTCTTGCCCTCCGCCGTATTGATGCCGGTCTTGCCGCCGACCGCTGCATCGACCATGGCCAGCAGCGTGGTCGGAACCTGGACCACCCTGACGCCTCGTAGCCAGGTGGCTGCGACAAACCCGGCAAGGTCGGTGACAGTTCCTCCGCCCAACCCCACGATCGCGTCGGAACGGGTCAGACCGCACTGACCGAGAACTCCCCACAACGCGGACGCCGCATCGGCCGATTTGGCTTCCTCGCCGTCCGGCACCTCGGCGATGAACGCGGAGAAACCTTGGGCGCCCAATCCGTCACAGACCGCCTCACCGGTGCTTCTCAGTGCACGGGAGTGGATGACCAGGACCCGCTCGACACCCGAACCAAGCAGTCCGGCCAGCTCTCCGAGCAGCCCTGTCCCAATCACGACGTCGTAGGCCGCAGCTCCCTCACCCACACGAATCCGAGCTGGCTCACTCACGTCTCTGTTCTCCCATCGGTCTGCGGCTCGCACTGTCCAAGTCGTCGTACGACCTCGGCTGCAACGTCCTGCGGCGTCCTTGCGCCGGTCTGCACGGTGAAGGTAGCAAGCCGCTGGTAGGTCGGGCGCCTCGCCTCCATCATCCGGGTCCACTGCGCCCGGGGATTCACCGCCAGCAGAGGTCGGCTGCTGTTGAATCCCACCCGTCCGGCAGCATCGGCAATTCCGACGTCCAGAAAGACGACCGTGTGACCCGCCAGGGCTTGCGCCGTCACGGGATCCATCACCGCCCCGCCTCCCAGTGCCAGAACCCCCGTCTGCGCCCTCAACGACGCCGCGACCTCGGTCCGCTCGAGCTCACGGAACCGCGGCTCCCCCTCTTCCATGAAGATGTCCGAGATCGACCGGCCTTCCTGGACCTCGATCGCCTGGTCCGTGTCGCGAAGGTCGACGCCCAGCAGATCGGCGACTGCTCGCCCCACCGTCGTCTTGCCCGATCCCGGAGGACCCACCAGCACCACCCTGGGCCGCGTCAACGCCGCCCTGCCGCTCCCACTGGCACTGGCACTGCCGCGACCGCTACCGGGTGTGCTGCCGGGTGTGCTGCCGCTACCAGCTGCGCTGTCGGCGCCGGTCGCGTCGTGGGTGTCTGGACCACTCATCTCAGTCATCTCACTCACCACGAACGCAGGCTCATTGGGATCGCGTCCAGGAAGCTGCGGTAGTTCCTGGAGGTCTCGGCAACACTGTCGCCGCCGAACTTCTCACAACAAGCCTGGGCCAGGACCAGGGCGACCATGGCCTCAGCGACCACACCTGCGGCCGGCACTGCGCAGACGTCCGAACGCTGATGGATGGCGGTCGCGGCCTGCCCGGTAGCGAGATCGACCGTGGCCAGTGCCCGGGGCACGGTGCTGATCGGTTTCATGGCGGCCCGCACGCGCAGCACGTCACCGGTCGACATCCCGCCTTCGGTACCACCGGCACGGCCCGTCCGCCGCCGGATCACGCCGTCCTGATCGCGGTCCATCTCATCATGAGCGGCCGAGCCGCGCCGGGTCGCGGTAGCGAAGCCGTCACCGATCTCGACTCCCTTGATCGCCTGGATACTCATCAGCGCGCCCGCCAGCTGGGAGTCGAGCCGGCGATCCCAGTGCACATGGGACCCAAGACCCGGCGGCAGCCCGTAGGCAAGCACCTCCACCACCCCACCGAGCGTGTCACCGTCCTTCTGGGCCGCCTCCACCTCCGCCACCATCGCCGCCGAACCCGCCGGATCCAAGGTGCGCACCGGGTCGGCGTCCAGTGCGCCAACCTGGTCGGGCCTCGGAAGGCCGGCGTCCGGGCTGACCCTGGCGGTGCCGATGGCGACCGTGTGCGCCACCAGGGTGACTCCATAGGCCTGTTCCAGGAAGGCCGATGCCACAGCGCCCAGAGCGACCCTGGCCGCGGTCTCCCGAGCCGAGGCGCGCTCCAGCACCGGGCGCGCGTCGGTGAAGCCGTACTTCTGCATGCCCACCAGGTCGGCGTGGCCAGGACGTGGCCGGGTCAGGGGCTTGTTCCTGGCGAGCTCTTGCGGTGCGCCGACCTCATCCGCGCCAGCCAGCGCGTCAGCCCGGACGGGATCCGGGCTCATCACCGTCTCCCACTTGGCCCACTCGGAGTTGCCGATGCGGATCGCCAGCGGCGAGCCCATCGTGACGCCGTGACGCACCCCGCCGAGGAACTCCACGGCATCCTGCTCGAAGGCCATCCGGGCCCCTCGGCCGAAGCCGAGCCGCCGGCGGGCGAGGGCCGCGGCGATGTCGGAAGTGCTCACCTCGACGCCTGCGGGCAAGCCTTCGAGGGTGGCCATCAGGGCAGGGCCGTGGGATTCGCCAGCAGTCAACCAACGCAGCATGGCAAAAGCCTGCCACACGGCGCCTGTCCGGGACTCCTCAGCCGGTGATCACCTGCAGCGGAAACATGAGGGCAACCCAGGCACCCAGAATCATCGGAGGACCGAAAGCGATCATCGACGAGCGGCTGGCACGCCGCGCCAGCAGCAGGATCAGGGCAACGACACCACCGAGAACGAACGCTGCCAGCACCGAGACGGCGACCTCGCCCCAGCCGATCCAGCCGAGCAACAACCCCAGCAGGCCCGCGAGCTTCACGTCGCCATACCCCAGTCCCCCGCCCCCCGGCGAGACCAGCGCCAGGATCAGGTAGAGCAGATAGAGCGTGAGGCCCGCCAGTACCGCCCGCAGCAACGCCCCCCACAGACCGGTCAGCACGGTCGGCACGAGCAGCAGCAGGAAGACCAGGGGGAACGAGGGCAGCACGATGACGTCTGGCAACCGATGAACGTCGAGGTCAATAAAGGTCAGCCCGACACCCACAACGCCCAGATAGAGGTAGGCCGGCAGCAGCGACCACTGCGCCGAACCGCCGATCCTGAACGCCAGGCTGCCCCAGGCCAGTGCCACAGCGATCGCCAGCCACCAGGTATGCCGGGGCAGGGGCTGGTCTCGTTCGTCCCCGCGGCGGTATCTGCCGTCAGACAGGACCCTGCTCAGCCCGGTCCCCACAGCGGCGCCCAGCAGCGTCAGCACGGCGATCGCCCACCACGGCGCAGCCTGCCCCGGCAGCCCCAGCGTCATCCGGACCTCGTCGCAGCCAGCCCGGCAGCCCGCATCTCCTGCACGGGCGGGCACAGCCCAGTCATCAGGCGTACCTGTTCGGCTGCCTGATGGACCAGCATCTCCAGCCCTGACAGGACACTCGCGCCCGCCTCCCGGAAGGTCCGCGCCAGCGGCGTCGGCCACCCGGCGTAGACCACATCCAGCAGCAGGCGAGCCTGGTTCGACGACTCCTTCGACAGCACCCAGCCAGCCAGCCCGCTGCCCGGAAGCCAGTCCCCGGGCAGGGCTCCGGCCGGTAACGTGCTGACCACCACCGACGCGTCTGCCAGCGCCTCGGTGACCTGTCCGAGCCCGACGACCGCCACCTCCAGACCGGCCCGGCCAGCCTGGTCCAGAGTGACCTGCCGGGCAGCGGAACGCACGCCAAAAGTCACCTTGACACACCCCAGGGACGTCAACGCTGCCACCACGGAGCGAGCGGTGGCCCCCGAACCGAGCACCACCGCACTGCTCACCCGGTCACATCCCCCCTCACGAAGAGCCTGAGCGACGCCATACACATCAGTGTTGTCACCGCTCCAGCCACCATCCGGGCGGCGGACCAGAGTATTGATGGCACCGACCTCGCGGGCCAGCGGCGAGACCTCGTCGGCCACCTCGAAGGCAGCTTCTTTCAGGGGCATGGTCAGTGAAAGGCCAGCCCACTGGGGACCCAGCCCGCTGACGAACCGGCCGAGTGCCGGCGCCTGCACCTCATGGGCCTGGTAGGACCAGTGACTCAGACCCAGCCCGCGGTAGGCCGCCTGGTGCAGGGCCGGGGACAGGGAATGGCTGATCGGCGATCCCAGCACGGCGGCGAGCCGAGCCGGCGAGGTCAGCACTGGCCCGGGTGCTTGGCGCACCATGCGACAAAGATGGCGACATTGGCGTCGTGCCCGGCCGCGTCGACCGAGAACCGGGTCAGTCCTGTCTCGGGGTTCACGGCCACGAAGAACATCCATCTGCCGGCGGCGGGCCTCACCGCGGCCTGCAAAGACGCCAGCCCGGGGCTGTTGATCGGCCCCGGGGGAAGCCCCTTGACCAGATAGGTGTTGTAGGGGCTCCTGCTGCGTCTCTCGGCGTCGCTGGTACCCGCCTTGCCACGACGATGGGAGATGAAGTGCACGGTGGAGTCCATCTGCAGTGGCATCGACCTGGCCAGCCGGTTCTCGATCACCCTGGCCACCTTCGGGCGGTCAGCGGTCGCCCGCGCCTCGGCCTCGACGATGCTCGCCACGGTCAGTACCCGCTGCATCCTGGCCGGGGCCACGCCAAGCTTGCGCAGCTCGTCCAGCGACTTGGCCACCATCGCCTGCAGCTGTTCGGCTGCCGTGGTGTCCGGGTCGAACTCGTAGGTCGAAGGGAAGAGGTATCCCTCGGCCTTCCCCCGGGCCTGCGCTGGCAGGCCGAGCAGCTCCGGGTTCTTCAGGGCCAGCGCGTAGTCGGCCGGCGGCCGCCCGGTGCGGGCAGCGAGCGCAGCGACGATCTCGGAGGTCCACATCCCCTCACGGATCGTCACCGTGGGGACTCTGCGGTTGACCGGGTTCAGCAACATGGCCAGGGCGGACTGGGCGCTCATCCCGGAGTGAAGGGCGTAGACACCCGGCTGAATGGAAGCGGACCGGGGGTTCACCGATGCGGCATCGTTGAAGGCCCCCGCCGACTTGACCACGCCTGCCTTCTCGAGGGCCGCGCCGATGGTGCGGCTGGCGTCCCCCGCATGCACGGCGACGGACACGGTCCCCGACCCCGCCCCGGGGTAGTCGTTGCTCTCGGTGAGGCTGGTGACCAGAGGCCACAAGACGGAGACGGCGACGGCACCGGTGCCGACGACGAGCGCCAGGGCGACGACCAGCACGATCAACCGGCGACCACTCCTGGAACGGCGCCGCCGCAGCCGGCGAGCACGCTCCTCCTGCTCGCGTTGCTCGGCGAGCCGACGTCGTTCGCCACGTCGGGTGAGGAACACCTCTGGCTCATCGAAGGCCTCAGGCTGATTGCGAGCCGCCTCAGGATCAGGCTCGTGGCCGGGCGCCACTACTGCGACCCCCGAGCCTCTGTCCGAGGCGCTCGCGTCCGGGGTGCGCGCGGTTTCCGCCCGGCGATGAGCTCTCCGGGCGGGTGCCCCGATGACTTCTCGGCATCCAGCGCGGCCTGCAGGATCAGCACCGCAGCCGCCTGGTCCACCAGAGCGCGCTGGGCACGGCCGGCAACGCCGCTGTCGCGGAGCTGTCGATGGGCGTCAATGGTCGTCAGCCGCTCGTCGATCATCCGGACCGGGGTCGGCGAGATCCGGGCCGCCAGAGTCTTTGCGTAGGCGCGGGCCAGCGCAGCGGCCGGTCCCTCGCCGCCGGACAGCGACCGAGGCAACCCGACGAGCACCTCCAGGACCTCCCGTTCAAACGCCAGGGCCGCGATCGTGTCCTGATCAGCACCATGCTGCAGGTCGCGAGCCAAGGTCTTGACGGGAGTGGCCAGAATGCCGTCGGGGTCGCTGGCTGCGAGCCCGACACGGACACTGCCCACATCCACCCCCAGCCGGATCCCCGGACGCATCCCTCAGCGCCCTGCCGTCACGAGCTCACCCACGGTGTGCTCGACCCTGGCCAGCGCCTCACCGATCTTGGTCACGTCGACGCCACCTCCCTGAGCCAGGTCGTCCTTGCCACCACCGCCGCCGCCGAGCACCTGCGCCGCGACCTTCACCAGGGCTCCGGCACGCAGACCCCACTGCCGTGCGACGTCGTTGGTGGCGATGATGACCACCGGACGGTCCTTGGCGACACCCGCCAGGGCCACCACCGACGGCCGCTCGTTGCCCAGCTTGGACCTCAGGTCCAGCGCCAGGCCACGCAGATCGTCAGCGCTGATCCCCTGCCCGCTGTCGTGACCCACAAAGCTCACGCCAAAGACGTCTCCAGCGCCGGCTGCCAGGGCCGACGACCCCGCCAGCACCTGCTGCTGGCGCATCAGGTTGATCTCGCGCTCAGCGTCCTTGAGCTTGCCCAGAATGGTGGCAATCCGCTCGGGCAGCTCTTCGGGACGCACCTTCAGCGTCTCGGTCAGCTGTCCCACCACGGCGTGCTCGCGGGCCAGGAAATCGTAGGCGTCGGTGCCCACCAGGGCCTCGACCCGGCGCACGCCAGAACCGATCGACGCCTCGCCGAGCAGCTTGACCAGCCCGAGCTGGCCGGAGCTCTGGGCGTGCGTGCCACCGCACAGCTCACGAGCCCAGTCACCGACCGAGACCACCCGCACGGCGTCGCCGTACTTCTCACCGAACAAGGCCATCGCCCCCGATGCTCGCGCCTCGTCCTGCGTCATCACCTCGGCACGAACCTGCAGGTTCTCGATCAGGACCGCGTTGACCCTGGCCTCGACATCGGACAGCACTGAGACCGGCAGCGCGGCGGAGGCGTTGAAGTCGAAACGGAACCGTCCGGGCGCGTTCTCCGAACCGGCCTGGGTCGCGGTGTCACCCAGCGCCTCGCGAATGGCCTTGTGGACCATGTGGGTGGCCGTGTGAGCCCGCGAGATCGCACGGCGGCGATCGAGGTCGACCAGGGCCTCCACCTGCTCCCCCACGACTACTTCGCCGGACACCACCACCGCGCGGTGGACGACCAGTCCCTTGATCGGCGACTGGACGTCGCGGACCTCGACGATGGCACCGTTGACCAGGGTGATCCGCCCTGCGTCAGCCAGCTGCCCGCCGCCCTCGGCGTAGAACGGGGTGCGATCCAGGACCAGCTCGACCTCGTCACCGGCCCGGGCCGACGCCACGGACACACCGTTGACCAGGACGCCGGCCACCCTCGCCTCCGAGGCTGTCTCCTGGTAGCCGGTGAACTCCACCGCATGTCCGATCGAGTCCGCCACACCGCGGTAGACGGACGTGTCGCCATGCGCGCTCTTCTTGGACCTCGCATCTGCCTTGGCCCGGTCGCGCTGTTCTTTCATCAGGCGACGGAAGCCGTCCTCGTCGACCTTGATGCCTTGTTCTGCAGCCATCTCGAGGGTCAGCTCGATCGGAAAGCCATACGTGTCGTGCAGCGCGAACGCCTGGTCACCGCGCAGCGCGGCCTGGACGCCTGCCTGCGCCGTGGACTTCGCCTTGGTTACGGCGGTGTCCAGCATGGTCGTACCAGAGGCGAGCGTGCGATGGAATGCCTCCTCCTCGGCGTACGCGATCTGAGAGATGCGCGAGAACCCGGACTCCAGCTGCGGGTAGGAGGCCTTCATCCGGTCCATCGCCACCGGGAACAGGTGAGGCAGCGCGGGCTGGTCGAAGCCGAGCAGCACCATCGAGCGCACCGCACGACGTAACATCCGGCGAAGGACATAGCCCCGGCCCTCGTTGCCGGGGGTGACCCCGTCGCCGATCAGCATCAGCGAGGCCCTGACGTGGTCAGCCACCACCCGCAGCAGCACGTCGTCAGGGTGGCTGTGAGCGGCATCGTGGGCCGAGTTCGAGCCGTACTGCTTGCCGGTCAGCTCGGCCGCCCTGGCCAGGACCGGGTACACCTCGTCGATCTCGTAGATGTTGTCCACGCCCTGCAGCACCGCGGCGATCCGCTCCAGGCCCATCCCGGTGTCAACACTCCTGGCCGGCAGGTCCCCCAGGATCTCGTAGTCGTCCTTGCTGGTGCCCTCGCCGCGCAGGTTCTGCATGAAGACCAGGTTCCAGATCTCCATGTACCGGTCCTCGTCAACCGCCGGGCCGCCCTCCTGGCCATACTCGGGGCCCCGGTCATAGAAGATCTCGGAGCACGGTCCACACGGCCCGGGCACGCCCATCGACCAGAAGTTGTCGGCCATGCCACGACGGACGATGCGCTCAGCGGGGATACCGGAGTGCTTCAGCCACAGCTCTGCCGCTTCGTCGTCGTCCAGGTAGACCGTCGCCCACAGCCTGTCCTCGGCAAGCCCGTAGCCACCCTGCTCCTGGCTGGTCGTCATCAGCTCCCAGGCGAACGAGATCGCGTCGGCCTTGAAGTAGTCGCCGAACGAGAAGTTGCCGTTCATCTGGAAGAACGTCAGGTGCCGGCTCGTCTTGCCGACCTCGTCGATATCGCCGGTCCGCACGCACTTCTGCACGCTGGTAGCGCGCTTCCACGGTGCGCTCTCCTGACCTGCGAAGTACTTCGCGAACGGCACCATGCCGGCACCGACGAAGAGCAGGTTCGGGTCGTCAAATATCAGTGACGCGCTGGGCACGACCGTATGGCCCTTGCCCTCGAAGAACGCGAGCCAACGTCGTCTGATCTCGGCGGTTTCCATCGTGATGTTCCTTACGCTCTGAGCTGGCCCACAGCGAGCAGACCAACACCAAGGGTATTCCGGGTATTCGGGTTACCACGCCAGCGGGCGCAGGTGACTGGCCGGGACACGGACGCCAAACCCGGCGCAGCCCCCTGCTGTCCAGACTCAAGTGTCCTCGACGGGGGCGTTCCTAACGGGCTCGCCGCGACGTCGGATCCTCGATCAGGGCACGGGCCTGCGCGTCGGTCATCTGGAGCCCGTCAGGCAGCGTGCCGGTATCAAGGCCCAGGGCGTACCTCAGCTCTGTCTCTCGCTCAGCCATGCCCTCACGGACTGCTTCTGCCATCTCCCGCAACCCGTCCGCGAGGTCTGACAGGCCTCCGGAGACGCCCTGTGCCATTCCTGACGGGGTGTAGGCCTGCGCGACCTTGCTCAGCTTGCGGACGACCAGCACCCCGGCGGTGGCGCCGAGAGCGACCCAGAAGACACGGCGCATGGTCAGCCCTTCCTGCGACGGCCACGTCGCTCATGCTTTGAGCGCTTGCCTGCCCCGCCACTGCTCATCGCCGACCGCACGCCATACGAGAAGGCGGCCACCTTGACGACGGGAGAACCCACCGTCGCGGCGAACAGTGAGGTCAGCGCGTTGAGGTTCGTGCTCATCGAGGAGACGTTGGCGGTGATAGTGTCCAGCCGCACGATCTGCTCGTTGGTGGAAGCGACGGTGTCGGTGACCTGCGAGAGCAGCGGGACGGTCTGTGCAGAGACCCCCTGGACCCCGATCCGGGTCTCGTCCAGAACCTTGCCGGCCTTGCCGATCAGGCCCCCCGTGCGCAGGACCAGGTAGGCGAACGCCAGGGCCGCGATCACACCGGCGATATCACCGACAGAGACTGTTGCCACGTTCACGCTCACCTCGAGACAGAAGAATGATCAAGACCGGAGCCAAACCCTACCGCGACGACGAGTCCGGCGGGGATCCGGTGGCAGTACACGCCGGCCGGGCCGGCCTGCAGGGTGACGCCAGCACGCAGCGCCCTCAGATCCCCCTGATCCGGGCCCGGATCCGGGCCCACCGGGTGGACAGGGTCTGTTCGAAACCCCGGTCGGTGGGCCGGTAGTAGGTGGTGTCGGCTAGCAGGTCGTCCGGGAGGTACTGCTGGGCGACCACCCCCGCCGGATCGTCATGCGGGTACACGTACCCCTTGCCGTGCCCGAGCCGGGTGGCACCGGCGTAGCCGCTGCCCCGAAGATGGGCCGGAACCGGCCCGCCCCTGCCCGCCCGGATGTCCGCGATCGCCTCGTTGATACCCAGGTAGCTGGCGTTCGACTTGGGTGCGATGGCGTTGTGCACCACGGCCTGGGCGAGGATGATCCGCGCCTCCGGCATACCGATCTGAGCCACCGCATGCAGCGCCGCGACAGCCGTCTGAAGGGCCGTGGGGTCTGCCATCCCGACATCCTCACTGGCCGCGATCACGACCCGCCGGGCAATGAACCGCGGGTCCTCCCCGGCCTCGAGCATCCGTGCCAGGTAGTGCAACGACGCATCGACGTCACTGCCTCGCATCGACTTGATCAGCGCGCTGGCAACGTCGTAGTGCTGGTCGCCTGCCCTGTCGTAACGCACCGCGGCCTGGGCGACGGCTTGCTCCACCTGGGGCAGGGTGATCGGGATCTGGTGGTCATCGGCGCGCCTGGCCGGCTGTGCATCCAGAGCCACGCCGGCAGCGGCCTCCAGCGCGGTGAGCGCCCGGCGGGCGTCTCCTCCGGCCATCCGGATGACGTGCGCTCGCGCCTCCGGCTCGAGGGTGAAGACCCCCGCGAGCCCACGTTCCTGCGACAGCGCAGCGGCCAGGACGTCATCGAGCTCATCGTCCGACAACAGCACCAGGGTGATCAGCATGGACCGTGACAGCAGCGGGGCGATCACGCTGAACGACGGGTTCTCGGTGGTCGCCGCGACCAGCACGACCAGGCGGTTCTCCACCCCGGGCAGCAACGCATCCTGCTGTGCCTTGGTGAACCGGTGGATCTCGTCGAGGAAGAGGACCGTCTGCCGGTCGTACATGTCGCGCTCGCGAGCCGCCGCCTCCATCACGACCCGTACGTCCTTGACCCCGGCGGTGACTGCCGACAGCTCCACGAACCGCCGTCCGGCGGTGTTCGCGACCAGGTGCGCCAGCGTCGTCTTGCCGGTGCCCGGCGGGCCCCAGATGATCGCGGACAGGGGACCTGCAACGCCGGCATGGCCCTCGATCAGCCGCCGCAGCGGACTGCCAGGACGCAGGACGCCTTTCTGCCCCCGGACCTCGTCCAGGGATCGCGGGCGCATCCGGACGGCCAGCGGGGGCATCGATGCCCCGCTGGCGCCGCCACCGGCCAGGGAGTCCCGCGACGAGGCGGCAAAGAGGTCGTCATCAGCGCCGGTAGTCACGGTTGGCAGGCTATCGCGGTGTCTGGCTCACCCGGCTTCTGGTGAACCCGGAGTCGTTGCCTCGGGCTCGGCGTCAACCCCGGCCTCCTTGCGCTGGGCCGCGGTGATCGGGGCCGGCGCTGAGGTCAGCGGGTCGAAGCCGCCACCGGACTTCGGGAAGGCGATGACGTCGCGGATCGAGTCGGTGCCGGAGAGCAGGGAGCAGATCCGGTCCCAGCCCAGCGCGATCCC
>JBBRZQ010000049.1:0-29295 GCA_038236535.1 Actinomycetales bacterium
CTCCTACCTACGGTTCGTCTGGACCATGTCAGCCGGGGTGCTGGTCACCACCTACGCGCTATGGGCATTCACCATGAGCGCCGCCTCGTCCAACGAGTGGAGCGTCATCTCCATCGTCCCGTTCGTCGTGGCCCTACTGCGCTACTCCGTGGACGTCGACAGCGGCGCCGCGGGCGAACCCGAGGAGATCGTCCTTCACGACCGCATGCTGATCGTCCTCGGCCTCATCTGGGCAGCCTGCCTGATCGGCTCTGTGTACCTGTAAGCCCGCCCGCCGAGGACCCCCACGATAATGTTGTCGCCAGGGCGGGGCCGCTGACTACAAGAGCGACCGCGGACGTCCAGAAAGCAGCGAGCGGTCCCAGCGCGGCGGTCCTTGTGTTGTGTCGGGCAACTCGGGCAGCATGCCAAGAACATCACTGGCATCGACTGCGCCAACACCAACGGGGATAGGCGTGCGTGCTGCAACGTAGGGCCTAAAGACGATGGTCTTGGCCCAGATGCCGATCTTGTGGCGGCCGCTTCCGGATCGGAAACACCAGTTGGATCCTTGGTCACCGACCTGAAGAGCGGTGGTGTTGGTCAACGCCACCAGGCTGGTGTAGCCGCTCGAGATGCCAGCCCTGGTGACCGTCAGGTCCCGCCAGGTCGCCCCGTTCCCATCGGTGGAGATCAGGATCTTGTTCCCGGGGCGACCATAGCTGAGGATCAGCTGGCCGCCCGGCATCCGCATCAGGTGGGGGTCCGCACTGGAGACGTTGCGAACATCGAGACCAGCCCCGACCAGCGACCGGGCCGGCGTCCAGCTGGCACCCTCGTTGCTGGATCGGGAGATCACCAGACCCGCGCCCTGGCGCGAACCGTTGCAGACGTTCGGATTGACCGGAGCACTTTGACGCATGACCACGACAAGGTTCCCGTTGGTCGCCCTGGCCATCGTCGGCTCTGAGCGGCCTTCGATCCTCCACCCGGGGGGCGACTTCGCGATGGTTGAGACGATCCGCCAGGTGGCGCCATGATCGGTGCTGCGTGCGAGCATCGAGCGATACTTGTGCTCACCGTGAAGGTAACCGTGAGTCGTCGCCAGCAGCGACCCGTCGCGGCCGGCGAGGATGCCCCGGTGGAAGAACAGCGCGTCATAGGCATCGCCTGCCGAGATCGTGCCCTGCCGCTGAACCCAGGTTGCCCCATAGTCGCGCGAGCGCCAGAACGTGGTGGTGAACTGCTTGGATCCACGACTCAGTGGGTATGCGGGCGTCGTCCGTCGGTCTCGACCCGGCGTGGATGGCGCCGTGCGGAAGTCCACCGCTACCAGGGAGCCGTCTGCCAGCTGTGTCATCGAGCTGATCGGGACCTCGCTCGCCAACGGGGTGAAGGTCTTACCCCCGTCGACCGAGCGCACCGTTCGCAGCCGCTGCGGGTAGTAGCGGGAGTCGAACTGCTCACTGTAGGAAATCAGGACCACGCGCGAAGCTCGTTGCCCAGAGGGGGACATGAACGACTCCGCGAAGGGAAACTGCATGAACGACGCTTTGCCAGAGCGGTGGTTGGCGTCGACCATCCCGCTGACCACCGTCCTCTCGGGGCCGAGCGCTATCCCGGTCTTGGAAGGACGGGACGCCGCCGATGGCGACGAGCCGGCGACCAATAGTCCCGCCGAGCCGCCTGCCGGCGCAGTCGGCGAGCCGGAGACCAAAGTTCCAAAACCTGCGGCGGTCAGGACCAACACAGCAGTTAGTGCAGCCGTGCTGACCAGCTTGACATACCCCACCATGCCCCCTTTTCCCCAGCTACTCGCACTTGACCATGGCCTGGCTTCCGGGCCTTCTGGAGGGCGCGTCGGCAGGAGCGTAGCGCGCGGGCGTGCCAATTCCGGACGTTTCGCAGATCTCCGGAACCGCATCCGGGTACTTGGCGTTGCTCCAATGTTCGGACGCCCACCCGCGGCGTCCCGGATAATGGCAACCCGAGTCGTGGCGCCGGGTCCGGCAACGTCCCCTCGCATCCTGCGGCCTGCGCTGCCCACGCGCCCCCCGATCAGCGGGAATATTAACGCCGCCGGGACGCAGGAAGGGCATTGGCACCAGGGTCATCGCAGGACGAGGTAGAAGAAGTCGCGCTGGTCGGCCGTCAGGTACCGGCCGGCGGCCCGTTCCATCCCAGGTAGGAGCTTGGTTGGCACAACATGGCCGGGCACCGAAGGCGTCCATGAGGCGAAGGAGACCAAGGCCGAGTGGATGTCGAGCTCCATCGCCCGCACGACCCCGGCGTCAGCCAGCGCGAGGGCGAGGGTGGGCAGGGTCAGGTTCGCCCCCGCCACGTAGATGAGGTTTCCGGCTCCGTCGACCCCAACGCCGGAGCGCCAGGTGTACTGGTGCTGGTTTTCGTAGCTCCCCCAGCGTCGCCCACTGTTGGCGGCCAGGCCAGCGACGGGCCGGCCGTGGTCCACAATCAGGGCCAGGTTCTGCCGCACGGCGACCACGTGGGGGTTCATGTTCACGTCCCGGGCCCATTGCCCGACCGTGGCCGCCCCCGAGTCGTCGATCACCAGGGACGCCTGCCCGGCGCGCAGCTGCCCAGCGGATGCCCCGGCGAGGTAGAAGCCGCCGCGGGTGTCGCTCATCTTCCACCCGGAGTTGAACGTGGCGACCAGCTTCGGGATGTCGCTGGGGGCGACATGGGCGCCGCCCGGCCATGGATGCCCGCCCGGCTCCCGTGTCCCGCCCACGAGGTGGGCGGTCGTGGAACGGGCGCGGATCCACGCGACCCCGGCGACCACGCTCGGGTACTGGGGGTCGGGGCGGAAGAACGACGTGTAGATGACGGGCAAGCCGCCCCGATCCAGGCGACCGGGCACCCAGGTGCCCTCACCCAGGATGCGGGAGTGCCCCACCAACAAGGGGGCCGGGGCGGGCGAGGCGAGAGGCGAGCGGCCGGCCGCACCACCAACTGCAATACGCGGGAGTGCGAACAAGGCTGGAGCCGAACCGGTGGGCCGGTTGGTCGTGTAGTACCAGTTCTCGACGCGGTCGACCAGGGGGCTGCCGCCGTGGTCTCGCATCCACTCCACCGAGCGCATCTGCCAGGTGGCGTCTCCGGGGTAGGTCAGGGCCTGAACGTAGGAAAGCCCAGGCGCCAACAGGACCAGCACCAGGGTGAGGGCGACGGGCAGCAACCGCCGACGGGCCCGGCCGGCCCTGCGGCGTTGCGGCCCGGGCTGGGCACCCGTCTGGGTCTTGGCAGTCGCTTGAATTGGCCGCGCTTCGTCCACCCTCATCCAGACGCCAGCTCGGCGAGTCGCCCCGGCAACCGTGGCCGCACCCACGCCCACGCAGCCGTCGTGACCCCCACCGCCACTACGGCGATCAGGAGTCCGGCGACGATGTCCTGTCCGTGGTGCACGTGGGCAGCCACCCGGGAGACCCCGACCAAGACGCTTGCGGCCAGCAGCATCGCCCCGAGCCACCTGCGGTAGATCATCACCAGCAGGGCAACCGTGGCAGCCAAGGTGGTGTGGTCGGAGGGGAAACCATTGTCGGCAGGGTGAGCGAACAAGGGCCTGGTCGAGGGGTCGACAACAAAGGGTCGGGGGTCGGCGTGGGTGGCCGCGGCCAGCTGGATCAGCAAGACCACGATGAATAGCGCCACGACCGCCTGGACGGCCAACCCGAACTTGTCCTGGCGGGGAAGGAAGAGCCAGATGATCCCCGCCACGACCGGAATGAGGAAGGGAAGGTACTGCGCAACAACGACGATCAGTCCGTCCATGACTATGCTCCCCTTTCCGCGTCGTCGACACGCAACGACGGTGTGCCGCCGGGGCCCCGACGGCACGTGACTAGACCGTTCTTCTTGATCGCCCAATGCGGCGAACCGTCGTCGATCACCACAACCGCACAAGATCGCATCGACATACCCCTCTGGCTTGCCGACGGCCCTTTTCGTACAGGGATGGGCAGCACGTCACCCTTGTGCCCCAGCTGAGGTCCCTTGAGGGTCGGCCTCCACTGCGCGGATCGCACAGGACGGTGGGGGGCGGCCCCGCTGCGATCGCCCGAGGTCCGTGCTGCCACGGACCCCGCCGCGCGGAGGGTCACGATGGTCTTCATAGGCGAGTTGTGGCGCATCAGGCCGTCCTCCTTCATCGGTTCCCACCGCTTCGACGGCCGAAGGATCACTGTGAGGCTTGGCGCCTGAGAGGAGCCTGAGCTGCACGCCATAGCAGTGAGACCCCCGGCTCGAGGCGATACCGAAGCCAAACCCCTCAGTTCACTCAGGCTGTTCTCAGCGCGACCAGGCGAACCTGTGGTGACCGGCCCGGAGCTCATCCAGGCCCCGTTGTGGAAGGGAGAGGCAGATGGCCGTGATCAAAGCAACCCTGGGCCGTGGCGATTCACGCCTCGACATTCCTTGCTGCTGACTTCGGTGGCGGACAGGTCGGTGAGCCCGACCATCAGCCGGTGCCTTTCCCAATGGGCCAACTGGTTCGACCGGCGAGCCTGGAATCAGTTCACATGCACCGATACATCCCGACGTTGCTGGCAGTGGTTGCCGGCGTTGTTGTTCGTTCCGAGCTGGAGGCATCATGACTGCACGAAGGACCCTGACCACGGCTGGGGCCATCGCCGTAACCGCGATCGTGGCCGCCTGCTCCGGCACGCCAGCACCGTCGGCAAATTCGGCACCCACGGATAGTTCGGGCAGCACGTCGCCTAGGGTCGCGGCAACGAGTCAGCCCCATGCGGCGGCGACCGAGTTGAACCCCTCAGGCGACATCCCCGACAACCAGGCCTACGTGGCGTTCAGCCCAGCCGGTGGCGGGTACTCCGTGAAGATCCCGGAGGGATGGTCTCGAACCGCCGCTGGGACCTCGACGTCCTTTACCGACAAGCTGAACCGCATCGAGGTGTCGATGGTGGCCGCACCCGCCCAGCCCACCATCGCCTCGATCACCAGCAAAGACGTGCCCTCGGTGAACTCCAAGGTGCCCAAGTTCACGATGGGCAAGGTAACCTCCGTCCTGCGCGGGGGTGGGAGGGCTATTCTGCTGACCTACCAAGGCGATTCGACGCCCGACCAGGTGACAGGCAAGGTGATCCGCGACGCCTTTGAGCGCTACACATTCTACCGTGCCGGCAAGAGGGTCGACCTGACGCTTTCTGGCCCGACCGGCGCGGACAACGTGGATCCCTGGCGGATCGTGTCGGACTCCCTGCGGTGGAGCTGATGGACGCGCCGGCACTGCAGGCACGCGACCTGTACCGATTCTTCCGCACCGGCGACGACGAGACCCTGGCCCTGCGCGGTGTGTCCCTGATCGTGCAGCGCGGCGAGACCGTTGCCGTCGTCGGCCCCTCAGGGTCGGGCAAGTCGACCCTGCTCTCATGCCTCGCGGGGCTGGACGAGCCAGCCGGGGGCACCGTAACGGTGAGTGGTGAGCGGGTTAGCCACCGCCCTGAGGCCGACCGGGCGCGTATCCGTGCGCGGCGCATCGGCATCCTCATGCAGTCCCGAAACCTATTGGCGCACCTGAATGTTCGCGCGAACATCAAGCTTGCCCAGCTCGCCAGCGACCAGGACGATCGGCGTTACAACCCCGACGAGCTGCTCGAACAGGTCGGGCTCGGCGACCGCGGGCGGGCTTTGCCGCAGGAGCTGTCCGGGGGCGAGCTGGCACGCGCCGGACTGGCCGTGGCCTTGGCCAACGACCCAGACATCGTCCTGGCCGACGAACCCACCGGCGAGCTCGACGGGCAGAGCGAGCAGCAGATCCTGCAGCTGCTCCAGGATCGCGTCAGCGATGGCGCCGGCCTTCTCGTGGTGACCCATAGCCCTGAGGTGGTGCGAATCGCGGACCGGGTTATCTCTTTGCACGACGGGGCGGTGGCCTGATGAGCCCAACAGAGACTCTTGTCATCTGCACGGACGCCTCGCGCACGTTCGGTGCAGGCCGCTCGGCCGTGGTCGCGGTCGCGGGGACCACCGCTGAGGTCAGCGGCGGCGCCCGCATCGGCATCGCCGGGCCCTCCGGTTCCGGCAAGTCCACCCTCCTGCACCTGATGGCAGGCCTTGAGCTGCCCACCAGCGGACAGGTCACCTGGCCCAGCTTCTCAACCAACGCCGCGGAGCGTGCGCAGGACATCGGGGTCGTCTTCCAGAGCCCTAGCCTGGTGCCTGCCCTAGACGTCGCCGAGAACACGGGCCTGGCGCTGGTCCTGGCCGGGGTCAACGAGCAGGAATGCGCCGAGCGGGTGGCCGAAGCCCTCGACCTGGTCGGAATGAGCAGCTTGTCAGGCAAGCTTCCCGAGGAGCTCTCCGGCGGTCAGGCCCAGCGCATCGCCGTTGCCCGGGTGCTAGCCCAGCGGCCCCGGCTGATCCTCGCGGACGAGCCAACCGGCCAGCTCGACCACGCAACCGGCCAGCACCTGATCGATGTGTTGCTGGCCGCGACGGCGCACATCGGTGCGGCGCTGGTGGTCACCACTCACGACCAGAGCGTTCTTGAGCGCCTGGCCACCCACTGGACCATGCACGAAGGCCAACTACAGACCACCACCACGCAGGGAGTTTTGTCTTGACGATCACCTGGCTGGCTGGCCTGCTGCGCCGGCGCACCGGACGCCTGGCGGCAACCGCGGTGGGTATCTCCCTGGCTGTTGCGCTGATCGCCGCACTGGGCTCATTCCTGACCGCCTCCAGGGCGACGATGACCGCCCGCGCCGTGCGCTCTGTCGCGGTCGACTGGCAGGTCCAGGTGCAGCCCGGCGCGGACCCGGCCGTCGTGCTGGACACCATCGCCAAGACCGCGGGTGTCAAAGCGACCGAGGCCGTGTCGATCGCGCAGAGCACCGGCCTGACAGCCACCGCAGGTGGCACCACCCAGAGCACCGGACCCGGCCTGGTCCTGGGCCTGAGCCCGACCTACCGGCAGACCTTCCCCGGCGAGATCCGCCAGCTCAGCGGGTCGCCCAGCGGGGTCCTCCTTGCCCAGCAGACCGCCGCGAACCTGCACGTCCGCCCCGGCGACAAAGTCAGTATCGGGCTGCGAAGCGGCCCTCCAGCGGTCGTCACCGTCGCCGGCGTCGTCGACCTGCCACAGGCGGACTCTCTCTTCCAGAAGGTCGGCTCACCACCCCAGTCCCAACCCTCGGCTCCGCCGGACAACGTGATAATGATGCCCGAAGCCACCTTCAACATGCTTACGGGCCAAGGGTCTTCGGCCTCAAGCCTGGCCCTGACCACCCAGATTCACGTCGCACGCGACGCGCCGCTCGCCGCCGACCCGGCCGCCGCATACGAGTCGGTGATCGGATCCGCGCACAACCTGGAAGCCCAACTTGCCGGTAAGGCGATGGTGGGCAACAACCTCGGGGCAGCCCTGGAAGGGGCCCGCAGCGACGCCATCTACGCCCAGATGCTCTTCCTCTTCCTCGGATTGCCCGGTGCCGTCCTTGCCGCCCTGCTGACCGCAGCCCTGGCCAGCGCAGGCGCAGACCGACGACGCGCCGAGCAGGCGCTGCTGCGAACCCGTGGCCTGGCCCCTCGCAAGGTCGCCCGCCTGGCCGCGATCGAGGCCCTGCTCATCGGAACCGCCGGCGGAGCCCTGGGTCTAGTGATCGGGGCAGTGGCAAGCCGGGCGGCCTTCGGGCCCACACCAGCGGGCGGCAGCGCCTCCACCACCATTATCTGGTTCGCCATCGCGTTCGTGTCCGGGCTGGTCATTGCCACGCTCACCGTTCTGGTGCCGGCCCTGCGGGACCTGCGCACACGCACCGTTGCCCTGTCCAGGCACGCCGTCGGTCGACCTCGCACGCCGTGGTGGATGAAGGGCGGCGTCGACTTCCTGCTGATCGCAGGGGCACTGCTGGTGTTCTGGGCCTCCGGCAGCAACAACTACTCCCTGGTCCTGGCCCCCGAGGGCGTGGCCACGATCTCGGTGTCCTACTGGGCCTTCCTGGGCCCAGCGCTGCTGTGGCTCGGGGCGGCGATGCTGTTGTGGCGGATCGCCAATCTC
The DNA here is from genome assembly GCA_038236535.1 of Actinomycetales bacterium. GTDB lineage: Bacteria > Actinomycetota > Actinomycetes > Actinomycetales > Dermatophilaceae > UBA4719. The sequence goes on from JBBRZQ010000049.1 coordinate 8,015, forward strand.
GCGCTCCAACACGGACGTCGCCCGCTCGCACGGCTCATCCGGCCCCTGACCGGCCGGCTCGCCCAGATCGGCGCCTCCAGCATGTCCAGGCAACGCCGTCCCCTGGCCCGCGCCCTGGTCCTGCTCGCTCTGGCGATCTCCTTTGCCGCCTCGACCGCAACATTCAACGCGACCTACGCGCAGCAAGCCGAGGCAGACGCACAGCTGAGCAACGGCGCCGACGTGACGGTCAGCGAGTCACCCGGCCTTAGGGTCCACCCCGCCGCGGCCACCGGCATCGCCTCCGTTGCTGGGGTTCGCCACGTGGAGCCCCTCCAACACCGGTTCGCCTACGTCGGGGCCGACCTGCAGGACCTGTATGGCGTGCGGCCGGCTAGCATCACAGGCGCCACCGCCCTGCATGACGCGTACTTCGTCGGCGGCACCGCCAAAGCGCTGATGGCCAAGCTGGCCGCACAGCCGGACGCGATACTGGTCAGCGACGAGACCGTCAAGGACTTCCAGCTCGCCCCAGGGGACCTGCTCAACCTCCGACTGCAGGACAACCGGACCAAGAAGCTTCAAACCATCCCGTTCCACTACGCCGGGATCGTCAAGGAGTTCCCGACCGCACCCAAGGACAGCTTCTTCGTCGCAAACGCCGATTACATCACCAAAGTCACCGGCTCCGATGCCGTCGGCGCGTTCTTAGTCGACACCGGCGGCAGCAACCAGAGCGCCATCGCAGCCGACCTTCAGGACCGCCTAGGCGCCCAGGCGGCGATCACGAACGTGACCCAGGCGCGATCCCAGGTCGGGTCAAGCCTGACGTCGGTCAACCTCGCCGGCCTGACCCGACTCGAGCTAGTCTTCGCTGTCCTTCTCGCTGCCAGTGCCGGCGGGATCGTCCTGGCGGTGGGGCTCGCCGAACGCCGGCGCAGCCTGGCGATCCTGTCCGTATTGGGGGCCAGACGCCGCCAGCTGCGCGGGCTGGCCCTCAGCGAAGGCCTGCTGATCACCCTGGGCGGCCTGATCGGCGGTGGCCTGATCGCCGCGGGACTCTCCCAGATGCTGGTCAAGGTCCTGACCGGCGTCTTCGACCCCCCGCCATCGGTTATTGCCGTCCCCTTCGGCTACCTCGCGGTCACCGTCCTCGCGGCCGTGGCTGCCCTGGCCATAGCGGCGCTAGTCAGCGCACAGGCTTCCACCCGCCCCGCCGTCGAGGAACTGCGAGATCTGTGAGCAAACGAGTGGCCGGCGTTGACCTGCGCCCGCCTCCTCACGATCTCCTTGCGTATGAAGGGCCATCAGGTCGTGACCATTCAAGGATCCCCGTCGAGGCGCACCAGCGCGGTTAGCCAGTCATACCGCCGCTAATAAGCACCCAGGCTGCTGCACGGATAGGCGACTTGTGGGTTCTGACTGGACGGTCTCCAGGCGGGAGGGTCCGCCATGACACAGTTGGGTCGGTGCGACCCTCGGTCGATCTATCGCGGGAGGTGGAGTGAGGTTCTTGGTGACCGGGGCGACCGGCAATGTTGGCTCCGTCGTCCTGCGGGAGCTGCGAGCAGCGGGCGCTGATGTCCGAGCCGCCACGCACGGGGGCGGCGATGGGCCCGGAGCAGAATCGGTCCGATTCGACTTCCTGGACGCGAGCACCTGGACGGCTGCGTTTGCCCAAGTGGACGCGATGTTCGTCGTGAGACCGCCGGCGCTGAGCAGGCCGAAGACGCAGATGCTGCCGGCCCTGGCTGCGGCGCGGGCTGCCGGGGTGCGGCACATGGTGTTCCTCTCGCTGCAAGGGGCGGAGAAGAACCCGGTCGTGCCGCATGCAGCAATTGAGAAGTGGCTGCGCTCTTCCGGTATCCGGTGGACTTTCGTGCGTGCGTCGTTCTTCCACCAGAACCTCTCGACCACCCACCTCACCGACGTGCGCGACCGCAGCACCATCATGGTGCCGGCTGGCAATGGGGCGACCGCGTTCGTCGACACCGAGGACGTGGGAGCAGTCGCGGCGGCAGCACTGCTCGACCCGGCCAAGCACACCGACAAGGCGTGGACCGTCACCGGTGACCGGGCACTGACCTATCTACAGGTCGCCGACATCCTTACCCTCGAGCTTCGGCGAACCATTCGCTACGCCAAGCCGGGAGTGCCGGCCTACGTCTGCCACGCCCGCAAAGCCCTGCACATGCCATGGGGAATGGTCGCGGTCACCAGCGCGATCTACACCACCGCTCGCCTGGGAATGGCAGATGGCCTCACCAATGACGTGCGCACGGTGCTCGGTCGAGACCCCATCGACTTCGCGCGTTTCGCGCGCCGGGAACGAGCGATCTGGAACGCCGCAGCCGCGACCGACTAACTAGGTGCGTCCTATCGCCGCGAGACGTGGAACGTGGAATCTACGGCTCCGGCATCGACGAGGCGAACACCTCCATCTCCGCCAGGCAGTTCGTCGCATCGGCAGCAACGCGCTATCCGCAGCTGGTCGACGCAGGTGGAGCCCTCCTCGGGCGGCTCACGCTTCTAGCCGGTTGTTACTCACCTCCAGACAGCCATGGCGAACTCCCGTACCGTGGAACCACGTGCGACCAGCGTGTCTCGATCGACCTGTGGAGGCGGCATAGCAGGCCCACTGCTCGAGACCAAGCTCCACGTCCCCAGGCTGCGACGAGCTCTGGTCGCGCGCACGAGACTGAGCAAGCGCCTGAGTCGTGGGACGGAGTCGGCGCTGACGCTCGTGTCAGCTCCGGCCGGCTTCGGCAAGACGACGTTGCTGACGGGGTGGCTGGCAGCCGCTCCCGCCGATCGACGATCCGCGGCGTGGCTCTCGCTCGACCAGCCCGACAACGACCCAGCGCGGTTCTGGACGTACCTGATCGCCGCGCAGCAGAGCGCAGCACCTGGGGTCGGTGAGGGCGCCGTTTCGCTCCTGCACTCACCCCAGGCGCCGATCGAAGCGGTCCTGGCCACCCTGCTCAACGACCTCAGCGCCATCTCGAACGATGTCGTGCTCGTGCTCGACGACTACCACGTCATTGACTCGCGTGACATACAAGACGGGATGACCTTCCTGCTGGAGCACCTCCCCCCGCAGGTCCACCTGGTGATCGCCAGCCGCGCCGACCCGGCGTTGCCGTTGCCTCGGCTGCGCGCGCGCGGCGAGCTTGTCGAGATCCGCGCCGCCGATCTGCGCTTCACGCCCGACGAGGCCGCGGAGTACCTCAACCAGAAGATGGGACTGGCGCTCACGGCAGAGGACGTGTCGGCGCTGGAGGGACGCACCGAAGGGTGGATCGCTGCGCTCCAGCTGGCGGCGCTCTCGCGCCAAGGCCGAGACGACGTCGCAGGCTTCATCGCGAGCTTCACCGGGGACGACCGCTACATCGTCGACTACCTGGTCGAAGAGGTCTTGCAGCGCCAGCCCGAAAGTGTCCGGAGCTTCCTTCTGATTACCTCCATCCTCAGCCGGCTGACCGGCCCACTCTGCGATGCCGTGACAAGCCAGGCCGGGTGCAAGGCCATGCTGGACGCTCTGGATCGACGGAACCTCTTCCTGGTCCAGCTCGACGACCGCCGACAGTGGTATCGCTACTAGCATCTTTTTGCAGACGTGCTGCGAGCCCACCTGGAGGACGAGCAGCCGGACCGAGTCCGCGAGCTCCACCTGCGGGCGAGCGACTGGTACGAGCGGAACGGCGAACGATCCGAGGCGATCCGCCACGCTCTGGCAGCCGAGGATTTCGCGCGAGCGGCCGACCTGGTCGAGCTGGCGATTCCGGCTATGCGCAGGAGCCGGCAGGAGGCCACCCTGCGTCGCTGGCTCGACGCGCTTCCCCCCGGGGTGGTCCAGGTCAGGCCCGTGCTCAGCATCGGGTATGCCGGGGTGTTGCTGCTCGTCGGCGAGCTCGACGGAGTCGAGGCGCGGTTGCGGGACGCCGAGCGGTGGCTGGATACGACCCCCGGCACCCCGAAGGGACCGGACGGCTCGTCGGCCGAGATGGTCGTCGTCGACGACGAGGAGTTCCGGGGAATCCCGGGGTGCTCGAGCTGTATCGCGCCGCTCAGGCACTGGCTCGGAGCGACGTGCCCGGCACCGTGAGGCACGCCCAGCGGGCGCTCGACCTTGCACCCGAGGAGGACGACATACGGCGCGCTTCGCCGTCGGGGCTGTTGGGGCTGGACTACTGGACGAGCGGGGACCTGGAGGCAGCGCACCGGGCGTATGCCGACTGCATGGCGGGGCTGCGGCGGGTCGGCTACGTCGCCGACACCTTCGGCTGCGCAATCGCGTTGGCGGACATACGAATTGCGCAGGGTCGTCTCGGTGACGCGATGCGCACCTACGAGCAGGCCTTGCAGCTCGCATCCGAGCAGGACGGGTCGGCGCTGCGCCGTGACGCTGTATCCCGTGGTCAAGCGACAGAACGAAGGTATGGCGCTTGGCTTTGTCGCCTCTCGCACCCTTGAAGCCGCCATGATCTTCACCGGCGTCGCGAGCCTTCTGTCGCTCGTGACGTTGCACCAGAGCCTGGGCACAGCAACCGGAGCCAATGCGGCCTCACTGCTCGCTACTGGAGCGTCGCACGTCGCTACCTACAACTGGGCGTTCACGCTCGGACAGAGCCTCATGCCCGGCATCAATGCCCTCCTGCTGGGCACTTTGATGTACCGATCCGGCCTCGTGCCACGTGTCATTCCCGTGATCGGACTCATCGGAGCCCCTCTGCACATCACCGCCGTCGTCCTCACGATGTTCGGCGTCATCGACCGGGTCGGTTCGGTGGCACTGATCGCCGCACTCCCGATCGCCGCCTGGGAGTTCTCGCTGGGCGTCTACCTGGTCGTCAAAGGCTTCAAGCCCTGCCCCATCAGAGATGCAATGAACGCTGCCAGCGCCCCGCCGGCATACCGCGACGTCGGCGCCTGACCGTCGCGAACACGGCCGGGCCCACCACGGGCCCGGCCGCTTCGTCGATATGGGCTCTCATCGGACACCCTTCACGGGCAGGATGGCGAAGGCTCCGATGATGGCGCAGACCCCTGCGACTGCGTACAGAACGCCGTAGCTCCCGTTGCCGATCCCCAGGATGACCGGCGCAATTGCCGGCGCGATGGAAAAGGGAAGAGCGCCGGCGATGTTGAACACTCCGAGATCTTTGGCGGCGCTGTCCTCGTCTGGCAGCACGTCGACAACCAGGGCAAGGTCGACTGCCACATACATGCCGAAGCCGAGTCCGGTGATCGCCATGCCGACCAGGAAGCCGTTGAAGCTGCTGGCGATAGCGATCACGAACAGCGCCAGGCCGTACACGATCGATGCGGTGAGGACGAAGATCTTCCGTCGGCCGCTCCGGTCGGAGAGCCTGCCACCGACGAGGGAAGCCGCGATGAGGACGACGGACTGTGCGAGGGTGCCGAGGAATATCTGTTCGGGCACATCGGCCTCGGCGCTGCCGATCTTGTTCAGCAGGTAGTAGGCCTGGTAGGTAACCAGGAACGCGTATGCCAGAACGAACATGAAGCGGCTGGCGAAAGCCCAGGCGAAGTCTGGGCTCCTGCGCGGATTGACGTAGAACGTGCTGAGGAGCTCCCGTAGCGACCAGCGCGGCTTGTCCCGCTTGGCAAGCCGGCGATCATCCAGCGTGGCCGCGAAGAGGAGGATGAAGAACCCGCCAATGGCGCACGGGGCCAGAAACATGGTGGTCAGGTTGCCGGTGAAGAGCTTGACCACGAAGGTGCCACTCACTGATGCGATGGGCACACAGACACCCAGGACGCCGGAGACCAGGCCGCGTTGAACGGCCGGGACCTGGTCTGGCAGCACCGCCACCATGGCGGCGAGGAGTGCGTTGAAGAACACCTCGGCGATACACCATCCGAGCAGGACGACCGGGATGTTGGGTGCCAACGCGACAACGAGGACACCGAAGGAACCGACCACCAGGCCGATGACCATCCATGGCCGCCGCATGCCCATGTGCGACGACGTGCGGTCGCTCATCTTCCCGAAGAACGGATTGGCGAAGATTGACAACAAGGCGCCGACCCCGGCGACAAGCGACAAGCTGCCCGGTGCCTGTGTGATCCCCACGAGCGAGTTGACCTTCAATGCCAGAGTGACCAGCAGGGGCGCGATGAAGACCAGGCTGGTGCTGATGAACGCCAACGTGTACAGCGAGATGAAACCCCATCCGACACGGTGTGCCGCGGGTGACTCAGGCTCCAGGGCAGCCTCGGCTGCGGTCCGGTACTTCATTCCCGACAGCCCGGCGTCAGGAGAGGGATGCGGCTGGGCGATCGGGGTGCGACCCCAGACACGGAAGACGTCGGGCATTGCCAGGTCCTTCAAGCCGGTAGAGCCGGGCGAACAACGGGAGGCACGACGAAGCCTTACTTGCTGGTTGGTTCGGCCGCGCTGATCAGGTGTGACGCCGCGGCCGTCAGCTCAACTCAGACTCGTGGTCCTGACGGTGCCCGTCAAGAGTTTGGTTTGCCTCACCTCACATGGGCGTCGCACTGCCAGAAAAATGGTGGCTGTGCCCAGTCGCAATCCTGACCCACGACTTCGGTGAGAGGAGATAGGCCAGGGGCGCAGAGGGCAGGTCGGCGATTACCTCCCCGAGTCCTCGATCGTGAGCGAGATCGCCAGGTCGAAGGCCTCGGCGGCCGACGCGGCGCGCGACCCTCCCATCGCTTCTCAGGATCCCGGCCTCTGCACTTTTAGTCTGGCCAGCAGTGGGCGGACCCAGCCGGCTCTCCCCTGGCCACGACTCCCCTGGGCAAAGACAAGACGGCCGCGGTCGGAATGTCACGCCCCGACCGAGGCCGCCCTGCGTTTCCATTCTCACCCTTGGGACTCTTCCCGTCACGGTCAACGCTCCCGACGTCCCCCCAGGCGTCGGGAGCGTCGCCGTCCCCTGCACCTAAGGCTCAGCCGGTTCTGGGTTACCCGCATCATCTGTTCGGGCAAACCTTTACCTTTTCCTACCCAGCAGCTGGGCCAGGCTTGGCTCGCTGGCGTTCGGAGTTCGCGGTGAGGGGGCTGACGGCAGTGGTCTTGGACGTGTCCCCCTCAGCGGACGGCATGGCGGCAAAGCTCGCCTTCCTTCCGGGCCAGGAGATGGCGGCGACGGCGGTGACAGCCGCACTGATTGCGGGCGAACCAGGCGCGCATGCCGTAGCGGCCCCCTAGCGAGTCGGATCGAGGCTCAGAGCCCAGCTCGGGCGGCAAGCCCGCGCACATAGGATGCCTGGCCAGCATGCTGCAGGTCGTCGGCGAGGATGCTGACGAGGCGCACAGCAAGGGTGACGGGAGGATTCCAGGACAGGTCCACAACCCTGCCGAAATCCGCGTCGCCCAGAGTGCTCAGATAGTCCATGGTCCGTGCGTGAACCGCGTCGTAGTAAAGGCCCAGTAGCTCTGCTTCGACGTGTACTCCGGCCACCTCATCCGCGCTCTGCCCGTATCCGGTTGCCCGGGAGTCAAAGGGCAGATCGAAGCGCTCAGCCCAACCGCCGGTGGTCCACACCTGCTCGCCGCCCGCGAGCGTGGCCAGGTGGTCGTCCTGTACCCGGGTCAGGTGCCAGACCAGCCAGGCGATCGTGTTCGCCTCGGGATCCGCCCGGTAGGTCAGCGCGTCAATGCTCGCGTCCTCGATCGCGGAGTGAACGACCGCGCGGACCCGGCTGAACGCCTCGCTCAAGACTTCGCTGGGCAACATCTGGCCTCCTTTGTCGGTGTTGACAAAGATTAGTAGGAAGCCGCCACTGGGGAAGTCGGCCTCCATCGAGCCGGCATCAGGCACACCGAGCCTGCAGCTAGTGTCTTGGCATGACGGGTTCAGGACAAGCCAGCTCGGCAGATGGGACGAGCTCGTCGACGGCAACCGGCCGACGCCTGGTTGTGATGGACAAGGTGAACAAGTACTTCGGTGACCTGCATGTCCTCAAGGACATCGACCTGACCATCGGTGAGGGCGAGGTCGTGGTCATCATCGGCCCTTCGGGTTCTGGCAAGTCCACGCTGTGTCGCGCCATCAACGGACTCGAGACCATTGACTCAGGGACGATCCGTATAGATGGTGTCCCGCTCCCTGGCGATGGCAAGGAGCTGGCTGAGATTCGTGCCGAAGTCGGCATGGTCTTCCAGTCGTTCAACCTGTTCACCCACAAGACAATTCGTGAGAACGTCACGCTCGGCCCGATCAGGGTGCGTGGGCTTGACGCGAGCAAGGCCAACGAGCGCGCCGACCAGCTGCTCGAGCGCGTTGGCATCACTGCGCAGGCTGAGAAGTACCCGGCGCAGCTCTCAGGGGGTCAGCAACAGCGCGTAGCCATCGCACGGGCGTTGGCGATGGAACCCAAGGTGATGCTCTTCGACGAGCCAACCTCCGCGCTCGACCCCGAGATGATCAACGAGGTCCTGGACGTCATGACCGACCTGGCCAGGCGGGGCATGACGATGATCGTCGTTACTCACGAGATGGGATTCGCGCGCCGGGCAGCCAGCCGGGTGGTGTTCATGTCAGAGGGCCAGATTGTCGAGGAGAGCAGGCCCGAGGAGTTCTTCACCAACCCGAAGTCCGGCCGGGCGAGGGACTTCCTGAGCAAGATCCTCAGTCACTGAGCTCATGCACCACCCCGGCGGAGTCCGCACGCGCCCACGATCTCTTGACCACAAGCAACGAAGGACCTATCTGGCGAGAGATAGACCCTTCGTTGTGTTTGCAACTGTACTCGCCCCTGGGACGTCCTCAAAGTGAGATCATCCGGTAGCCGACCGCGACGTCCGCGAAGTGTTGGGACAGCGAAGGCGGTCCCACGAAAAGGGCTGTCGCCCACACATCAGCCCACATCAGGTTCGGTCCGACGACGGTGACGGAACCCTTGCGGTCGACGTACCCCCCTCTTTCCGGATCGTAGAGATGCGCGCCGCGTGCGGCAGTACCGGACGTGGCCACCCCGCCACTACGGATCTCCACGACCTCAGCGATTCGCGAACGATCGCGCGGGTCCTCGATGCCGACCCGCCAGGCCTCGCCCAGCTCGCCATCGGTCTCGGCGAAGGCGCCACCAACAACCACGTCGCCGCCGGCATTGAGACAGAAGGAAGCCTCCGGTAGATCAGCAAGTCGGCGCCCCGCTCGGTCGGCCGCCCATCCCTTCACCAAACCGGTGGGGTCGAATCCCAGCACACCAGCGTCATCCGGCAGCTGGTCGGTGAACGCGCCCTGGGTCAGCTCACAAGCGTGGTGACAAGCCGCGGCGACCTGTCGGACAAGTGGGTGGGCCGCCGCCGGGTCCAGCTCGCGACGGCGAATACGGCTGACCTCGCTGTCATCCTTGTACGTGCTGAACAGCCGATCCGCCTCACTCAAGAGGCCAAAAGCCTCTTCTACCGCGCGAGCAACGACCGGTGACCCGACGTCGTTGCCTTGTATATGGATGCTGATCGGCATGCCCATGATCTGCCTGACCCACGCCCGGCGACTCACAGGTGGGCTTGGTCGATCGCGGACTGCAGTGACTGGAGGTAGCCGTCGCTGGTCACCGTTGCGCCCGAGACGGTGTCAATACCGGCGCTCTGCTGCTGGACGACCTCCCGGTCAAGAATCGGCAGTGCATAGCCGTTGATCATGGCGTCGCGGTTGTTGCTCTGGGGATACTGCACCGCCCTTGACTGTGTGACCTTGCCGCCCAGCACCGTGATCTGGACCTGCACGGGGCCCCACTGGGTGTCCGCGACGTCCCCCGTATAGGTGGCGGTAGAGGCGGCCGGAGCGTTCTGTCTCGGCGCAGAGGAGCCACTGTTGTTCGACGAACGGGACTGCGACGTTGAGCCAGAGGGCGCGCCGAGCTGCACCACGGGACTGCCCGCGAGCATCGAGCTGTCGGTGGAGGTGTGATAGCTGAAAAGCAGCACCAGGGTCGTGATCGTGGACAGGATGGCGGTGACGATGCGTCGCATGGCGCTCCTTTCTTGTCTCGTATTCCGCGTAGGACTGGGTCAGTAGGTGAAGCGTTCGATGTGGACGTGTTCGCGTGGGACGCCGGCGCCGGTGGCGGCGGCTTCGGCGGCGTCCATCCACCCGGGGCTGCCGCAGATGTACACGTCGTGGCCGCTGATGTCGGGGACCAGCTGGCGGAGGGCCTGGACGTCACCGAGGTGGGCGGCGTGCTGGGGTAGCCAGCTGGGGCGTTTGGTTGCCCGGGGGCCGGCCACGACGAAGAACCGGGCCCCGCGGGTCTTGGCCAGGGCGGTCAGCTCGTCGACCAGGAGCCGCTCGTCCTGGGAGTGGGTGCGGTAGATCAAGGTGACGTCTCCGGGGCGCTGGTCAAGGTCCTCGAACAGGGCCCGCATCGGGGTGATCCCGATCCCCGAGGCCATCAGCAGCACCTTGGTCCGGGTCCTGACCCCCTCGTGCAGGCGCCCGTAGGGGCCCTCAAAGGCCACCCTGGTGCCCGGGGCTAGCCCGGACAGGGCGGCCGACCCGTCGCCGGCATGGGCGGCGGTGATCCGCAGCGTGCGCCCGTCGGGGGCCGCCGACAGGGAGTAGGGGTGGGCCCGGGAGAACCCCGACCCAGAAAGGAACCGCCACTGGGCGAACTGGCCGGCCCGCACCGGCAACCGGTCCAGAGCCCGCCCAGACATCACCACCGTGGTGACTGTGGCGGACTCGGCGACCACCTGGGTGACCACCAGGCGGTGGCGCAGCGTGCGCCACAGCGGCTGGGCGACCCGGTACACCAGCACCGCCCCGGCCGCCCCCGCCCACAGGGCCCACCAGAACACCGTCGCCAACGGTGAGGTCAAGAAGTCCTTGCCGGCCCACAGCTGATGCGGCAACGCCAGAGCCACCCCCAGGTAGGCGTACAGGTGCAGCAGGTGCCAGGACTCGTACCGCAACCGTTTGCGTGCGGCCTTGATCGAGGTCATCGGCACCATCACCAGGGCCAGCGTCCCGGCGATCGCCAGCAGCATCCCGGGGTAGTTAAGGGTGAAGGCCACGATCGTGCCCCACAACCCCTTGGGTGAGGCCGCGGCATACCCGGCGGTGATGGCCACGATGTGGACCACCATCAGGTTGAACGAGGTAAACCCCACCAGGCGGTGCCGCCTGGCCAGCTCATCCTGGCCGTAGGACGCCTCCACCATCGGGACCCGGGCCATCAACAACACCTGGATCAACAACAGGTCCGAGGCCACCAGACCGCTCAGCCGCCCCACACTGATCAGCGCGGTGCCCACCCCGCCCAGCCCCTGGAGCCCGCCACCGGCCACCCACAACGCCACAACCACCAGCATCGAGCACCACGCAAAGACCCCAGACGCGTCCCGCCACCACCTCGGAGCGCTCGGACGCCGTACTGACACGTGCCGGCCGGCTATCCGGGGTGGCTTGCCCGCCGCAGCCATCGTCGACGGACGGGCCGCGCCGCGCCGCGCAGGCGGTGTCGACCGACGGGACAGCACGTCCAGCGAGGTGTTCATGCCCTCAACGATCGCCGCGGAACTTTGGCGATTCCTTTGAGTCCGTCTGTGGTCGTTTCAGCGGCCTCAGGACACGCAAGTCCCCCTCAGTCGAGCGCTGTGGGTTGGTACGGGGATTCCCGATGATCTTGCGTGGAGAGGAGCTGAGCCAGTCATCGAGCTCGACGGCAGGGACCGGTCCGCACATGTAGTAGCCCTGCGCCTGGTCACATCCCAGACGAGTGAGCTCGGCGTAGGCGATGTCGTTCTCGACCCCCTCGGCGACGATTCGCAGGTCGAGGCCGTGGGCAAAGGCGATCGTGGAGGCGACAAGGGCGGCGGCCCGGGGGTCGTCGACCATCGGAAGGATGAAGGAGCGGTCGAGCTTGAGCTCGTCGACGGGCAGGTCACGCAGGTAGGACAGCGAGCTGTAGCTGGTGCCGAAGTCATCCACGGAGATCTGGATGCCGTGGCCGCGCAGCCGGGTCAAGACGCTCCTGGCCCGGTCGCGGTCGGCCATCAGGAAGTCCTCAGTGATCTCCAGCTGCAACGTGCTCGCCGGGAGGTTCCGGGCCGTGAGCAACGCAGTGACCTGTTCGGGCAGCTCGGTGTCGACCATGGAGCTGGCCGAGAGGTTGACGGCAATGGTCAGCGGCTGGCCGTTGGCACGCCATACCGCGGCCTGGTCCAGGGCGATCTCGAGCACCACCATGGTCATGGCGTGGATCAGGCCTGCTTCTTCGACCAGCTCCAGGAACGCATCGGGGTAGATCAGGCCGCGGTCGGGGTGGTTCCAGCGCACAAGCGTCTCCACGCCGTGGACTTCGCCGGTGCGTAGGTCGACCTTGGGCTGGTAATGCAGGACGAGCTGGTCGCTGCCAATGGCGGTCCGCAGCTCCTCGACCTTGCGAAGCCTTGTCGCAAAGTCATCGTCGTCGGAGTCCCCATAGACGTGATGACCGCACGCGGAGGCCTTGGCCTTGTACATGGCGACATCGGCCTTGCGCAGCAGGGTGGCAAGGTCAGGTCCGTCCTCCGGGAACAGGGCAATGCCGATACTGACGGTGCTATGCACCGCGTTGTCGTCCAGGTCGAACGGATCGTTGAGGGCCGCGCACAGCCTCCCCGCGACATCCACGGCCTGGTCGTGGACGGCGTCCTGGAGCAGGACCGCAAACTCGTCCCCGCCCAGGCGCACCAGCAGGTCGCCGCCACGAAGACGCCCGCTCAGGCGAGCACCCACCTGGATCAACAGCTGGTCCCCGATTTGGTGGCCCAGGGTGTCGTTGATCTTCTTGAACCCGTTGAGGTCCATCATCAACAACGCCTGATGATGATGGAGCGGGTCCGCCAGCCGCACCCCTGCCTGAAGATGGAGGGCGCGACGGTTCGGCAGGCCGGTGAGGTCGTCGGTGGTGACCTGCCGGCGCAGGTCGGCCATCCGCACGAGCTTGCCGAACCCCACCTGGGTCCGGGCGGCTGCAGCCAGCAGGGTCACTCCTGCCAGGGAGACAGCAAGCGTCGAAAGGTGTGCGCGGCTGCCGACCAGGAGCACGCCAAGTCCCGCTCCGGTGGCAAGCATCGGCACGGCCAGGGCACTCGGGCGCGCCGGAGCGGTTGTCTTGCTTTCGGGGCTCGCCTCCTGGTCGGGCAACGTATCGCGGCGGGCGATGCCGTCGACATACAGCGCGACGAGGGTGATTCCGATCGTCCATGCTGCATCAAGGGGTGAACCAATGACCTAGGTGTCCGCCGTCACCTGCAGCGCATAGATCACGTCGGCGACGGCGTACAGCATCAGTCCCGTCATCAACAGCGCCAGCCGGTCGCGCCCCAGCACGCCTCGCACCGCGGCTATTCCGGCCACGGTGGCAATGAGCAGCAGGTCCAGCATCGGGTAGGCGACTGCCAACACCGTGGCGGTCGACAGTGAACCGGTCAGGGCTGAGGCAAGCACCGGGTTGAGAACCACCGCGAGCACTGCGGCCGCACCAAGGGAGCCCACCGCGGCGTCCAGCCACACCGACCACGACTGCCCCCGCGCCTCTCGGCGCACCACCAGAGCCAGAGCGGCCAGCATCAGGACGTAGAACGACACGTAGCCCACGTCACCGGGGTTGGGGAAGGCCAGAGACCCGCCACTGCTCAGCGGGGCGTAGTAGGTGTCACCGGCGGCTACCGCGGTCACGGCGGCGGCGGCGATCGAGACCTCCCAGCGCCTGAGTCTGGCATGCGCAACCGCCAGCCAGCACAACGCCGCTGGCAGCCATGACGTCAGCAGGGACAAATAGACGTCAACAATTCGGTGTGAGACGCCGCCCTGCAGCACAAGACCACTGAGGTATGCCGCGAGGCAGAGACTCATGGCAGTGATCAGTCTGCCACGAAACGTCATCCGTGTGCTCAACGGCACTTCATCACCCCCTTGGCTCAACCGCTCAAGGTGCAGGTCCCCTCAACCAGTTTCGCACGCCTAAGGGCTCATCTTCGTCGAGAGGTCGCAAAGAGTCTGTATAGGAGCGGCGACCGCGCGGTTGGCCTATCCGGTGCCGCGACGGCGCTGCATTCGCGGGTCACGGCGGGTGGTTGGGGAAGGTGCTTTGCCGAGGTCTGGTGCTTTGAGCGTTGTTATGGTCGTTACGTGGTCGGGTCTGACGTGGGCATTGGCCAAGGAACGAAGCGCCGCGCTGACTGGGTGATCGGGTTCCTCGAGCACGATGGCCACTCCCCGGTTGATCGACGCCGGGACGTCGGGGGAGTTGGGGATCGACACGGCCACCGGCTGTTTGGTGACGGCCTCAATGTCGGCGATCTTGAGTCCCGCTTTGACGTCGGATCGATTCATGACCACAACACGGGACTGCTTCGGGTAGCCGAGCTGGTCCATGGTGTTCAACACCAGACACAGGTTCTTCACGGCGGGGACGTCCATGGTGGCTATCAGGATGGACACATCGGTGACGTCGAGGGCGGCAAGGACATGCTCGGTGAATGCCGGTGGGGTGTCGACGATGACGAAGTCGTACATGCCTCTGGCGACCTGAAGAAGCCTTGCGGTCGTGGCTGCAGGAATCCGATCTGCATCCGCTGGGGTGTCCGGGGCACAGAGAGTGTCCAACCCGCTGGCATGGCGGGTCACCGCCGAGGCGAGGCCGTGTGAGTCAAGCTCGCGGGACATGGCGATCAGGTCCGTGGTGGTGCGTGAGGGGGTGAGCTGGAGGCTAATGGCGACATCGCCGAACGCCAGGTCCAGGTCCACCAGGAGGACCCGGCTTCCGGTGGAGGCGAGGTAGACCCCGAGGTTGGTGGAAATCGTCGTCTTACCGACGCCCCCTTTCGCGGAGAATACGGTCACTACCCGTCCGCTCCGGCCTCCCTCTTCCGAATCGGCCCCGGCCAGGGCCAGGGATAGATCGACGCTTCGGTGGCAGGCTTCGGCCAGCGCCGGGAGGTCCTCAGCGGAGATGACCTCCCGGATCCCGGATCGAAGCGCTTGGGCCAGGATTGTGACCTCCGGGCGTCGGCGCAACAGCACCACCCCGACCTCGGGTCGCTCAAGTCGTAACCCTGTGGCGAGGTCACATGCGCTTTGGAGGTCGATGTCGGGGCCGACCACGACCAGCAGCTCGCGCCCGTCGGAAGCCAAGGTCTGGGTAACCAGCAGACCGCTCTCCACCAGTCGCACTTCATCCCCGATTGCGAAACGGTAGGTCTCCACTGCCGCTGGATCCGCATCCCACAGAATTGCCATCAGCACGTGCAATTCATGACGCAAGTAAGACATTCGGGGTAGACGCTGTTATCTCGATCTGCGGGAATCACCAGGAGATCTGCGGCAGCGGTAATTGTGTGCGTAATGGCCTGGGACCGCCTCAGCAGTGACTGGTTTGACTCATCCAAACGATGAAGACCAACTTTAACGGCCTGGACTTTCGGGACATCATTGGGGCTCATCCAAAGCGGGTGAAAATTGTCGCGCCACCCGTCTGGTGTCGGCGTCTACTCAGGACGGCGGACTCAGACGCGCGCAAACCTTGCGCGTGCCAAGCTGTAGACGCCGTATGCGGCGATACCCAGGGCGACCGCCGTCAGGAGCCACGTCCCTGCCGGTTGCTGGCGCAGGGAGCGTAGCGCCCCGTCCAGCCCGGTGGCCTTGCTCGCTGAATTCTGCGCCGCAGCAGCCATGAACAAGATCCCCACAACAGCCAGCGCGAAACCCTTGGCAACGTAACCAACCATTCCAAGGCGCGTGACAACGACACCGGGATGCTCGGCGAGATCCCGGAGGAACTTCTTGGTCCAGCCCTTGGCCACGTGATAGCTGCCTACCCCGATGACGATCAGACCCAGGACCGCGACCAGGAGTCGGCCCCCCGGCTGCTGCAGCAGGGTTGCGGTGAAGTCGGCGCTCTGCGCTTTGCTGCTGCTGGGACTTCCCTTGGCGAAGCTGAAGCAGGTCCAGGCAAGCGCAAGGTAGACGACTCCCTTGGAGAGGCTCTTGGCCCGGTGCGCCCACGGCGACGAGCCAGGCGCGGAACGGACCGCGAATCCGTCAGCGAGCTGCAACAGTCCGAGCGCGAGGAATCCCGCCACCGCCACCCAGAGTGTGAACCGCCCCAGCGTGTTGGCGGCCAGCGTCTGCAGTGCGCCGGACTGGTCAGCAGTCTTACCGCCGCCAAACCACGCCAGCTGCAAGGCAATCCAGCCAATCAGTAGGTGCAGGACTCCGCTCAAGGCATAGCCCACGCGCGCGCCGATCTGCACGACGGGATTGTCTCCTACCGTGTCTGCGGCACTGGCGACCTCGCGTCCTCCTACCATCGCGCTCTCCTTTAAGTCCGTTACCTTCCAGCGCCGGGTCGAGACTGGCGAAGCTGAATCGCTGATTCTCGCGTTACAACGCGCCACCAGCAAATGGGTACCCGTTTTTGGGTTCGCCAACCTCACCCGCATCCTCGACGTGCCGACGTACCAAGGCCGAATGTTTCGAGCCTGAGCGGGCGGGTATGTCAACATGCAGGCATCGTCCAAAGTCGGCAATCCTAGACCGCTCAGGCTTCGACCCGCTGCCTCAGGATGAGAAAGGACCACCGGACATGTTCCTCGTCCCCCCGGATCTAGGCCGCGATACCGGACCCAGTCGGCGCACTGCCGTGCGCGACGTGCTCCAGTACGCGATAGCTCCCGGCATCGTGCTTTGGGTGGCCATCAGCGCACTCGGCAAGCTGATCACCGGGCCGCTCAAGAGCTGGAACCACTCGGAGAGCGACCTGAACCGGTCGCTGCAGGAGACCCGGACCCAGACGTGGGACTCGATCACCGCCATCTGGTCGCATATCGGCAACACCGAGATCATCATCAGCCTCACCGTGGTCGCTGTCGTGCTGGTCTACTGGCGCACGCGACGCTGGTGGTTTGCCGCCATCCCCGCTATCGCGATCAGCCTGCAAGCAGCGGTTTTCGTGGCCGCGACCCTTGTCACTGGTCGCCCACGCCCGGATGTCCCGCATCTGGACCCAGCCCCACCGACGTCCAGCTACCCCAGCGGTCACGTCGGGGCGAGCGTGGCCCTGTTCGCCTCGCTCGCGATCATGGCCACCACGATCGAGCGAACCTGGCTGCGCCGGACCGTGATCGCCGCGTGCTCGCTCATCCCTTTCCTGGTCGCGTACTCACGTCTGTACCGCGGCATGCACCACCTCAGTGACGTCGTTATCGGCGCCGTCAACGGCCTCATCTGCGCCGCACTGGCCGCCCACTGCCTGATGCATCGAGGGAGCGGCACAACGAGGGACGTCTCTGCAGATCAAGATCGCGGTCGTGACACTGCCAGTCGATGAGGTCCGCGGCCTCGTCGCAAGGTCTGGCAGTTCGGCCCAGGGTGGCGGAGGGTAAACATGAGAGAACGAGCGATGGAGATCGGGCAGCCAGAGCGCTGAAAGTGAGGCAAATGGTTCCCATCTGTGGCAAACCCCCTGCCATTGTTGAGGATTGAATGTTTCTGGGTCACCCTTCACGGCATGATGGCGTGATGGACCCTCTGATCGCAGCCGGGGACGGTGCCGCGCAGTCCCTGTTCCCGGGTTCTGATGGCACGCACTTGCGATCACGAGACTGGTCTTCGACACCTTTGGGACCGGTGTCGGGGTGGCCGGCCGAGCTGTTCGCGGCCGTGAGGACGGTGCTCTCCTCCAGGTTGCCGATGATGATCTGGTGGGGCCCAGATCTGGTTCAGATCTACAACGAGGCTTTTGTCCCGATCCTGGGGGACAAACAGTCCACGGCGTTGGGACAACGGGCGATCCTGTGCTGGCCCGAGGCCTGGGCGGATGTCGGGCCGCTGGCCGCGTCCGTCATGGCCGGGCAGGGAGCTACCCTCTCGCAGGACTTCTTGTTGTTTCTCAAGCGGCACGGATATATCGAGGAGACGTATTGGACGTTCTCGTATAGCCCAATCGTCAATGATGCCAACGAGGTATTGGGGATTTTGGTGGCGACCACAGACGTCACTGGACGAGTTGTCGGGGAACGGCGCCTTGCCACCGTCTACGAGCTGGGCACCCTGCCGCGCGCAGGGTTGCACTCGCTGAAGGAAGCAGCCCAGGCCTCACTGGAGATCATGGGCCGAAACCGGCCGGCGATGCCGTTCGCGGCGTGCTACCTGCTGGAGGGAGACGAGCTCGAGCTCGCCGCCTCGTACGGGCTGCTGACGGGCACGGACGCATGTCCGCTCAGGGTGCCCAAGGAGGCGTCGCTGGCGGTAGCCCGGGTGGCGCGAACGGGCCGAAGCCAGATGCTTGACCTGCGGCCATTGGCCCGACCCGGGGACATTGCTCCGAGCCCGTTGGGAAATGCCGTGCCCACGTTGGCGATGCTGAAGCCACTGACCATCAGCGGGGAGGATGATCCGGTTGGCGTCCTGCTCATGGGAGTCAATCCCTACCGGGGGGTCGATCATGTGTATCGGAGCTTCTTCGACCTCGTCGGACGCCAGTTCTCCACGCTGCTGACCGACTCGCGCGCCCACGAGCAAGCGCTTCGCCGCACCGAGATGCTCGCAGAGCTGCACGAGTCAAAGACGCGGTTCTTCCAGAACGTCAGTCATGAGTTCCGCACCCCCCTGACCCTGGTGCTCGGCGCGCTGGGCGGGCCCCTTGGCGGCCCATCACAGGATGTAGCCGCCCTGGACGTCGGCACGATCGACGCTGCCAGGCGGGCCGCGCTGCACCTTGATCGTCTGGTGGACGCGCTCCTGACGTTCGCCCAAGCTGAGGGCGACGCCCTGGTGGCCCGCCGTCAACCCACCGACATCTCGGCGCTTACGCGGGACTGCTCCAGCATGTTCAGGTCGGCGCTGGAGGCGGCCGACCTGAGCTTGACCGTTGAGGTGCCGACATCATCGACGGTGGTCGACATGGATCCGGAGATGTGGTCGAGGATCGTGCTCAACCTGTTGTCCAACGCGTACAAGTTCACCCAAGCCGGCGGCATCGACGTACGTGTCAAGGTCACGGACAGGCAAGCGGTTCTGGAGGTCAAGGACTCCGGGATCGGGATCGCGCAGGGTGAGCTCGACAGGGTCTTCGAGCGGTTCCACCAGGTCGCCAGCGC
This sequence comes from Actinomycetales bacterium, assembly GCA_038236535.1. Taxonomy (GTDB): domain Bacteria; phylum Actinomycetota; class Actinomycetes; order Actinomycetales; family Dermatophilaceae; genus UBA4719. Next base: position 27,081 of record JBBRZQ010000049.1, read on the forward strand.
GACCTCCCGGACCGGGCCCGGGGCGGGGATCGGGCTTGCTCTGGTTGCCGACCTGGTCAGCGCCCACGACGGCCTGGTCGAGGTGGACAGTGCGCCAGGACAGGGAAGCACCTTCAGGGTGAGTCTGCCGCTCAGCGCCGCCGTCACCTCCGAGGTGGCGCCGGCAACAGTCAGTGATCGTCTGCGAGGTCAGGTCCTAAGCGAGCTTCCGGCCGCGGATCGGAGTTCCGAAGAAGTGGCCTCCGGCGCCCCTAGTCCTGCGTCGTCGGGAGGACGCCACATTCTGGTGGTGGAGGACAACGACGACCTTCGCCGCTATATCGTCAGGCTCCTTCACGGGGACGGATGGGAGGTCACGGCGGCGCCGGACGCGGAGACCGCACTGGCCCTGACAACAATGCCGGACGTGGTCCTTTCAGATGTCATGCTTCCGGGGCTAGATGGTCTGGCCCTGGTCCGTATGCTGCGCGCCAATCCCGACCTGAGCCGCACACCAGTGGTCCTGCTGACCGCGCGGGCGGGCGCCGACTCGGCGGCCAAGGGCCTTCGGGCCGGGGCAGATGACTACATCGTCAAGCCCTTCGAGCCGGCGGAGCTGCTGGCCAGGCTGGCCGTGCACCACGAGCTGGCCGCCTTGCGCAACTTTGCCCTGGACGAGGCCGAGAGCCGCTCGGCGAACCTGGAGCGGGCACTAAGAAGCAACCGCCAGATCGGAGCGGCGATCGGCATCCTGATGGCCTTGCACAAGCTGACCAGCGAAGCGGCGTTCGCCATGCTGCGTCAGGCGAGCAACAACAGGAATCGCACTCTGCGGGACGTGGCTGACCGGGTCGTGCTTACCGGAAGCCTTCACGATGGGACACCCAGCTGATCCTCGATGCCCGCCCCCGGGTGAACGCGCCCGGCCCGGGTTCATGCCGCCAGCTGATCCTCCATGTTCTTGCGCAGCTTCGACAAGATCGTGGTCAGCAGCCGCGAGACCTGCATCTGACTGACGCCAAGGCGATCGCCGATCTGCTCCTGGGTGAGGCTGTCAACAAAACGCATCCGAAGAATGCTGCGCCCGCGTCGGCGACGTCCGCTACTGACCCCTGCAGGCATTGCATGAAGCGCAATGACCGCTCTTGCCAAACACCGGCCAACCGAAAAGCGACGGAGGAACGCCCAAATATGGATAGGGCGCGGATACCAACCTCACCGGGTGTGAGGTCAGCGACGTCTCTCAGCGTCGCATGGTGAATGACGTCGGTGCGACGGGCAGTGTTCTTGAGGGACGTCATGCGATTCGTGAGCCATTAGCGCGCGGTAGGGGCCCCGGAGCGGAACTCGGCGCGGGCCGCCTGGAGCCGCTCAATGAACGACGTTCCATAACCGCCATTTTGTGAGGCCAGGTCGGGGACGCGGTGCAGCGCATCCTGCATCCGTGCCACCTCGTGCTCGTCGACGATCCCGCGGAGCCTGGGCAGTTCCTCGTGCTCCTCGGCCTCGGCGTGGGCGATCACAGCCCTGCGGAACTTCTCGAAGTTGTCCCGGAACTCCTGGGACTCCGTGTCGAGGCGTTCAAGTTCAGCGATGACCTGGCCGGCCTCCTTCTCCTCCTGGATTCGCAAGTCGACGACGGTGGTATCGCCTTCGAGCTCCTCCTTTGCCGGCACGTGGATGCACTCTTCCTCGGCGGCTTCGTGTGCGGCTAGGAAGCGGCAGAGTTCGGCGAATGCGGTCGCCCTTTCGGCACCGTTACGGGTCACCACCGTTTCCATCATGGTCTTGATCTGATGGTGCTGGTTCGTGAGCGTGCTAGCGAGTTGTTCTACAGAGTTCGTCACAGCATGACTCCTTCCTCAATTTCGGTCCTGATCTGGTGCAGATTCTGATCACTACCCGCGGCGGCCGTGGACCAAACCCCAACGCCAACGTTCGGATGGGTCTGTGGGTCCGCGAGCTCCATGCCACTGAACCCAGGATGCGTTTTTCGAAGCCCTCCAAGAGTGTTCCGGGATCACGCCAGGTCTCAAACGCGCCGATTTGGTGCAGCTCTGAAGCGCTGGTGCCTCCGCCTTCCAGCCGGATGCAGCGGATCTGCAGCGCTGCCGATGCCCTGACGTCCCAGACCGCGTCGCCAACATGGACCACCTCCCGGGCCCTCAACTGTGCCTTCGCCAACGGTGCTGAGAGAATCCGGGCTGGGGCACCGCCTCAGCAGCGCCGGGTGCGC